>CAYQOL010000001.1:0-62089 GCA_964419165.1 uncultured Saccharimonas sp. (SeqCode)
CTGCAATGCGTCAATTTCCGCGAACGGATCAAATCTTACGAGTTTTGCCATAAAAGACCTCCTTTTAGTATTTTATAAATAACTCGAAGCTATTTATAAACCTCCTTTCCAAAAGCTTCTACCTATTATTATAAAAAAACTAAAAGATGGGTGTCAACTCGTAACACCGTGGAATAGTCTATTTGACGGCAACTAATTCGATATCAAAAACTAAGTCCGAATTCGGAGGTATGTTACCGATGCTTCGCGAACCGTATGCCATTCCCGAAGGAATAAGCAACCTCCGCTTGCCACCAACTCGCATACCAGGGACGCCTTTTGTCCAGCCGTTTATAACCTGACTAAGCCCGAATGTTGCCGGTTGGCCGACGTCATGTGAGCTTTGAAAAATAACGCCGCTATTCGCCAACGCTCCGGTATAATGAGCAGTTATTGTTGAATCCTGCTGCGCAACTTCGCCGTATCCCTGAACCAAATCAATAATCTTTAGATCCACGATTAACCCTATGGGGTCAAAAGCAAACAATTTCGTACCTTCAAGTTTTTCGTTCATATATGTATTTTGTCATACATTTGCTATACTGTCATATATGAAATCATTGACTCTTAGTAAGCCGCGTCTGATAGTGATGGTTGGAATTCCTGGTTCAGGTAAAAGTTATTTCGCAGAACATTTTGCTAGTACGTTCAAAGCACCTATTGTTAGTTTTCATCGTTATCGATACGAACTTTTTAACGAACCTAATTTCAGTGAAGACGAGTGTGAAATTATTAGCAGAGTTGCGAATTATATGTTAGACGAATTATTAAAGACTGGAAGAACTATAATATACGAAGGTAAGTCTGACACCCGAAATGAACGTTTGATTATCGCAAAAAAATCAAGGGCAGCCGGCTATGAACCGCTATTCGTGTGGGTACAAACAGACCCAGCAACAGCAAAAAGACGCGCTATAAAACCAAGCGACGGCCGCCCAGCGATGGCTTCCGACCAATTTGATGCGTCAGTAAAAAAGTTCAACATACCTCATCAGATTGAAAAACCCGTCGTAATAAGCGGCAAGCATACTTATGCAAGTCAGTTGAAGATTGTCTTAAAGCGTTTAGTGGAACCTAGAACACAAGTCGAAAATCAAACAATGCAACCAAGAACGACAATAAACCGGAATTTTATGATTCGTTAGAAAGAACGATTATGCCGATAATTCAAGATGAAGAATTTGGCAAAATAACAATCCGTCGCAGCGCACAAGCTACCCAAGTCAAAGTCAGAGTAGCGCCTGACGGAACGTTACGCGCTTCTTTGCCGATGAAAGCGCCGATTTTTCTAGTCAAGCATCTACTGCGTTCATCAAGAAACGAATTAAGACAAATGCTTTCCAAATCAAAGCCGGGTTATCATTATGAAGACGGTATGCAAATAGGTAAGAGCCACACTTTGATTATTCGTCACCATACCGGTTCGAACATCGACGTATCGCGTCATAACAGACAAATTATCGTTGAATTACCCATAAATAACGACTTAAACGAAGCTCGCACAGTACGAAAAATACGAGAGGTAGTTATTCCAGCCCTTAGATTAGAGGCGAAAAGTTATTTACCAAGGCGTCTATTATTCCTTTCCCAAAAATATGACTTGAAATATGAAAAAGTCCGTTTTTCTCATGCTAGCGGCAGGTGGGGGAGTTGCAGTAGCTCGGGAACAATAAGTTTAAATATTGCTCTTATGAAATTACCGTTCGAGTTGATTGACTACGTAATAATCCATGAGTTATCCCACACTGTACATATGAACCATGGTTTTGAATTTTGGTCGCTTGTCGCACAAGCCGACCCGAACTATAAATCACACAGACGTATGTTGAAATCACAAAATCCGTCTGTATAATTCTTTTCGTTCGATGTATAATAATGCGCAAGATGCATAAGGGTGGACCTTTGATTACTCCAAAGATGGCGCGGATATTCCGAGCCATTGCTATGTTCATACCGATTATTCTACTTTCTTACGGCTTACTGATACATCTGGGTTATATAGAATCATCGAACGAAATTAATCTGATTGGTCTTTTTGTTTTTACCTTCTGGTGGTCATGTGTTCTGATAATACAATTTCTGTTTCCCGTCGGTTCTAAGTTTGATATATTTCTAAGATTATTAGCTGTTCATCTTTTAGTAGGCTCTTATTTATTATTCTATTCGGGAATAGTATCGCCTTTTATCGGAGGTTGTTTATTAATGATGCTCGCGTCATATCTTTGTTTTTCATATAAAGGGCTGCACTTAAGTACGCTTTCTTTTTTGGCAATAGTATTCTTTGATATATTGGCATGGAATCAAAACAATATTCTAATTGTCAAATATGATTTACTAGCCGCAATAGCGATATTGATTACTAACATTCTGATACTTAGCTACAGCTACACTAACAAATCAAAGGGCAATAACAAGGCTGAGTTGATACGAAGTAAGGCACGTGAATCTTTGCAACAGGATCGCATCTCTACGATTATAAACAATATGACCGATGCATTAATAAGTACCGACGCTAACGGCAATATCGTAATTTATAATGCCGCGAGCCTAAACATTCTAGACACCAACATAAACCTAGAGGGTCATAGTATTGACGAAATACTGCCATTAACTGATCAAAGCGGTAAAAAGATTATCTTGTCGGAGGAATTCAAAAAAGCTAAGACGACCGTCAAACGTGATGATTTAGACTACAAAATCAGCGTTGACGAAAAAATGCGTCTGGAAGTTACATTTTCTCCGATTCGAAGCAGTTTCAATCATATCAAGAACATTAGAAACGGTTACATCATATTGATGCGCGACATAACCAAAGCCAAAAGCCTAGAAGAAGAGCGTGACGAATTCATTAGTGTTGTCAGCCACGAATTAAGAACGCCTATAGCTATCGCCGAGGGAACAATATCGAACGTACTTATGATGTTTGACCACAAAGACGTTACAAAGAAAATGATGAAAGACAGTGCCAAAACCGCTCACGAACAGATATTATTCTTGTCCAGTATGGTAAATGACCTCAGTACGCTATCACGAGCCGAACGGGGAGTGGCGGGTACCACCGAATTGATAGATGTCACCGAACTGGCGCATAAATTGTTCGGGAAATATCAACCAGAAGCTTTAGAGAAAAAACTGACTTTGAATTTAGATTTATCACCTAAATTAGGAAAAGTAAACGTCAGCAGGCTATACCTTGAAGAATTATTACAAAACTTCATTACAAATGCGATTAAATACACAAAAAAAGGCAACGTAGACATTATCATTAAACAAGAAAACGGTTCAATTAAGTTTTTAATCAAGGACAGTGGTATTGGTATTTCAAAAAGCGATCAGGTAAAAGTATTCGATAAATTTTTCCGTAGCGAAGATTATCGTACTCGCGAGACAGGCGGAACTGGGTTGGGGCTATATATCGCCGCAAAACTAGCTCACAAGATGGGCGTAAAAATTCAGTTGACAAGCCGCTTGAATTTCGGCTCGACGTTCAGTTTTTCCGTTCCTGAGGTCAAAGACCCATCCGGCTTGACTGATAAGAAATGATGATGTATATTTGTACTTGACAGTCTGCTTAGCAGACTTATTAATTTGGGAGCAAGATTGTGGCCAAAAAAGAAAAGACGAACAAAGATAAATTTATCAAATTAAAAAATATAAAAATGCCGAAATTCGTCATATTTATATTCAAGCCTTTCGTGTCGGTAGGTTTGTATTTTAAAAATTCATGGCTGGAGTTACAGCAAGTCCGATGGCCTGATCGCAAAATGACTTGGAGTATGACTTTGGCGGTAATACTTTTCTCGGTGTTTTTCATTACGCTAATTTTGATTCTCGATGAATTATTTAATCTGTTATTCAAATTTATTATCAAGTAAGGAATTATTATGACAAAAAGTAGATACTCAGACACTTCAAGGAAATGGTACGCTATTCACACATATAGCGGATACGAAGAAAAAGTCGCAGAAAACATCAGACAGCGCATTAATGCCGTTGATATGGCCGACAAGATTTTCGATGTAATGGTACCGAAAGAAAAACAAATTGAAATTAAAAATGGCAAGCGCAAGGTAGTCGAGAAGAAAATATTCCAAGGCTATGCCCTTGTAGAGATGAAATTAACAGACGAGACTTGGTATATTATCCGTAATACCCCAGGCGTAACGGGATTCGTGGGTACCAGTACCGAGCCAACGCCAGTATCAGATAGCGAAATATCTAAAATCAAGAAGCGAATGGGAGTCGAAGAACCAAAACATCATATCGACTTTACCGTTGGTGAGGTTGTAAGTATTACTGACGGTCCTTTCCGTGGATTCGACGGCTCGATATCAGAAATAGACAATCAAAAAGGCAAGGTCAAGGTAATGGTCAGTATGTTCGGACGGGATACATCCGTCGAACTTGACGCTTTACAGGTAAGTAAGGTATAATACCCCAGTTACGCACTCGCTAATAACGAGTCAAAAGGATTAAATTATATGGCAAAAAAAATTATTGGAAATTTGAAACTACGCATTCCTGCCGGACGTGCTACCGCCGGACCTCCGGTCGGTTCGACACTGGGTCAATGGGGCCTGAATATGATGGATTTTATCAATCCTTTCAATGAAGCTACCAAGGATCTAATGGGCAAGGATGTTATCGTCCATCTGCAAGTATTCGAAGACCGCACTTTCACATGGAAGTGCCTAGGTCAACCAGTAGATGAACTAATCAAAGAACGAATCAAAATTCAAAAAGGCAGCGGCAAACCGCACGTCGAAAAAGTCGGCAAGATTACCCGTGCCCAATTGGAAGAAATCGCCGAAATTAAAAAAGACCAATTGAACGCCATCGATATGGATGGACGAGTCAAAGTAATCGCCGGCACTGCCAGGTCAATGGGCGTCGAAGTCGTCGAATAATATATCACGTGGTTTTATTATCGCAGCAACGCTGCGATATTTTTATTGAAAGAAAATTCATTTGACCGGATTAATTATTATGATATCATAACATTCATTACATCATAATCATGATGTAATGAACTTAGAAATCGGATCATTATAGTGCACGTATATTATATTATCAAATATTTTAGGGGGTATTGTGATGGCAAAACAGAGTCGGCTAGAGCATTCGCAAAGTTATTCAGAAGAAAGGCAGAGAAAAATACTACAGGAAATCAGAACATCCCTTCAGGAAACCGCTTCAAGCTTAGTCAACTACAACATGTATTACGGCGAACTAGTTAGCTATTTTGGGCCAATTGTCGTCAATGTGACCAACGAAGGAAGAACACTAGTTGTCGTATGCCAAAATGAACATCCTAACATTCGGAAAATATTTTCGATCCTTCGAGTCGACGTAAACTTTTCCAAGATTGGTAAAGAGTTACAGCTTTACAGAAGCTCAAACAACGATGTGATTCGTATGACACTAGAAGAACGCAGAAAGTTCATCAGAAAATGTCGGGATGAAATTCGAATATACCATGTACCACTTAAATATTTGAGAGAAGCGAGCACATAAATATTTCCGCAGAGGCCGTTTCCACGGACTCTCCAAGCCCCCTTTCGCAAATTATGACTGGGGGCTCAATTAATTTATTTCAATGTCGCTATGGCCATATTTATATTATTATGCTAGAATATATAAATTAATATCAATGTTGGGACCGTTTGTTTATTTGCCGTCCGGCTAACAATACGGGTTTGTACCACAGAAAGGATAAAATGACTAAAAAGTCAGATCTATTAGAACAAGCAAATAAGCTCGGTTTAGAAATTACCGAGAAGAATACGATTGCCGAAATCGAAGCAGCAATAGTAAAAGCAGGCGAAACCGTAGAAGTCGAGGAACCAAAAGTTGCCAAGGCTGGTAAGCGCAGCGAAAAGGCTATAGCCGAAATCGAAGCCAAGCTCGAAAAAGAAGCTCGCAAAGAAGCCCGTGACACAACCCCTCAATCCGAGGATGCAAAAGCCGCTCCAACCACCAAAAAATGCCCAAAACCAGTTACTCGTCCGAAAATCGAACGCCGCGGCAAAAATTACCGTAAAGTCGCCGAACTGATCGAAAAGAACAAAGTATATTCACTATCCGAAGCTATGGAACTAGCAACCAAAACAAGTCCTTCGAAATTCGATGCCAGCATTGAAGTCCATTGCCGTTTGGGCGTCGATCCGCGCCAAGCCGACCAGAATATCCGCGCTACAGTCGTTTTACCAAACGGAACCGGTAAAACCGTCCGAGTCGCCGTCTTTGCTCCTGAGACCGAACATACGGCAGCCAAGAAATCCGGAGCTGATATAGTTGGCGACGAAGACTTCCTGAAACAGCTCGACAAAGAAGAACTAAATTTTGACATTCTAGTCGCGACACCGCAATATATGCCGAAACTCGGCAAATACGCACGTTTATTAGGTCCGCGTGGCCTAATGCCTAATCCTAAAAGTGGCACTGTCGCAGCTAACGTCGCCAAAGCCGTAATTGAAGCTAAAGCCGGCAAAGTCGAATATCGCGTTGACAAGCAAGCTATCGTTCACCTTGCGGTTGGTAAAGTTTCTTTTGGAGCCTTAAAACTTGAAGAAAATGCCAAAGCATTCTTTGAAAGCCTAAAAAACCAGAAGCCCACCGGATTAAAGGGTATCTATGTCAAATCTATTGCAATCAGTACCACACAGGGCCCATCAGTCAAAGTTGAAAACACGTTAGTAAATTAATATAGGTTGATTCTTTTTAACATAAGAGGTTTAATTAGATTTGGTATCAATATTATTATGAAAATTACTAAAGCGATAATTCCTGTAGCGGGATGGGGAACCAGACGCCTACCAATCACGAAAACATTGGAAAAGTGTATGATGCCCGTTGGCAACCGACCTGTTATTGATTATGTAGTACAGGATTGCATAAAAGCCGGTATTACGGACATATATTTCATTATTAACGAACAAAGCACGCAGCTAAGGGATTATTATCGTACGAACATAGATTTGAACGATTACTTGCGACGAAATGGCAAGGAAAATCTATTGGGGTTAATTAAACCGCCAATGAACATTAATTTGCATTACATCA
This sequence comes from uncultured Saccharimonas sp. (SeqCode), assembly GCA_964419165.1. Lineage (GTDB taxonomy): Bacteria > Patescibacteriota > Saccharimonadia > Saccharimonadales > Saccharimonadaceae > UBA1547. The sequence goes on from CAYQOL010000001.1 coordinate 7,102, forward strand.
CCCAATCCAGTTACGGAAAATACGGCACCGCAATACCCGTAAGCCTAGCTTATTCCCAAATTAACGAAGGCGAGTCCGTGGCCGTACTAATGGGCGATGATTTTATATACAGAAGAGACGATAAATCCGAACTTGCCAGACTAATCGAAGCAGCCGGAGATGACTCAGCCATTTTGACCGTGCCAATACCAAAAGAAGAGGTGTATAAATACGGCGTTATCGAGTCAAATGAATACGGTGAATTCGTACAAATAGTTGAGAGGCCCGCCCCCGAAAATGCTCCCAGTAACAAGATTAACGTCAGTAAATACGTCTTGAACTACAACGCTTTAAGCATAATAGAGCATTACTCCGAACAAGAGCTCAAATCAGGCGAATACCAAATAATTGATCCTATCAATCAATACGTATCAAGCGGCGGTATATTGAGAGTAGTCGACGCAGAAGGCGAGTATTTGGACAGCGGGACAGTTCAAAGCTGGTTGAAAGCAAACGAGACTGTAATAAAAGACATCTACTAATTTAGATTGTTGCGTTCATATATCACGAAGTCGTAATCATACGAATTCAAATCATCAGCAAAATGTTTTTCACGGCTTACTTCCTGCCAAGTATCTTTATCTATAGTGGGAAAGAATATTTCCGCATTCTCGAACAAAGTATTTACTTCGGTTGCATATATCCTATCGGCCGTAGGAAGCGCGGTCGAGTATACTTTTCCTCCGCCAATCACGAACACTTCTCGATCATCCGCGACTAACTCGTAGGCCGATCCCAAACTGTCAACGACTTCAAACCCGTCTATATTTTCCGGTCTATCACTAATGATTATGTTTCGACGATCCGGCAAAGGTCTGCCGATTGATTTATAGGTATTGTAGCCCATAATAACCGTATGACCGAACGTAATATCCTTGAAATGTTTTAAATCTCCGGGCATAGACCGACCCCATAACAAATCGTTGCCTGCTCCAATACCATAATTTTTGTCGTATGCCACGATGATTGACTTCATAAAATCCATATTAACATAATTCCTTAACAGACTATTATGTATTTACTTTTGCGCAAATGTTATTCATAATTATTCAAGTAATAAGAGAGGGTATTTATGGATAAAGACGAAACAAAGGCTGACGGATATTACGACGAAACTATCGATGAATCCGGAGAAGATTTCGATCTCAGCTTTTTAGACGAAAAAGATGAGTCGTAACAAGACTGACAAAAAAGTAGCACTAGTCGTACCGCATATATTTCTACACCGCGACATCTTGCCGGACGTGATTTTTTCGCCCGGCATTCTTGCTATCAAATTAGCTGAAGGGCTTGAGCATTGCGACATCGACGTTACTTTATTCACGCCAGGACCAATTGATTCGACAGTAAAAAACATATCGGCCGATATGAGTTACTTTGAAGCCGAACTTAACGCCCGCGGCGACTCATATTTGGATTTACTCAAGAAACACCCGTCCGTTTTCGTCTCCCTTGCGCGCCAAGTCCAATCGGAAATCATAGCAAAAGCTTATGACATTGCGAACAAAGACGGCTTTGATTTGGTTCATATATACACCAACGAAGAAGATATTGCTTTACCGTTTTCAAAATTATGCAGAAAACCAGTAATCTTCACGCATCACGACCCATTTAATTTTTTAATCCGTTATCGCAGTATTTTTCCGAAATATCCCGATTTGAATTACGTATCTTTTTCAATTTCTCAACGAAAGTCTATGCCCCAAAATACCAACTGGATCGCAAATATCTACCACGGACTTGATGAAAAAGGTTTTGAATATTTCGATAAGGCCGACGGCGATTACGTCGCCTTTCTGGGCAGAATAATCGAACCGAAAGGCGTACATCTTGCAATCGAAGCCGTAAATAAACATAACCTAGTTAACAATACGAACTTGAAATTAAAGATTGCCGGTAAACATTACTCCGATACTAGCAAAGATGACTATTGGCAAAAAATAATCCAACCTAAACTAAGTCCGAATATCGAATACGTCGGTTTCATCAAAGAGACAAAAGATAAAAATGAATTCTTAGGACGGGCCAAAGCACTGATTGTTCCGTCGACGTTCGATGAGCCTTTCGGTATGGTTATGATAGAGGCTTTGGCTAGCGGTACGCCGCTAATCGGTCTGAATAGTGGTTCAATTCCTGAAATTATTAATCAAAATAACGGTATATTGGTGGTTAAGGATGCTAACGAAGAAATCACAACAGAACGCTTGTCACTTGCAATTACTCAAGCTGGATCAATAAATCGTCAAGCTTGCAGAGAAGATTTCGAAAAACGCTTCACTATAAGTCGGATGTGCCGTAACTACGCCGATACTTACGAAAGATTAATTAATGAATCGAGCTAACCCAAATAATCATTACTACACAATTACTATCGGTACTTTGATTGCAGGGTGCGATTCATAATCCACCAATTCGAAATCATCAAACTTAAAATCGTCGATGGTTTTTTGATTGCCGTGAATCAATAATTTTGGAAACTTCATCGGTTTTCTGATAACCTGCTCGCGCGCCGCTTCAAGTTGATTACCATACAAATGCGCATCACCTATAGATACGACCAGCTCGCGTGCTTCCAGATTTGTGATTTTTGCAATCATCATCAGCAGTTCGGCGTATTGAGCAACATTGAACGGCAAACCCAGAAAGACATCACTTGACCTTTGATACAACATCATATATAGCTTGCCTTTAATTACATCTAGCTGAAATAAAGTGTGGCAAGGTGGTAGTCGCATCTCATCTAACTCGCCGGCGTTCCAGCCCGAAACTAGAATCGCTTTGGAATTCGGGTTGTTTTTGATTTCATCAATAACCCATTGCAGTTGGTCAAACTCCGTTCCGTCGGGTTTTCGCCAATGGCGCCATTGTACGCCATAAATACGCCCCAAGGTACCTTCTTTAACTGATTTTGCATCTTCGAAACTATCCCAAATATGAACGTCGTTGTCGTTCAGGTACTTCGGCGTCTGATTGTCTCCCGATATAAACCACAACATTTCATGAGTCAATGCGCGAAAACCGAACATTTTTTTGGTAGTCATCAGGGGAAAGCCATAACGCAAATCAAATCGTAGCTGAGCCCCAAAAACAGTCTTTAGCGATTCAATGCCGCGACTTTGCTTGGTTTTACCATCTTTTAAAATCCTTGCTAAAAGTTTCAAATATTGATATTCCGGGTGCATTTTAGCCCTCCTTAGCTATAATATCGTTTTCAACTATCAAGCGGCGCACGGCCTTGCCAGCTTTTTCGAGCAGCGAAACGGCATATCCGTCGGAATGATCTAGCGAATAGACAATTTCAGCAATATCGGTTTCGCATAACATTCTTGCACATGTCGGGCAGGGCAACAGATTGATAAACAATGAAGTTCCGACCAAATCAATTTTTTCTTTTTGAGCTTTGATAAGTGCTGTCACTTCGGCATGATTAGTATCGTAGTTATTCAAATCGCCCATAGGTGACAGATGGCGTTCGCGTGACGCGCCGTTATGCCACGCAAAAGTTTCGAACGGTACGGTAGTATTGTGCGCATACATCATCGGCTGATATCTCGAACCAATCCTATTTGCAATTACAACTCCAGTCTGATGTTCGTTGGCGAATGATTTTTTGGCGACTTCGTTTGTTAGTTTCATAATTTCAATCTCACTTAATGGCACACTACGAAGTGAAATTTTGGGCTGGAACTTTACGGCATAAGCCTTGGCCTCGGCTTCGTCTACAAAAGGCGATACTAACTTGAAGGATATGCTATTCGATACTAAAGCGTAATATTCAGGACGCATATGAAAGGAGTGCAACCAAGACCCATTAATAAACAGGGCAAAACGAAATTTAATTTTTTTCAATATCGGCACGATATCGGATTGATTGCAGCGAAGGACGGTAATTTTGTGCGGACTGGCTGATGAGTTGACTTTGTCTACGACAGACTGGATATCATTCAACTGCAACGTTTTAAATTGTGGTTGGTTTTCGAAGCCTTTAATATATTCCTCGTTCGCAATGGCGACGACAAGATTACGTTGTGGTAAATATTCTTTGACAAGCTGCTTAAAGCGCGAAGCCGACATTTCACGGGATATTGAAAAGAAGGTTGCGTTCAAATCTTTCAGAGGTTTTTTGCTACCAAATGCCAAATCAGACCAATTATATTCGTATTTACTCATTCTGATATTTCCTAGAAAATCTTTTAGCAAGCTTTTTAATATCTTCTATTTGTTCTTTGTATAGAGTTGCGTTCTCAATCGGGGTATATTTTAATCTGCGATAGTTCCATACCGAAAAATCAGGAGAGTCAAACGGCATACAATGAAAGTGTAGATGTTCGACTGTACTTTGAGCCTCGACACCGTCTTTTTGAATAATCTGCATACCTTTTATACCATAAATATCACGGATCATTTTTTTGGCGATGTACATAAATTTTCGCATCGTTTCCCATTCGGCCGTAGTTAATTCTTTGACCGAACGAATGTGGCGGCGGGGGATAATCATGCAGTGGCCATCAATATAGGCATAAAGTGCAACCGTCAATACAACCCCGTTTTCTTCGTAAACCACATAGTTTTCATTTAAATCACAAAAGACACACTTGCCAACAGATTGCCATATACCATCATATTTGCCAGTAGCTCTGGCATCACGATACATTTCTTGCTTTTTTTGCTCGGCCTCGTCCATTATTTTTCTTTTAGCGGCTCTTTGCGGTATTGCATAAAATCTTTTAGAATTTCGCTTAAATGTCCGCCGATAGCTCTTTGTAAGATTTGAGTTGTCGAAATCGATGTTGATTGTCGGTCCACAACGATAACTTCGCCACCGTATTTAGTAACGGTTTTATACTCGCGAGATTCTTTGTAGTTTTCCGTCCAATCTTCTTTGACGGTTATATAAACATCGGGTTTCAAGAGTCCAAGTGATGGTTGACAGCTCGGTTCAGGCAAAATAGTCACAAAATCAACAGACTTTAGATAGGTAAGCATTTCGGCACGAATCTTTTCATCAAGTATCGGCTTGTTCGGGCCTTTTACTTGTTTGATTGAATTATTACTACTGACACCCACCACTAATATATCACCGTATTCTTTGGCTCTTTCTAAATAGCGGCACTGGCCAGCATGAATCAGATCCCACGAACCAGCCGTAAAAACGATTTTTTTATTCTTTTCCCGTAATTGTTCACCAAGTGCCATCAAATCACTCTGCGAAATCAGCCGTTTTTTCCAATTAGACATAGTATATAAACCTCACTCCCAATATATTATAAATAGGATATCACACCGCGCTTGACAAGTATATCTCTGGTACGAACGAAGTGCTCGTTGAGATGGAGTGATTCATATGGGTTATGTAACAAAAACTTATAGAAATCATAAAACAAGAACATTTCAACAAACGTATTTCTATCGAAATCATTTCCAATATCTTTGTTTTTGCCGCGTTTTTGATATCCAGAATAAACAAAATATTTATATACTTTGTCATTTGTTTTGTATTTACAGTCAACTAACAAAAAAGCAAGTGTGCGAGCCAAATCAACAACAGTGTCGCCTTTGGCCGTTTTTTCAAAATCAAGAATACCCGATATCACACCATTCTTGAACAGAATATTACCCCTTACAAAGTCCATATGCAATGGCTGTTGGTTAGGCTTCGATGCATATTTGTCAAACAGTTGTTGATATTTTTCAAATGAGTTGGTTACGACTGATAATTTAAGTTTTTGCTTGACAGCCTTTTGAATAGATGGTTTTGAAAAATACACCTCCATTCGCTCAATTATATGCCCACATTCTTCATAAACGGATGGTAAATTAGTTGTTTGCATTTCAGATAAATGAGCGTGCATATCACTCATTGTCTGGCCCAATAGTTTGATATGTGACATCGTGTAAGCTTCCCAGGGTATCGTATCTCCAGAAAGATAATTGTATATACAAATATTCGTTGTTGCAGCACCGCTTTTTAAGGTTAGGGTCCTATTGTCAACACGTTTTCGAGTTAGCATCCCTCGGACCGATAGATATTCCGAAACCGCATCCGCCCGGCGAATTCGGTCGACAATGCCAACTTCCCGTTTGTAAAATGTCACGTTTATCATTCGGTTATCAGATGTCAGTACTGGCCAGATTTCGTTGCGGTAACCTTTTTGACATTCAAAAATTTTGAGATAGTTTATCTCAAATTTTTCCAAAACTCGCAACAACGCCGATTTGTACATTATTAGTTATAGTTTAGATGGTTGTTTGCCGACAGTAAAGTTCATAACAACTGTTATCATTGACTTTTGCATATATTTATGGTATCATAGTTGCAGAATAGTATTGTATTTTACAATCTAGGCTCATACGACGTACGATTATTTCGTAGCGTTAGTACATAATTAAGGGGAGATGGATGTGCCGATTTTTGACATTGATATCTTAAAGGATTTTTATCGTTACGCTATTGTTATTACAACTCCATTTTTCTTAATCGGAGCATTCGGTCCGAAAAAGTGGAGATTTGTATCCTGGGTTATAGCAGGTGTGTTTACAACGGCGACCTTGGTCGACGTTACTATGACATACATGCTCGATGTAAGTAAAAATAACCTTATATCAATCGTAATTACGTTTGCCATAGCAATAATATGTTTCATTAATGCTACGCTTGAAGACTAAAAGTAGAAATTACACAGAAACATAACAACCCCTTAGCTCCTGGTGAAATTTCACTGGGAGCTTTTTTCTTTCTATAATCGAGCTATGATTGACAACAGATGAGTACTTTGGTAGAATACTTCGAGACATCACCAAAGACAGTAGCCGTGCTTAGCACTTAATTAGCTACCGAGGATTATGTAAAATCTACATTTTTCGATAATTAGTCTTTGGCAGTGCGAGATTCAAAGACTTTTTTTGTTTCTTGTTCTGCCGCTTCGCCGTACGGCGAATGTCTGAGTATTAACAATCCGGTCGGACAATTAATAAACTAAAGGAGAATTTTTATGGCAATTACACGCGATAAAAAGAATACTTTGGTTACGGAATTAACTGATTTATTCGCAAGTTCCAAAGGCTCGGTAGGTGCAGCCTATACAGGCCTCAGCGTCGCCGAGATGCAAGTACTTCGTGCTGAAGCCAGGAACGCAGGTGTTACTATCAAGGTCGTCAAAAACCGTTTAGTACGCGTTGCACTATCTGGCAACGACAAGTTCAAATCAGCTGACACCAGCCTACTGACAGGTCAGTTGGTCTATGCTTTTTCGTCAGAAGACGAAGTCGCTCCAGCCCAAGTTTTGGCAAAATTTGCCAAAAAGCATCCTCAATTGAAACTGGTCGTCGGTTTTGACGATGCCGGCTCGTCACTTGACACCGCCACCGTCACGGCTTTGGCCGAACTGCCAACCAAAGATCAATTGCGCGGGCAACTGGTCAGCGTCATCGCTGCACCACTTTCAGGTTTCCTGGGAGTTGCGAATGGTGCCCAACGCGGTTTTGCGCAAGTATTATCACAACGCGCCGAATCATTATAATTTTGTAACTATTGTAATAACTACTAACTACCAATCACAAGGAGAACAATCATGGCTGAAAATGAAATCAAGCTATCTGCTGCTCAAAGCAAAATCGTTGATGAACTCAACAAACTGTCGGCTCTCGAATTGAGCCAAATCGTGAAACACCTCGAAAACGAGTGGGGAGTCAGCGCTGCTGCCCCTGCCGTAGCCGTTGCTGCTGCGCCAGCTGGCGAAGCTGCTCCTGCCGATGAAGCTAAGTCTGAATACACCGTCAACCTCAAGGATGCCGGCGCACAAAAAGTAGCCGTTATCAAGGCTGTCAAAGAAATCACCGGACTTGGCCTTGGTGAAGCCAAAGCAATCGTAGACAGCGTGCCTTCGACCGTCAAAGAAAAGGTCAACAAAGAGGACGCCGAATCTGCCAAAAAAATGCTCGAAGAAGCCGGCGCAACCGTCGAATTAGTCTAATTCAAAAAAACAGTCCGATCGGATACTTGATAATGTAGCCCTATTTAAATAGGGCTACATTTTGTTTTAACAAAATCTACAACGCTTTTCGGTTTATCTCATAAATCTATGTGGAAAAAACGTCTAATTGTTGACAATATTACGATTCGTTGATATATATAGGTTAATATCACCACCAAAAATAGACAAAGGAAACTGCGAGTAACTATGTCTGAATTACCAGAAAAACAAGTAAAGCGCCTCCATAGCCTAATTCAAGAGGCTGAAACTAATTTGGCCGCGGCCAAAGAATTATTAATCAGTATCGTAGGCGAGGGTGGCGCAGCCATAACACCGAAGTCCAGCAATATCGAAGATGTAAAAGGTAAAATCATAGAGGGTGTTTTTGACGGCCAAAAAATGATAGGGCCTGACGGCAAGGAGTACCCTGTACCGACAAATTACGCTAGCAAGTCAAAACTTATAGAGGGCGACATCCTGAAATTAACGATCACTGACGACGGTAGCTTTATATATAAACAAATCGGCCCAGTCGAAAGAAAACAGATTATAGGTACACTGGTTCAACACGACGGAGCCTATTACGTCGAAGCAAGCGGTCACGAATACCGTATATTACTTGCCAGTGTTACATACTTCAAAATTAACGAAGGCGATCAAGTCACGATTATCGTACCCGTTGACAATCCGAACGCCACATGGGCAGCCGTCGAAGCTGCATTATAAATCTCAATATATTACAATACGTATAACTGCGGATAATGCTGCAGTTATTTAGCATAAGATATTTACTTATTTAATAATTTATGTTATTATGCATAAAGGCTGGTGACGATAGTTATCCGTATTTTAAAAACCAGGATTTGTCATTTATCATATCTAAAATTTATAGAAAGTATGGTGATTAGTGGTGTCAGATGCAGAGTTAGATCCTCAAAAACTGAAAAATGAACTGGAAAAAACAATCTTGCTTCTCGGACACGGCAGTGATGAGGCTGTAAGAATACTTAGAGAGCTTTCAGAAAAAGCTCTCAAAATTAACACAAAGGATTTTGAACTTCATTTGTACATATTAAAGACTATTATTGCGTGCGCCGTTTCATATAATCGCACACTGCATATTGAAGCCCTGAAAGGTTGCCGATCATAACTAAATAGTACATAGATAATACGATTGTAAAAATTTGATTTGATATTTGATCCCTCTGTTTATACCGTAGCTTCATTAATTGAGCTACGGTTTTTTATTTTCTTTAGAAATTACATTGTCATAATCAAACAAAAGCACTATACTAGCTACATCACGAGAGGTGAAAACAAAAATAGGTAAAAAATACGGCAATAAACGCGAACGTTTTTGCGTATAATCGTATTTAGAAATAGGGGAAGGTGTCAAACAATGTCAAAAGCATTGTATCGTAAGTATCGCAGTAAAAAATTAGAAGAAGTAATCGGACAAAAGCACATAACCGATATTTTGGCGAATGCGCTTGAAACTGGCAGGATTTCTCATGCATATTTATTTACCGGACCGCGCGGGGTAGGAAAAACGTCGGTAGCACGTATTCTTGCTTATGAAATAAATAAAATTAAGTATGACGATAAAAGTACTTGCCTTGACATAATTGAAATAGACGCCGCCAGCAACAATAGCGTTGAAGACATAAGGGACCTGAGAGAAAAAGTCCAAATTGCCCCAGTCGCATCAGTCAAGAAAATATATATTATCGACGAAGTACATATGTTATCCAAATCAGCATTCAACGCGTTGCTAAAAACGCTCGAGGAACCGCCTGAGCATATCGTATTCATCTTGGCGACGACTAACGTTGAAAAATTACCAGCTACTATCATCAGCCGGACCCAAAGATTCAGTTTCAGGCCGATCTGCCCAGACGACACCGTAAAACATTTGGCTCATATTGCAAAAGAAGAAAATATCAAAATATCAGATGATGCACTTAAACTTATAGCCAGACGCAGTGAAGGTAGTTTTCGTGACAGCATCAGCTTGCTTGATCAATTATCAGGTTTGTTTGATGAAAATGACGGCAATGAGATTACCTCAGAGCTTATTAAGAATATATTAGGACTTGCTCCTGATGAAATAATCAACAATATCATCTCTGCCGTCGAAGATAAGAATTTAAGTGTAATCGTAGAGTTATTAAATAAGACTTATAATGAAGGTGTCGACAGTCAAATTCTTGCCAGACAACTTACAGAAAAAATCAGCGATTTAATTACATCCAAACCTCATTTATTACCACTTATCGATTCACTGATTGAAGTCGAAAAATGCCATCAACCGCAACTGAAACTATTAAGCGTGCTTGGAATGAGCGCGATTTCAAAACAACCTGTCAAATCAATCGCATTATCCGCGCCCGTACACGAAATCAGCGCGTCGGTAGCAGAACTAAAAGAAGAGATTTCAAAACAAGATACTAACAACGTAGCTGATATCGATAATGACCGCCAATTTGACTGGAACAAATTAATCGACGCGATTAAAAACGAAAATGTTGCGCTATATAGCGTGCTTACGAAGTGTAATTATGATATCGACGGCAAAGATTTGACGATTTATGCCGGTAACAAATTCTATAAAAAGAAACTGGACGACACTAAGTATCGTTCAGCCCTGAATAGCTGTTTAGAGAAAGTCGGTATTTATGAACTGGATATTCACACCGTTCCCACTACTCCTCCTTTAAGGGATAGCCAAGCAGCCGCAATTGCTGTTATTATGGGTGGAGGAGAAGAAGTGTCCGTCGAGACAATGTGAGGATAAGATGGCAGACAAAGAATTAGTTGCCGGCAAAATACCGCCGCAAAATATTGACGCCGAGAAAAGTTTACTGGGCGCCGTTTTGATTGACGAGGAAACGTTGGCGGATATTTCCGAACATATTAGCGAAAAAGATTTTTATGAAAAACGCCATTCGATAATTTATGGCGCTATGATGCGCTTATATGAAAAGCACAAACCGGTCGATTTACTGACATTAACCGATGAGTTAAAACGAAAAAAAGAACTTGATACCATCGGCGGATCAGTATATCTATCCAACCTAACCAATTTTGTACCTACGGCTGCTAATGCTGAAGCATACGCCGAAATTATCGCCCAAAAAGCCGTTCGCAGACGCTTGATCAAAGCCAGCGGTGAAATATCCGAGATGAGTTATGACGAGGGCTCATCTACCGACGAACTAATCGGAAAAGCCGAGGCCGAACTATTTTCCGTCAGCGACCAGTCATTAAAACAAGACCTGGTCAGTATCGAAAGTATTTTAGACGAGAGTTTCGAACGCATCGAAGAACTTCACCGGAACAAAGGCGACATACGCGGAATAAAAACAGGTTATCGCGATCTGGATAATATGACAGCCGGTTTACAGCGCAGCGACCTGATAGTACTGGCGGCACGGCCAGCGATGGGCAAGACCACGCTTGTGACAAATCTGGCGTATAACGTTGCGACCATTGCCAAACAATCAGTACTTTTCTTTAGCCTCGAAATGAGCAAAGAACAGTTGGTTGACCGTATGCTGGCTGACGCCTCTGGGGTTGATGCATGGAATATTCGAACTGGCAATCTAACTGATGATGATTTCTCCAAATTATCCGAAGCGATGGGGGAATTATCCGAAGCTCCGATATTTATTGACGATACGCCGGGAATGTCAGTGCTTGAAATGAGGACCAAAGCCAGACGAGCTATGCACGAGCATCCGTTAGGACTTATAGTCATTGACTATCTTCAACTAATGCAAGGCACCAACCGTGACGGCGGAAACCGCGTACAAGAAGTCAGTGAGATATCGCGAGGACTGAAATTAATAGCCCGTGAGTTGAACGTTCCCGTAGTTGCCCTAAGCCAATTATCCCGCTCTGTCGAATCACGTAGTCCGCAAATACCACAACTTGCCGACCTTCGTGAATCAGGATCTATCGAACAAGATGCTGATATAGTAATGTTCATTTACCGCGAAGCATACTACAACCCCGAAACCGAACGTGAAAATATCACGGATTTGCTTATCGCCAAACATCGTAACGGACCAACCGGCAAAATTGAGCTATATTTCCATCCGGAACGCCTGCGCTTTATGTCGCTTGACCGCAAGCATGATAACTGAGACTCCCGTGCTATAATCGTTAGTAAATATGTTTAAATTTGACATAAGTGAATTTTATTCCTACCGTTTCAGATATTTCATCGGTTACTTTCTATTCGTTATCGGCCTGATTTCCGTATTGATATTCGTCGGATTATATCTTCCCGGTGGCTTATCAGATCAGGAAATGCAGTCAGTCATAAGAAGCGATTCAATAAACCATAACAGCATATGGTCAACGAACGTTATCAACTTGCCATATCATTTACTGCAAAAAGTAAGCTTAGCACTGTTCGGTGTTTCGATATTGAGCATAAAATTACCGTCTATCATCCTGGCTTTTTTGTCGGCCATCGGTATGTTAATAATATTAAGAAAGTGGTTCAAACCCAGAATCGGCGTACTGGCATCACTTATTGCTATAACGACCGGGCAATTCCTGTTTATCGCTCAAAACGGGACGCCTGAGGTTCTTTACCTGTTTTGGCCGATATGCTTGATATTTATCGCCAGCCATCTACCTTGTCCTCCGAAATACAAATACATATGTTCCGTGTTGTTGTTCTCGACTATCGCATTAAGTCTTTACACACCACTTAGTGTGTATATATTGCTTGCTATTATTGGTGCGACATTATTTCACCCACATCTTAGATATCTATTTAAACAACTGTCACGACCCAAATTGATTTTTGGCTCGGTGTTTTTTCTGATAATAATTACCCCCTTGATAATTTCGGTAATTATGAAGTCATCACTACTATTAACGCTTCTTGGAATACCAGATCACTGGCCAAATTTGTCAGCCAATATAAAATCTCTCGGCATTCAATATCTAGGATTTACTAATCCGAATAATACGACGTTGATGACACCGTTTTTTGAACTTGGTTCTATGCTTATAATTGCCATCGGAATATTTAACACGATTAGAACTATCGAAACGGCAAAAAGCTATATCCTAGCATTTTGGACGGTTTGTTTATTGCCCGTAATACTTTTTAATCCTGACTTTACCAGTATCACTTTTTTGCCTCTAGTGATTTTGTTGGCATCCGGTCTAAGCTATTTGCTCAGCTATTGGTACGACTTATTCCCAAGGAATCCTTATGCAAGAGTTGGTGGTCTTATCCCTTTGGTAATTTTAGTCTCAGTACTTATTTTTTCTGGTATCGACAGGTATATACACGGCTACAGGTATGACCCCAATCTATCTTCAAGTTTTTCAAATGATCTTAAACTTATACCCAAGGACACTAAGGAATTGGTCGTTTCAAGCGATGAATCGTCTTTTTACAGTGTTTACACCAGGCACAGGACCGGAATAATACTATCAGAGTCACCAACAGGGGATGAATTCTTAGCGTCCCGCAAAGCAAAGAAAAACTATGCAGGTTATTCAATCAAAAGGATAATCACGACTTCCAGTATTAACGACGCCGACCGTTTTTATCTGTATAAAAAGATAGCGAATTAAAGTATACTGAATAATATAGAAATCAGATCAAGGAGTATTTTTTATGGCATTTGACCAAGTAAAAATGTTAAACAATCTACGCAAAGCACAAAACGAGCTCAAGAAAGAAATCATTGAGGTCGAAGCCGGCGACGGTGCTGTTGTCGTTCAAATTACAGGCGAGCTGAAAGTCAAAAAAATCAAAATCGACCCTGAACAAGTCGATCTTGATGATATCGAACAATTAGAACATTGGTTGGAAATTGCTATTCGCGACGGTTTCAGCAAAGCTCAAGAGATTGCCGCTGAAAAGATGAAACCATTAATGGGTGGTCTAGGTAATCTAGGCCTCTAGGGAGTTTAGGTTTTGGCTCAATTGCTTCCATCGGCGTTAGTTGACGTCATAAACGAACTCGGACGTTTGCCGGGCGTAGGTGAACGTACGGCTGAACGTTACGCGTATTTCTTACTGCGAACCGATAAGCATACCAGCAAAAAGTTGGCCGAAACCATCAGTATGCTTCACGACAACGTCAAGACATGCCCCGTAACGTTCGCCCTGATTGATGCAAACGAAGACATTTCACCGTTATATGGAGATCCAAAACGAGACAAATCCACGGTCGCAGTAGTAGAGGAGCCTCTGGATATTATCGCCCTTGAGCGCACAGGTCAATATAACGGCACATACCATGTACTTGGCGGTGCTATCAGCCCGATTGATGGCATCGGTCCGGAGCAGTTACATATACCTGAACTTGTCGAGAGATTGACTAAAGATAACGTTCAGGAAGTAATTATCGCGACAAATGCCAGCGTAGAAGGCGAATCGACCGCGCTATTCTTGCAGCGCTACATCAATGAATCCGGCATCGATATTAAAATAACAAGATTGGCACGCGGCATACCGGTCGGAGTAGATCTGGAATATGCCGGACAAATCACATTATCTCACGCACTGGAAGGTAGAAGGGTATTTTAAATGTACGAACAGGTTAAACAATTGGTCGCATGCTCCGATAAAATCATTGTCGTTCAGGCTGAGAACCCGGACGGAGACTCGATGGGAAGCGCACTGGCACTGGAAGAAATTTTAGGAGATTTAGGAAAAAAAGCAGTACTTTATTGCCCAATTGAGATTCCAAAATATATCAGGTACATAAAAGGTTGGGACAGGGTAACTAGTCAATTCGATACGTCCGCAGATATGGCAATTATCGTCGACACGATGGCAGACGTATTAATGACAAAAACTCTAAACTCTCCGGGAGTACGCCACTTTATGGAAACCCATCCGGTACTTGCTATCGACCATCATATAAGCGATTCTGATCTTAGTTTTGAACATACCCAGATTTTGGAAAACGCCGTCGCGACCGGTGAAATTATTTACAGAATAGCAAAAGGCCTGAATTGGAAAATCAACCCTCAAGCTGCCGAAAATCTATTGTCCGCTATTATGAGCGACAGCCTTGGCTTTGTTACTCAAAATGTAACTGCTGAATCTTTTCGTATTGCTGGCGATCTGACTGATCTAGGCGCAAATAGCAACACCATCGAGACGCGGCGCCACGAATATATGAAGAAGTCGCCAGAAATTTTGAAGTACAAGGGCGAACTGATCGAGCGTATCGAATATTTTCTGGATGGAAAAATCGCTTTGATACACATTCCATGGGAAGATATTCAAAAATACAGCGACAAATATAACCCGAGCGCCTTAGTGCTGGAAGAAATGAGATTTGTAGAAGGAGTCGAGATAGGCGTTGCCATCAAAACCTATCCTGACGGCAAATTGACCGGAAAACTTCGCAGTAATTCACCGATAGCCGGTTCAGTCGCTGGTTATTTCGGAGGCGGTGGGCATGAATATGCGGCCGGCTTTCGCGTTTACGAATCAATTGATACAATTATCCCAGAATTATTGAACGCGGTCAAAAAAGCTTTGAAGGAAATATCAAAATGACACTGAAGTTTCATAATACCCCAACTGGATTAGTCGAAGAATTCGTTGCCATTAATGACAAAAAGGTTTCCCTATATACTTGCGGACCGACCGTATACGATTATCAACATATCGGCAATATGTCAGCATATATTCACTGGGATGTTCTAGTTAGAATATTATTGGCAAACGATTACGAAGTTGACAGAGTCTTGAATATTACCGACGTGGGTCATTTGACTAGTGATGCCGATGAAGGTGAGGACAAACTTTCAAAAGGCGCTCGTCGCGAAGGCAAGACCGCATGGGAAATAGCTGAGTTTTACACCGCTGATTTTCTTGAATGTATGAAAAATCTAAATATGATTGAGCCGACAAATATCGCCAAAGCCACCGATTACATTCCTGAACAGCTGAATCTTGTCCGAAAATTGAAAGAAAAAGGTTACACATACCAGATATCCGACGGAATCTATTATGATACCTCAAAATTTTCGAAATATGCGGATTTTGCTCATCTGAACTTGAAATCGCTTAAAGCCGGTGCCAGGGTCGAAATAAACCCGGAAAAGAAAAATCCGGCTGATTTTGCCCTATGGAAATTCTCAACCAAAGATGAGAAAAGGGATATGGAATGGGAAACGCCCGTAGATTTGCTCGCAAAAGGTACTGACACTCCAAAGATGGGATTTCCGGGCTGGCACTTGGAATGCTCGGCAATCGCTATGTCACTTCTTGGCAACACTATCGATATTCATACCGGCGGCATCGATCATATTCCCGTGCATCACACCAATGAAATAGCTCAGTCAGAGGCCGTAACTGGAGTTCGCTTCAGTAATTATTGGCTTCATTGCAATCACCTGAAATCAAACGGCACAAAAATCAGCAAATCACTTGGTAACGGTTACAGGGTCAAAGATTTAGAGATACAAGGTTTTTCACCTCTCGACTTTAGAATGTTCGTACTTCAAGGCCATTACCGTAACGAAGGAAATTTCACCTTCAAGGCACTGTCAGCAGCCAAGAACAGACTGCACAAATGGCGAAATGTAGCCGCAATTAGACATCAGATTAACAACACCATAAAAAGTGATGCGGAAAAATTGGTCGAACAAAAAACCGTTTTGGTGTACGCCGTATCCCAAGCGGTCATCGATACCGTCAGCAACGATCTTAATACACCGGAAGCTTTGAAACTAATCGACGACACGTTTTCAGAAATACTGGGATCAACACTTGACAATATCCATAGACCGGCATTTCTGCAATTATTGGAAATTATCGACTCAGTATTAGGGCTCAACCTGATTGATAGCACTCCCGATATATCTGACGACTTAAAAGAGATTATTTTTGAACGTAATCAAGCGCGCAATGAACAAGATTGGCTAAAGTCAGATGCTTTGCGCGAGCGTCTGATTAAATACGGAATATCCGTTCGTGACACCCAAAAAGAAACTATTTGGGAATACGCCGAGTAAGACATCGAACTATTCGTCTTTACTGAGGCCCACCGACAACTTACCGAGCATATTACCCAAACCTTTGGTTTCTTTTTTATACTTCTTTTTTAACCTGATAAAGTAATCCTCGATTAGGACTCCGATACAACCGGCGACAGGAATAGAAATCAAGCCACCGATGAAACCAAACATATAAACACCGGTAGTCACCGCGATCAAAATCATCAGCGCTGATAAATCTAATCTCTTGGACTGTATTTTCGGCGAAATGTAATTCGCCTCCAATTGCTGATACAAGATATAAAATATCAAGAAAATCACGGCCGCAGTAACATCATTAAGTGCCAGTACTACGCCGACGATAACCGCTCCTATCATCGCTCCAAAAAGAGGTATCAGCGATAACACAAAAACGATTGCCGCCGCAGGAATGGATAAGTTTGCAGGTATATCAAACATAAAACTCATAATAAAGACGAATACGCCTGCAACCGTGCCTGCTATTGCCGATACCGACAGTTGACCGACGACGAAGTTAGTTACGACTCTGTACATTCGCTTCGTTAAGGAACGGTGATATTCCATAAGATCCTTGTCGATATAAAATGACCAAAGCCTATTCATCCACATCGGACCTTCAACGAGCATCAAAAACGTCAAAACCAACACTAATATCATTGTAACTACAGTAAATAACAGTGAACTTATACCAGTAATCAGTAATGATCCAGCAGTGGTTGCGAAATGCGCGGCACCGTTTTTGACCGACTCGACTATCCTGTCAACCTCAGGTTGCAAATTATAATGTTTAATAAATTGACTAGCACCGACATATTGCTCGCTAGCCTCATCTATCATATCCGGCAATTTTTGGGTAAATCTGACCGTTTGCTCGACAATAGGCGGAACGACAAGAAATATTATCATCGCTAAAACAGCCAATACTGCTACATAAGAAATTGCCGTACTAAGAACCCGACTCTTACCCGGTAATATTTTTACCAAACGATTCACAGGCAAACTGAGTGCGATAGCAAAGAAAAAAGATATCCCAACTATCAATAACGCAGTCCTTGCGCTATATATTAAAAATGCTACCAGGGCAAATCCGATTACTACAAGCCAGAATCGGACGAATGTTCTCGTGTCAATTTCAATACGTACGTTCATAAGCTGTATTATACACTAATTATTATCCCAAAATTCCTCATTTTATGTTATTAACATATTTTACATATTATAAACTAGATAAAAATCAAATAAAAAGTCTTTTTACTTAATATCTAAGCGTTTATTAAGCACATTTGAGTGTATAATTATATATATGAGAATTTTAATCATAGAAGACGAGCACAAAATAGCACAAGCCCTAAAAAAGGCTTTACAACAAGAAAATTACGCCGTAGACGTTTCTTACGACGGTGACGACGGTTTCGCTATGGCGACGACAGAACCATACGATTTGGCAATCATCGACAGGATGATACCGGGTGAGTATGACGGTCTGGGCGTAGTCAAAGCAATGAGAGAAGCAAAGATTCATACTCCCGTCCTACTACTAACAGCTAAAGGAACTGTGGCGGACAGAGCAACCGGTCTTGATGCTGGCGCCGATGACTATCTAGTTAAACCTTTTGCCTTAGAGGAACTCCTTGCGCGCATACGAGCATTACTGCGCCGACCGACCGAAGTACAACAAACCGTTCTTACGGCAGGCGATTTGTCACTTAATACGGTAACTTGTGAAGTCAAGCGAGGCGACAAGATTATCAATCTGACCGGAAAAGAATTTGCCCTACTTGAATATCTATTACGTAATCAAGGTCGTCCTCATAGTAAGGAAACGATCATCAGCCATGTCTGGGACTATAACGCTGATGTCCTGCCGAACACGGTCGAGGTTTATATGAAATATCTCAGGCAAAAAATCGATGACCCATTTGATAAGTCTTTGCTTCATACGGTGCGCAGTTTCGGTTATAAAATCGATGCGAAATAAAGGTATATAAATCGTGTTCAAATCAGCAACTCTTAGATTGACTGGCTGGTATTTATTGATACTAATGACCATTAGTATTTTGTTCAGTATCACTATTTACCAAATAACTTCTAATGAAATGCCAAACCGACTGGAAAGGTTTCAAGACCGTTTAGAAGAGTCTCAGATATTTTTCCAACCACCGCTTGGCATCGAGAATCTTCGCGAAAGAGAAGTTAATGACTCACTAGCAAGCCTTTCTGTTGAGTTGCTGTATGTAAATTTAGGAGTGTTTATAATCGGTGGACTCGGCAGCTATTTTTTAGCCAAGCGAAGTCTAAGGCCGATTCAAAAGGCCCATGAAGCACAATCACAGTTCACTAGTGATGCCAGCCACGAACTACGTACGCCACTTGCCGCTATGAAAACTGAGCTGGAAGTAGCCTTAAGAGACAAGAACGCCACAGTACCCGAACTTAAAGAAATACTATCTAGCAATCTTGAAGAGGTCGACAAACTTACGAAACTATCCGAGATGTTACTCAACATATCACACCTTGACCAAAATAATTTGAAATTTACGTCTGTTAATATCAATAAGGTTCTAGACTACATTGTCAAAGATTTCAAAGAATCCCTGAAAAGATTGTCGGTAACGGGTTCGAAGCGGCTCATAATACACGGCAATGAAATGGCAATAACCGATTTAATGAAGGTCCTGCTAGAAAACGCCGTTCAATACAGTCCGCCTGATTCAAAGATATATATCCATTTATCTAAATCTGAGGATTATGCAAAATTTGAGATTACAAATTCGGGACCGGGTATCGAAAATGATAAATTACCACATATATTTGAAAGATTTTACCGCGCCGATTCATCAAGGACGAACGGAAAAAATAAGGGTTATGGTCTTGGATTGGCACTGGCAAAAAATATCGTCGAGCTACACAAAGGCAGGTTGTTTGTAAGTAGTACGCCAGGCGAAGAAACGACCTTTTCATTCCTTTTACCTCTCGTAAAACATTCTAAGCAGAAAATCAGTTAATATTAATAAACTATATCCATAACATCTAATAATATTCATCCGTCGACGACATCAAGTAGCGGACGAAAGGAGATATAATGAATGTAGTTACGCGAGGCATAAAAAATGCCGTTCGCAGCCCTCTAAGATCAGGAGCAATAATCCTGATGCTCGCCATCAGTATAGGCTTGGTACTATGTATGCTGGTAGCTAGGGGTAGTGTTAATGCTAAGATCGAAGAAGTCAAGTCATCGTCTGGCAATAACATTACGATTAATCCTGCAGGAGTTAGAGGTTTTGCGGGTGGAGGTAATTACCTAACATCAGAAATATTATCTAAGGTTCAAGATGCCGATCATATTTCAGGTATCGTATCGACATTGAGCGATCAAATGAGTACGGACGATACGAATTTATCTTCATCACTTGAACTTGGAGATTTTGGACAGAGGCAACAAAGACCCGATAGTAGTTCTAGTTCAACAGACGACTCGAACTCAAACAATACGGATGATACCGACGAGACCGATTTAAATATCTCAAGCGAAAATATGCCTACGCCCACGCCTAGAATCACCGTGACCGGAACGACCAACCCTGATTCCGTTTCGTCCGATGGCAGCGATCTGAATATAACCGAAGGAAAAACCTTCGACGATTCAAATACGGAATTGGTCGCATTGATAGGCGCGGATTTAGCCGAAGAAAACAACTTGTCTGTTGGTGATAGTTTTACTGCATACGATAACACAATAATCGTAATTGGTATTTATGAAACAGGAAATACTTTCGAAGACAGTAATATAATTATGCCCCTAGCGACCCTACAAGGTCTAATAGATGAGGACGGATCCGTCAGTAGTATTACCGCGACGGTTGATAGCAACGACAACGTAAAGTCAGTCGTAACGGCACTAAATTCTTCGCTCGGAGACGATGTCGATATCACGAGCGATATCGAGAGGGCAGAAAATACGGTTTCTTCGCTAAAAAGTATCGCGTCTCTGGCTTTGGCTGGTGTATTTGGCGCAACTATTGCAGGCGCGGTAATTGTCTTGCTCGCGATGGTTATGATCGTACGTGAAAGAAGGCGTGAAATTGGGGTCATTAAGGCTATTGGCGGCACGAACCGCAAAGTAATCGGACAATTCGTGACCGAATCATTAACTTTGACGATAATTGGCGCTATTATCGGCTTGTCGCTCGGCGTAATCGTCAGCGGTCCGATGACAACATCGCTCGTAAGTAGCAGTTCAAATAGCTCGTCCCAAAAAAGCCAGGACGGTCCCGTCGGAGGACCAGGCGGAATGATGCGAGAAAGTATGCAGCAAATCGGTAATAATTTCACGCAGGTCACCGCCAGTCTGACTCCCCAGATATTCGCCTCGGCCGTCGGGATGACATTATTAATAGCAATCATTGGTAGCGCTTTACCGGCTTGGTTTATTGCGCGAATCCGTCCAGCGGAAGTATTAAGAACTGAATAGGAGGAAATATGCTGGTAGTAAAAAATCTTACGAAAACTTATTCAAGCCCCAGTGGCGATGTCACGGCTCTCAATAATATCAGTCTGAGTGTCAATACGGGCGAATTCGCAAGCATAATCGGTAAATCCGGTAGCGGTAAAAGTACTTTGTTAAGTATGTTGGGCGCCTTGGACATTCCATCAAGTGGCAGTGTCGAAGTCGACGGAGTGGATATTTCCAAAATGTCCGCAAGTAAACAGACTACTTATCGTGCTAAAAAAATCGGTTTTATTTTTCAATATTACAATCTTATTCCAAACTTGTCGGCATTAGAAAACGTTATGCTAGCACTAGAATTCGGCGGCATACCAAACAAGAAACGTAAAGAAAAAGCCGTAGAATTACTTAAAGACGTCGGCATAAAACCCGACGAACAACTCAGGAAACCATCACGACTTAGTGGTGGTCAACAACAGCGCGTCGCGATTGCCAGAGCCCTTGCTAACGAACCCGCCATCATACTTGCTGACGAACCGACCGGCAATCTGGACAGCGAAACCGGAAAGAAAATCTTTGATCTACTTCACAGCTTGTCCCGCAGTAAAAATACGACAATCCTAGCCGTAACTCATGATATGGACATAGCAGGCAGGACCGACGTAACTTTCAAGCTCAAAGACGGCAAATTAACTAGCGATTGATCTTTTCGCGCTTTTTCAGGCGCTTTCCGGCCAAACTAGCTAATTGCCATTGCAAGAAAGCCGTCGTGATTATCACGATAATCAAGGGTAATGTATCTCGCCAAGCAGGAGCCGTAAAATCAAAGAAATCCCTGATAAAACCGACTCCGAAACTTGTAACAAGTACTATACCGACCAACAAAACGTAGATAACATTAGCTATAACAGATTTTTTCGTCTTCTTAACATCAAACATACGAGGCACCAAAAACACCAGATAAATGCCAAAGAATATCGCGATAATTACAGTAGTGGTCGAAACGCCTTCAGGATTATTCGGATACAATACGTCCAACATTTTGTACGTTACCGCCGCGACCATACCGGAAAGCGCAGCTATCGGGGTAACCGCCATCAGCGTATCGCGCCAAAAGTATTTTGGTGACAGACGATGATTTGAGTGGGGCGTATAAAATGTCCACATAAGCGTTGGTAAGGTAACTAGGAAAAAATTCATAAAAGTAATGTGACGAGGCTGAAAAGGGTACGTAAGACCAAGCACTAACGCAGAAAATAACAACATAACCCCGTATATTATCTTGTGAAAGAATAAGGTAGCAATCAGTTCGATAGCTTGAATTATCCGATTGCCTAGTTTCATACCCAAAGGCAATGAGTCGAAAGAATTGTTCAATATCACGATATCGGCCACACGTCTAGTGGCAGGTGCACCCGAATACATTGCTACTCCTAGGTCGGACTTTTTCAAGGCCAAAGCGTCATTAACGCCATCGCCGACCATACCTGTAAACTTACCTAGTCTTCGAAACGTAGAAATTAGTTTCTCTTTCTGTTCCGGCAAGACCCTCGCGAAAATCGCCGTGTGATTTATTATCTTAGCCCAATCATTCTCGTCTATTTTTTTCAGATCATCTCCGGTTAAAATTTTGTCATAATTAGCAATTTTTGCTTGTTTGGCTATATATTTTACCGTATTAGGACTGTCTCCACTGATTACCCTGATACTAACACCATTATTCTGCATAAACTCAACCGTATCTTCAACGCTCTCCCTGAATTCGTTTGACAAAACGATAAAGCCGGCGGCTTTGCCCGAGCCTTCGGGAATATCTTTAATTGAAATTTTGCTATCAAACACCGCGACTAATATTACCCTCTTACCAACGGATGCCAAAGAGTCGATTCTTTTTTGTTCTTCAGTAGATATGTTGGTTAATTTACTGACGAATTCCGACGCACCCATAACCAAGGACTGGACCTTGCCACCGTAAGAAACCTTTACGCCGCTCATTTTACGTTCGGATGAAAAAGCCAGAGTCTGTTTGACTTCGTATTCTTTGGGTGTCTTAAAAGCTTCCGATATCGCCTTTGCAGTGGAACTGCCACTATCGGTTTCTTTGTTGGTGATGGCAATCAATTCTTGAAAATTATCGATTGGTTCACCCAGTAATTCCAATCTTTCAAAGGTTATCTTGTCGCTAGTTAACGTACCTGTCTTGTCTACGCATAATACATTCAACAAGGCCATTGCTTCGATAGCCGATAATTTTTGAGGTAATACCTTCGCAGCCGCAAGCCTAATGGACCCGTACGCCAACAGTAATGAACTAGCAAGCAAAAGTCCTTCGGGTATAACCGAAACGGCAGCCGAAGTTATCGTCTTGACGATAGATACCGCATCTCTCCCTTGCAGGGAATAAATTACGAAAATCAATAATGCCAACAGCATAGCCCCGTAAGTCAGCCAATTTATTGAACGCAATATATCGCGCTGCAATGGAGTCAGATTAGGTTTATAGCGCTTCAGGGTCGATGTCATACTGCCAGCTCTGGTATCTTGTCCTATTGCCTTGACGATCATCGTGGCTTCGCCGGCAACAACCAGACTAGCCGCATAAACAGTGTCGTTTTCCTTCTTATCAATCGAAGCCGATTCACCGGTTAATATACTTTCATTAACCTCCAGACCTTCACTTTCAGTTACCTCGCCGTCCGCAGGTATTTCGTCACCAAATTTAATCCTTATGACGTCACCGGGTTTTAAAACATCGAACATAACTTCTTCGATACGACCATTATCCATAATACGTCGAGCTTTCGGCGCACTTAGCAGTTCTAATTTTCGCAGAGCTCTTTTTGCTCTGATTTCCTGAACAACGGCTATCATCGTGTTTAATAAGATAACCGAAGAAATAAACAGGGCGTCACGCATCTCACTCAGAAAAGCGAGCACCAAAGCCAAAGATAAAATCGCAATAACAGTTGGCGAAATGAAATTTCGTCGCAAAATATCCAATATATCTTTCATTTGTCATAATTATATAGCTTATAGCGGGCAAAAACTACACGTTCGCGACAAAGAAATAATCACAACGTTTTTATAATTATATTAAGCTTTGATTCAGCTAATCCTGA
This sequence comes from uncultured Saccharimonas sp. (SeqCode), assembly GCA_964419165.1. GTDB lineage: Bacteria > Patescibacteriota > Saccharimonadia > Saccharimonadales > Saccharimonadaceae > UBA1547. Next base: position 31,692 of record CAYQOL010000001.1, read on the forward strand.
CATAATATAGGTGCAATATTAAAGTCAAAGAGGAGGATTCATAAAATGAAAACTACCATCACCGACCGAAAAATTTTGCTAAGTAAAAAAGGTATCAAAGAGCTTAAAAAAGCGATTATCCAACTAGAGCAAGATAGGCGAAAGGCCCTTGCCGAACTGCGCGATCTGGAAAAAACATTCGGGCACGACGAGCGGTTAGAGCGTATCGAAAAACTAGCTACACTTGATAACATTGAGACCGAATTGAATGAAAAAAAGTTCATACTTGCAAACGCAAAATTAATACCATCAAAACGCGAAAGGTTGAAGGTTGCTATCGGATCTGTCGTCGATCTCATCGATATGCGCGGACATATATTACGCTTTACGATAGTTGACAGTATCGAGGCTAATCCGAGCGACGGACGGATATCGATTTTAAGCCCGCTTGGGAAAAGCCTATTAGGACGAACTGTAAAGGATATAATCAAGTGGGGGACCGGTAAAAGAACTAATCAGTTTCAGCTGGTACGCATTACGTAAAAATTAAAAATACAAAAACGCTCGGCTTTACCCGAGCGTTTTATATTTGATTAACATTAAGTCTAAAAAAAGTCACAAGTATGTTCCATTCAGCAGCACACTCTATCGGGGACACTTTCGCCCGTTACAATCTAACGGGGAGAATGTCGCCTATGGCGTTCGGCTGACCCCAGGGTCCGTCGAATGACGGCCTTTGGGTCACAGTCTGCTAAATAGAACATACTTGCGGCCCTTTCCACTCACCAATTATGACGCGATGCTTAACAATATCCAGTTACTGCCATCATCACTCCTTAAACGATACTCCGATACGCCGTCAGACATCGTAAATATTTCGGCAATCCGTTCGCCTTGACGAATTAAACAACGTAAACCAGCATCAATGAAATGATGAGTTACGCCATTAAATTCAATCCGGCGCGGATAAGCGGCAAGATTTTTCCGAAACCCCATTGACGTTACATATACTTTTTCGTTGATTTCCACTTTACTCATAACAATTCCCCCAAAAATTAGATTAATTAAAACTGCCGGCTTGATTAAATCAGTCAGCGAACGGTTTGGTGGGTTAGTTAGCAGGGGATAGGAAAGCGATACCGTTCAAATTCGCGTTCTTTTTACCCGTAACTATTTATTATGTGCGTCTGTCAGTGGCTAGTTACATTCAGCTTGACGACGTAAATGGTGGCTTGTATATAAGCCTGTAAGTGGAAAGGTTACCCAGTACTTACATAGCTGTCCCAATTATATATTGTCGATTACTTGAGCAGTCAATCACAAAATCTATGTGAAAATTACTTCAATAACATAGTTTATAAGTAGCTTAATATTAACGATCTATCTTAATGATAAAGTAGTTTTGTTATTCCCTTTTGGCTTCGACACCAATAGCTTGACTAATGTGAGTAAAGCCGTCTTGTTCAAGCAAACGGGGTAGGTCATTATTAATCTGCGCGGCTAATTGCGGACCGTTAAATATCATACCTGTAATTATTTCAATCAAACTGGCGCCTAGTTTAATTTTCACATAAGCATCTTCGGCCGAAAATATGCCGCCGACACCAATTATCGTCAGTTTTTTGCCATAACTCAAATACGTTTGACGGATAAGTTCATTACTCAGATCGAACGTCGGTCCGCCGCTTAGATTGCCTTTTATATTTTCAGGCAGACTTTCTTTTAGATTTGCTTTCGAGCGATCTTTTGCCAGATTAGCTATCGTCACGCCAGCAATTTTATGATTCACGATACAATCCAATAATTCTTTGAATTTATCCCACGACAAATCAATCGGCATTTTTATAAACACCGGTTTTTTCAAACCGATTTTATCGACGGCGGATAATAATCTATCTAACCTTTCAGGCGTTGTAAAAGGTTCGCCACCATAAGCATTAGGGCAAGAAATGTTTATCTCAATCATACTTATCGAAAGCTCATCCTTAGTGCGTTCCAAACTGGTCACATAATCATTAATACCTTCTCGTTCACTAACAACCTTACTACCGTTGGTTTTAGCGACCGATAACACGACAGGCATACCGCCGATAGATTCCGAATCATAGCTTCTAAGGCGTTTTATAACAATTTCAGAACCGTCATTAGCCAATCCAGCATTAACAACCAGAGATTTCGTTTTTGGCAAGCGATGAAACCAAGGGCGGGGATTCCCTGTACACTTTTGTGCCGTAACTGAACCGACCGTAGCAAATCCGAAACCCAGCGCTGAAATTGTCGGTACGATTTCACCGTTTTTGTCCAAACCGGCTGCCAATCCGACGGGATTAGTAAATTTAATATCTTTTAAATTTTGGAACAAGCTTTCATTTGGTTTTTCTAAGAAAGTATATTCCGTAAGCGACCTCAAAAACGATATACGACCCATAACCGATGCGAAACGTATCATAGAACCGTGCACCGAATCAGCCGACATCATAAATATTAATGGCTTTGCTAAATAAACATAGCAAAAATTTATGATTTCCCATACTATCCGCCTAATCATACCTATTAATTATCTCAGATTTAATCGAAAAACCATATTAAAATTTACATAGTTAATAGTAAGCGTCAAATGTAAGTGACTATGCGTTGCTCAACCTTGATTCGAAATGTATTATTTATTTCGTGAGAACCAAATGATTCCTTTTCTTAACAAGATAAAATATGATATACTGGCATAGTATATTAGCATTAGCAATAAACAAAAATGAATTTGAAACACTGGTTTCTACCTAACAGAATGAATAAATTTCACCCGGTTGCACTCAGACCGGTCGGTTTGCTGATATTTTTGGCTATTTTTGTCGCGATAGCACCCGTTTATAACATTATTACCGCTGGCAAACCTCAAGTATTAGGCTACGCTACGAACATAAACGTCGGTGATTTGTTTAATATTAGTAATCAAGAGAGGATAAATAACGGACTGCCGGCTCTGAGCTTAAACACGCAACTTTCTAGCGCGGCACTTGCAAAAGCCAATGATATGTTTGCCGACAACTACTGGGCCCATGTCGCACCGGACGGTACCACGCCTTGGTCTTTTATTCTAGCTAGTGGATACGATTACACTTCAGCGGGTGAAAACTTAGCTAAAGATTTCAGCACCTCAGCAGGAGTCGTCAATGGTTGGATGGGTAGCCCCAGCCATAGGGCAAACGTGTTAAATTCGAGTTACGCTGACGTAGGCTATGCCGTCGTAAACGGAGTACTGCTCGGATCAGAAACGACGTTAGTGGTAGCAGAGTACGGTCAACCAGTACAACAGACGGTCGCATCGACCACGCCAGCTTCGGAGGAACAACCACTGGCTCCACAAGAGCAGCAAGAATCGGCACCGACTTATTCCCAACCGCAAGAACCTAGCCCTTCGTCGGTCCAAGACGAATCATCACAAACCGAGTCACAAACTCAAACTGAAACCGTAGCCTTAACAGAAATCAATACGAACACCGAATCATCCGATACGACAATCACCGAAACCCCGAAGAACGAACCGATATCCACAAAAACCAAAGATAAAAATATCGCCACGGACACGGCTGCCGTATTAGGAGCGGTAATATCAGTACCGCTGACTAAATATATTTCTCTTAACTGGGGTCAAAAAGCATCGTTACTATTGGCAAGTACGATAATACTGCTATTCATTATGAAACATACTTTGGTATGGCGTGAACAAAAAAGGGGAATCAAAAATGTCTGGTTACGGGCTCATCCGCTAGGTCAGGTAGCTGTACTAGTCGTTGCAATTATCATTACTTTAGCTAACGGGATAGGAGTAGTGCTATGAAAAGAAAACATTACAGATCACTCAAGATACACACTATCTATAATGTCATTATCTCTATCACTTTCGTCGTAGTAATCTTATTGGAACGCGACGCCTCACTACTAGCAGCGACGGTATTTTTATTGTTTTATCTAGCAGGCAACGGGATAATTCACACCAACAAAAACAAACTGGATCACGATACGCTGATAGAATATATACTCTTATCAGGAATTGCTCTACTGTTACTTTTCAATGCACTAGTTAGATAGGTCAGTTTCGTATTTTGGTCCAAACGGCGAAAATAACAATTTCACGAATCCTAAAATATATACCATAACTTCAAACATCAGACCTATCGGCGCAATAAGCACCAGATTGATATTATCAATCAATGAGTACCCTTTTATCCGTACCTGTATGAATACACCGATTAAAATATAGATAAAAACAATAAACAACACCGCCACTAATAAATCGTAAGGTTTAAGAAATATCGTCGAAGCGACCACTATACCTATCATAACGACGAACATAACGATACCAACCCTATTCTTCATACTATTCATAGCTTTATCGATTTTGTAGTTCAAATAGTCAAGCATTTTATTAACGACGATTTTTTTGTAAATATAAATCTGAGTACAAACATTCAATCTGACTGGTTTTTCATTAAAAGCGTCACTTAGGATTGCTTCCCTAGAATATATTACTCCCGAACGTAGCGGCGCAAGCACCGTCTTTACACCGAACAGTCGAGCTTTTAATTGGCGTAAAATAACGAAATGCGCCTGGAATAGACTAGAGAGCGTATTGTTCAATTTAATCTGATGATTAGGTAAAATAACACCAATTCCGTCTGCCTTTAGTGCCTCGACTGAAACCGCCTCGAAAAAGTCTTTCGACAGTCTGTCGCTATCGTTCAAGACAATAATCAATTGGCTCGATAAATATCGACGTAACATACTTTTGATGGTCGTGTTTTTCGATCGGTTCAAAATCCTAATATTACCCAGACGATTTTCACCTATATATTCGGCGACCTGCATACGGGATGCTTTGTCAGTAGCTTTATCGGCGACGATTACGATTTTCAATTTATCATAATCGAATCCGCGCAGATGTCCAATAAACTCAACCATCGATTCAGCAGAGCCATCCAATTCAACGATAACGCCGATGGATTTTTCGCACTGCTTTTTTGCAATTACTATCAACCGGCGCTGCAAATCTTTCATATGACCAATTTCTTTATTATCAACAAACACTTCCATAACGACGAATAAAACTAATGATATCGCAGCAATTATTGAGATTAAGGTTAACGTCATTTTGCCTCCTTTAAATCAAAGAACATTAAGCGACGAGTCAAACTCCAAACGCCTTCACACGTCATTATTGTCAGTCGTGGCGTGTCTGGGTCTTCGCGCAGAATACTTGTATAATTCGGCTTGACCGACAAATCACCAGTGTATAAATAAGTGAAAGTATGCCCGTTTTTGGTTGTAATCGTAACCTCATCACCAACGACCAAATATGTCAATTTTCCTATCACCGAATCGCGATTATGACCATAGATAAATGTGTTGCCACGTTGATTGTTCGGCAAAGCCGTACCGTAACCGAAATATATTGCATCGTCTGAGGTTGTCCAATCGTCGGTATTAGTGTCATAGTAACCATATTTTATTGGCAAATTAATACCCAACCTTTGCATCGTGAATGTCTGCGGTTCACCGTCTATGATTACTTTTGTAACGATATTTCCGTAATTGATATTTTTCTTGACGTAAACAATCCCAGACGGAACCATAATGATTTCATCTTGGCGATTAATCGTAGCTGCGGCATAACAACCTAGTAACACCAACCAGCCAACAATCACGTACAAAGATACCACCCTTAGAAAGAGTGGCATCCTTGCCGTAATGTTACGATTTATTTGCATATTTTAGTTATTTATTAAAGCTGTCTAACCAGTGCACCCCTAATGATCGCACCAATGATAGTTATTGACACAGCAACTAACGATATAACCGCAACACCCGCAGCCGTAGAATCACCGCTGGTGTTCGCAAGGGTTGTAGCGCCCAATACACTGCCTTTTCCCGGCTCACAGTTCGTAGGAGCCTCGAATTCATAAACCCATTGATTAGGAGTATTTTCTTTGAGCGTATAGTCCTCATTTGCCGGAACCGCGTCTATCGTAATCGTGGTGCCGTTCGGAATCGAGGAGTATGTACCGGCAGCTACGACTTTACTACCGATTTTGTATTTAACACCAGTCGTCGTAGGTATGATGTATGAACCAAGCACATCACAAGTCGACGCTATTAAGGTCGGGGGTGTCGCGGTAACACTTGTAGCACCTTGCGTCTGACCACATTCTTCCTCGGTAGGGAATGTAAAGACGTGAGACCACGAAATCGTGCCTTTGAGTATATATCCGCCCAAAGCTTTTGCAGTAACAGTTATTTCCTTATCTTCAGTTATCGGATAGGTCCCAGCTGCCGTGGGGTTCTTTTCATCATTCACATAATATTCCACGCCATCTTTAGCTGGTATCGTGTACGAACCGTCTGTTTCACATGTCGGGTCGACGAACGATATAGCCGTCGGAGTTACCTCTGTATCGTTTACATATTGGCAATCATTTGCAAACATTGCTTGGCCTTTCGTATCCCAGTTCAAGCCGTTAAAATGTTCATCATCGCCATAGTCAAAAGGAGGGATAATATCACCCCACTTTTCATCATTATCCTTCATATCTTGAGCAATCACTTCATTATAGGCAATATCTCCGGTATGCTCCGAATGACCCTTGGCTTCATCGCCAACCTTTTTGTCATCACCCTTAAATATTGAATCGACACTTACTTCTATTGCACTTGGTCCGTAAGGTTTTTTTACGTTATTATCGCGATGACAGATTGTTACCTATTCAACTTTTACTTTTTTTGCGCCAGTTGGCTGTGATTGGATAAACGCAGCGAAGCTCGCGAATACTAGCACCATTGATGCAAGAATTGATAATTTTTTATTCATTATAGTTACTCCTTCCATACTATTATCCGGATTATGTAAATATTATGGTAGTTATTAGCTTTATTGTCAATAGTATAATATAGTTCGTACTTAACCCAAGAGATTCAGTCGAGCTTTACAAAATAGATTTACCGTTTTGTCTTTTTGGATGGTTTTCATGTTTTACATTCAATCCTCCTTCTCGACTATTAAATTGTAAGTATATTATAGCACATTTTTCAGAATTCAACTACCAATCCATCTTAATTAAAATTTAAGAAACGACATTTCATATTTTTTTGATTACGGTCTAAGCGTACCTGCAAAGACTTGCCAAGCGAGAAGTGATTTGGCAACCAAACTTAGTACAATATAGGTAAGTTCGCCATACAGGTAATCTTTCCATTTGCCGATTTTTTTATACTGCAAAACCATATTGATAGCGAAACAGTTGAAGAATACGAATATCGAGACAAATATCCAATAAACAAAGTCTGGTGCTTTACTGCCGTTAGCCGCGCCTAACCACATATATATTGCTATAACCACCCAAGGAATTGCGCCAGCAAAACAGCCTACCCAAAAACTTAGCCAATTAGTCTTTTTCGTTGTTTGATTGTGAATCTCCATCACTAGACCCATCAAATTCATAACGACGGTCAGTGAAAATATCATCACCAAGCTCGCTAGATCATAAATACCGACAAGCAATGATATAGCAACCATCATAACGCTTGCCGAAACAGAATACTCTATCCAGCGCGCTTTGTTCAAACCCTTCTTTAAATCGCTTTCATACTCCTTGTTATATACCGTCGCGATTAGCAGGTGAGCTACAGCCGATAGAAAAAAGAATGCCGCAATCAGTATCGGCAAGGACAAATTTAAAAGATTAGTCGTTGTAGGCTCTAGGTTCTGTGTAATCGGATTATACTTCAAATAACTGCCGCTAATTGGCAAATCATAAATCCTGCTTAAAAAAACAATGGCGCAACCTTGCGCCAGATGAAAGAATGCCATTACTAGATTGAACTTTCGCAAACCGCTGAACGTAATTTGCTTGCTCATACTTCGATTATAGCACTTAAACTATTAAACCCAAAGTTCCTCGGACGCTGTCCCGTCGGACGTCACCCGCGGCAAATGGATTCTAGATATTAACATTACTGCCTATCTTGTCTATGAATCGTGATTGAACCCAATATCAGCGCCAATACGACGAATCCGGCGATAATCAGAAAATCGTTGGTCATTTCCGATGTCCTTTCCGCGTATTTCGTAACTTGCTGCATCGCATCGACGCTGTAAGTGAGGGGCATAATATTCGCAAACCATTGCAGTGGTTCGGCCATATTCTCACGAGGCAAAAACAGTCCGCAAGTAAGTAGTTGTGGAAATATAAATGCCGGCATAAATTGAACAGCCTGAAACTCGCTGCCTGCAAAAGCACTCAAAAACAACCCGAGCGCCGTCCCCAACGAAGCGGCCAAAACAGCACCGATAAGTGTCGGCACAATGCCGCCGGCGACATCAACGCCAAGAACACTAAACATTACAACACCGGTAATAATCGCTTGCAGAAAACCGATAATACAAAAAACTATCGCGTATCCGAAAACAAAATCCAGTTTAGATATAGGCATCGTCATTAATCTGTCGAGCGTACCGCTAGTACGTTCTCGCAAGGTAACAATTGAAGTTATCAAAAACATCATTATCATCGGAAAGACACCTAGTAGCATCGGCGCGATATTATCGAATACCATGGGTTGATCATCAAAAACGTATTTTAAAACCGTCAAAAGGATAGGCGGCACCACGAACAGCAGCACTAAAGTGCGCGGATCGTGAAGCAATTGGTTCATTACTCGTTTCGAGGTTGCAATAGTTTTTCGCGGGCTCATTCTTTGCCTCCTACGAGTTTCAAGAAACTTTCTTCGATGGTTTTGGATTTTGTTACTTTCAATATCTCAGCAGGGGAATCGTGAGCGATAATTTCGCCGTCTCTTATAAGAATCAGGTCATCGCACCTTTCGGCTTCGTCCATAGAGTGACTGGTTACTATTATAGTAACCCCTTGTTTTGATAAATGATTAAAAAGTTTCCAAAGTCGGTCGCGCAACACCGGGTCCAAACCGACCGTCGGTTCATCCAGAACTAGCAGCTCGGGCGAACCAAGTAAAGCGACTGCCAGCGAAACCCGCTGTTTTTGTCCAGTTGACAGATTACTGACTAGATTCTTGGATTTATTGGTGAGCTCGACAGCTCTTAGTACGTCATCGACAATCCTAGAAATCTCATTTTTCGGGCAACCCGTCATAACCGCGAAATATCCAAGGTTCTCTATTACGGTCAAGTCCGAATATATCGATAGTTCTTGGGTCATATAACCGATTCTATCCCTAAGGTTTGCCGAGCCGGCTAGTTCGCCAAAAACGATAATTTCACCTTCAGAAAAATGCAGCCTACCGACGATACTGCGAATCAGAGTAGTCTTGCCCGCACCTGACGGCCCAATAACACCAGTTATTTTACCAGACGGTAATTTGACACTGACGCTCTTTAGGGCCCTAAAACCTTTACCCAAGGTAACTGATAATTTTGAAACGCTTATCGCGGCTGGCATATACAATTATCATACCAGAGATTATGGACAAAATATCCAGAAGAGTTATAATTATTTCATTAACAAACAAATACTGGAATCCGGTGTAAATCCGGAACTGTGCCGCAACGGTAAGGCTATTCAGCCAAGTCCGAGACAGTGTAAATCTCCCGAGCAGGAGTAGTTATATTTCGCGATATTTCCTCTGCTTGGGCGCAGGGGTATTTTAAATTAATGTTACAAACGTCGAGATTGGAAACGATCCATAATCATCCGGAAATTCCAAGCGGGGAGCGCACCGTTTATCTGGGCAGATTAGCTATCAAATCGGAGTATCTAGGTATTAACGATCCGTTGACGCATCTGCATCAGTACATAGAAAGAGGCGATTCAGCGTTGGTAGGTATAAAAATGGACATTGAAACCGACATCGCCGAAAGGTTACCAAGAACTCCTTTCGTCAATTACGTCGGTTTTAATTATGACGGTAACGATTTTCTTTCCGAGAGAGACAAGGTGTCGATGGCAAAGATGGCTTCAACGAATTTGAAAATATTCAAAGAAGAAAAAGATCAAAACCCCATCCTAATAGACGAATATAGGCGCGCTAAATTGGAATCACTTGAGGTTCATAAATTAACCAGCTGGTTCCCAAAAGCTCCGATCGGTTCGTGCCTGATTTTTGAATCACTTCCGATAGGCGATCAAAAATTTGCGATTTCAAGAATATACCGCAAGTTAGGAAACAACAAAATTGAGGGTTGTTTCGTGTCACTTTACGGCTCTAGTGTCGAAAGATTTAACGAATTTCGCAAAGCACTTTGTGTCGAAACACCGGTATGCGAGAACGAATACGATATATTAAGCAATCATTATGAATTTTATGCGCCGGAAATAAAATCCAAGGAAGATTTCGTAAATTTTTACTTAGGCCTTTACGACCATCTAATGAATGAGTCTGATGGAAGAGATTATTGTTTTGGTATTGAGACTAATAAGTATCAACAAAAAATAAACGGCCTCGAAAAAGTCCGCAAGCAACCGAAACTATCAGCTATATATTTGGATACTGTCAGAGCGCTAGCCGAAAGCAACGGGATAATCACGCCCAAACTTATCGAAATAAACAATAAATTAAAGCTAGGTTATCAAATCAGTGAAAAATCCGAATTCGACAAGGATTTTGCAAAAAACATTTTAAGCGACGTCATAGCCGGAATCACCAGTGTAATTGACAGAGCCAACAGCGACTTGCTTGACGGTCTCGAAAGTTACGACATCACCCAGGACGCCAGCTACGAAGCGGTTTCATTTTACAATGGGCAGGCGAGGGCCACCGGCGAACGATACGAAAGTAACGGCTGTCCTGAATACGACAGACAATCACAGACAGTATCTATTGACGATTCCACAAACGAAGAATCAATTATAAAGAAAGCTTTTGATATTAATGGAAATGAATTGAAAAATTTTGGCAAACCAAAAATTGGGCTGTGCCGGATAATGAATTGTCCTTCGCGCGGCGAAATTAATTGGCTTCCACAAAAAACACTCGTAGGCGGCTGTGATATTTGCGTCTGCTGCCATAGGCTTTTTGAACAGGGTAGGTCGCCTAAATCCGTATATAACAAAGCAAAATCGCCAAAACCCCGCAAAGCAGCTTGATTCGTCATCACGCGCCAAACATTATATAATAGAATTATGGACGCGATAGAAAAAGCTTTTCAGACTATCCATCGTGAGGACTTTATACCAAAAAATTTGCGATACGGAGCATATATAGACACACCGCTGCCGATAGGCTACGGACAGACTATCAGTCAACCTTCAACCGTAAAGAATATGCTTCGTTGGCTGAATGTAAAACCCGGTCAAAAAATAATGGACGTCGGGTCGGGGTCGGGTTGGACAACAGCCTTGTTATCAAGGCTAGTAGGTTTAAATGGCAAGGTATTCGCCGTAGAAATAATACCCGAATTGGTAAAGTTCGGTCGTTCCAATTGCAAAAAATCAGGAATCAGAAATGCTGAATTTCATCAGGCAGGCAAAGATTACGGCCTGCCAGAGCTGGCGCCGTTTGACAGAATTCTAGTTAGTGCCTCGGCCCGGCAGTTACCTACAAAATTGATCGATCAATTAAAAAAGGGTGGTAAATTAGTCATACCAGTACTGGAGAGTATTCTTGAAATTATTAAAACCTCGGAAAAAAACTTCGAAACCGTCACGCATCCGGGATACGTTTTCGTGCCACTAATACAAGGTTAAAAAAATGCGTCCCGAAGGTCCTCATACCAAAAAGACGGGTTGTCATTAAAATACTATTGGTCTAAAATTACCCGAAGGATCCTTAACAACACGGCAAGCAAACTCTGAAATATCGATTGGTACATACAAAAATCAATAAATAAGGAGGGGAATATTTTGCTATTATCGAACTGTCAACGACCTAACCGACAACCCGTCCATACATTCCAAGGTTTTCAAAAAGAAATCCAACGTCAGTTATTCACTACCATCGAGTTAGCACGTGAACGTTGGTATGATTTCAGTGAATCAGACTTGACTATAATCGACGAAACCCCGCAATTCATTCCAGTAACACCTACTGAAGTTCCATTAGTCGTACTTTACCTGCCTGACAGAGGAAAAAAATCAGGCATACTAAGGACGGCTGATATGTACTGGGATGCATTAAGACTACCAAGCGGATGTAAAAAAGTATGCTCGAATCAACTTCTTAGCAAACTTGACCAACTGGTGCTTGCAAATGGCATCGAACACAAACCCGGTTTGAATATCCTAGGATTTGATCCATATTATCACGATATCGGTGCCGACTATTTCAGCAATAATGACACGGATTGGCTGGCGCATTGCGAAATAATAGCCTCGAACGTTATGTTGGACAATTGGGTTTTAGAATGCGATGGCATCAAAAGGCGGTTCATCGAGTTTGGTGGTTACAGATTACCGTCCAAGGACGAAAATTACCCCGAGATAATCAGAATCCAATGCTTTGAAAACGACGACGGTTACCAATTGTCAATGTATTCTGCTCCGCGCGATCCTTTCGATTGTTGGTCAACACCGAAAGTCAGGAAAGTTTTTCCCGTCAACAAGCTTGCCGCATAGTATAGGCTCCTTTGGAGAATTAAAAAGGATTAACGTCCCTACCTCCACTTTTACCCGGTTATAAGTCATAGCCGGGTCTTTTCTTTTCTATTCAGACTGACTAACAGTCACTTTGCCACCTAATGCTTTCCAATTATCCAAACTGGTCAGATTAATAACGTGTTTAAAGCCGGCTTTTTCTAATATCGTCTTTGCCTGACCGGCGCGAACGCCGCTTTTACAATAGACGTACACTATACCTTCCTTTGGGACATCCGGCTCCGAACCTTTTTGGATATCCGAAAGCGGAATATTTATCGCGTCAACCGCGTGACTGGCGTCGTATTCTTCGACAGTCCTTACGTCTACCATAACAGCATTCTTACCGATATTTTCTTTAATAATAGGCATAGCGATGGCATACATATCGTCTTTATCGTAATGGTTAAAATACATAAACGCACCGACGCCAATAACTGCCAATATTATTACAAGATGAATAAGTTTTTTCATTTTATACTCCTTTTAATATAGTATCTTAGCAAATAATTGATTATTTTTACATCGAGATGTCCTGATATATATAAAAATGTTATTATTTAATATATGGAAGAAATCGCAAAACTTCTACCTAACTCCTCAACAAAACGTGCTATTAAAAAAGGCTCTATCATATTATGCCAAGGAGAGGCTCCTAGACAGGCATATATCGTTTTAAGCGGCCATTTCAAAATGTACCGATTGAATGACAATTTCGAAGAGCAGATTGCCAATTTCAAGGTAGCGGGCGATATCTTTCCGGAATGTTGGATATTCGGAGTTACGTCGAATACGATGTATTATTACGAAGCTCTTGAAAATTCCGAAATACTAACGATAGAGAAGCCTGTCTTTCTCGATTTGATAGAAAAACGTCCCGATTTAAAAAACAAACTGTTCGATTATATGATAAAAAATTATACGGGTTTGATGGTGCAGATTTCAGCACTGAAACAGTCCTGCGCCGCTGAAAAAATATTACTAACAATATACTATCTAATGTTAAGGTACGGCGAAAATACCAAAACAGGCGAGTATTCGATTAACATCGAACGAACTCACACTATACTAGCCAGTCTAATTGGTTTGACCCGTGAAACCACCACGATGGAACTGGGTAAATTGAAACGTAAAGGCATAATTCATTATGACACACAGGATTTTATCATTTATGAAAAAGCTCTCAAAAAGAAGCTTGGCGAAAATCATTTCTACGATATTAAATTGAACTGATCATTAGAAAAATAAAAAAACGCTTATGTTTATACAAGCGCAATACCAAATATTATACGGCATTTCGCAAAATTTTGCAGTAATCCAACCTGCTGATTCTTTGTGGGATTTTTTACTGAACAAAAACTTAAATACGTCTAAAGTAATAGGTGGAGGCGCATCCATCCAATTATTTAAAGCCTAGTTCGATGAAATGGCTAGGAGTTATGGGAGATGTTATGTCAAAATCTTATGCAAGAACAAAAAAGAAATTTTATTCAACCGCCATCGGTTCATTCATAGGAATCATGGCAGCCATTCCGGTAGCGATGGGATTATATAATCCTGGCGCACTAGTAGGCGCGACCCAAGATCAAAAGGCAACATCAACAGCGGAAGTATCCGGCGTACCGGCGGACTTTATGCAATACGCATACGCCTATAGTCAAGGCTACGCAGCAAAAGCCTCGAGTTCTGCGACTAACAGCAGCGCAACGGCTGGGTCAGCTTGTGCAGAATCAACAATCTCGACCGGCGAAGGACAAGTACTTGGTGATAGCACGTCTAAACCTACGCCCGTAAAACAACAAGCGGACTTCGGAGAAGTCATCCATTCATACAACGAGTTCAAATCATTCGTTTATAATAGTTCGACTTCAACAATTAATAATACCAATAGCAACAACACCGTAGGTTCAAACAATACTACCAAGACCGATATAGAAATAGAAGATTCTAAAGGTGTATTACTAGGGGTCACGAATACAACGACGGGGACTAACATTTCCAGTGACGACAGCTTTAATAAGGATTCATATAATACCGAAACCGAGAACGTAGCAATCAACGAATCATTTAATATAGATAAAACATTAGCTATCAATGGTAGTGGCGAACAACAGTTGGGTGATAACACTACATCCACTGCGGTAGCCGTCGATGTCGATAAAACTATATCCGTCGAAAAAACCGTGGATATCGACGCAAGCAAGACGATAGACATAGACGACAGCGAGACCACGAACAATAACTCTTACAACGAAGCGGACGACGTTACTGTTACAAAGGGAGGTGAAATTGAAGGCGGTGATATCGAAACCGATTCAGGTAGCCCCTGCAATAGATAATCTATTAACATCAGCTTAATCTAAGCGCTAACGTAAAGACCCCGGGACCAGCGGGGTCTTTAAATTTAATAATTTATTTTCTCAGTGTGATTATTTCGTTACCCTTGATTTCGATAAGCGACGATGGTTTCCGATCCGACAAATCACCGCCGTCAATGTAAAAGTCAATCTTTTTACCAAAATATTTTTTAGCTTCACAGATATTATTTGCGACTGGTTCGCCGGGTAGATTGGCACTGGAAGTAAGCAGGGGGCCGGTTTCAAGCAACAGTTTGTAAACATCCGAATCGGAAACTAGTCGGCACGCTAAGCCGCCTACACCTTGATGCAGGTATCGCAGCAACGGTCCGGTGGGCATAATTATACTAATCGGACCGGGCCAGAACCTAGCAGCTAAATCCAAATACTGACGTTCGATTCCTAATTCGGCCAACTGATTAATATTAGCAGCAATAATCGTGCCTGGTTTTCTCTCCCGGCTTTTCAGTTCATATAATCTTTTGACGGACTGCCTGTTCTTTGCCTGCGTCACGATTCCATACACCGTATCTGTCGGCATCACACCGACTCCACCAGACTTAATTAGCTGCATTTGTTTAACGGTTATCTTCAACGGTTTAGTAATCATATCTGATATTGTACATCAGCCAAACATCAACAGTTCAGGCTTGAAAACTAACATTAATCCGATAATCAACATCAGTAAACCTCCAATAATACTTGAGTATCGTGAGTATTTGGTCGAGATACCGGTCATACGAAGAGTAATCATCGCGACGGCGAAAACGATTATATCATCTAGCATAAAAAAGAAAATGTAAAGCAAGATATAACCGTGGTATTGCCATACTTCCAAATTACTCATAGTCAAAACCTGAGTAAAGACCGCTGGTAAGCCGGCAGAGCAAACTAATTCAACCAAATTGACGGCAAACGCCAACAGTATCATACCTCCGATTGCTATAAACAGATTGTTCTTGCTGGCTATTTGACGTAATTTTTCAAATACGATTCGGCGTTCTTTCGCGCTTGTAACTTCGCAACCGCCGTCTTTGTTTTTCAGTCCTTTTCTGACACTATATGCGCCGCCAGCTAGTGCCACAATACCGATAATCACGCGCACCACAGCTATGAAGCCTATAAATAATATAAGGTTCAGCCAAGCGGCCATAAACAAGAAATAGCATAGAGCTGAAGCAAATATGAACACTAGACCCAAAATCCACATTTTTTTGCGATCTTTAAAACCTAGCAGCAGACTTATCAAGAATAATAACACCCACATAGCACAGGGGTTAAAACCATCCAAAACCCCCATAATAATCGTTATTACAGGCAATGAAAAATCCAAAGCATCGATACTACCCAGAAACGGCAAGTTTACAGTTTTTCTCTCTTTATTTTCGTCATTTTGCTCATTATCATACTTGTTATCTTCGTCTTTAATAGTATGTTCATCATAAATCTGATCTTGTTCTGTATCAATACCGACAGCACTCGAAGCGCTTATTATAGAAGCTACTGAGTCCGGACAGCTCCCTGAAAGACACTCTTCGATTTTATCTTCGATTTCCAAATCCGTTATGCCTTCGGAAAATCCAACAAACTCCTTGTCGCCGATGATCAAATAGGGGATGCCGTTTATATTCGAGCCAAGCATACTTGACACTTTTCGCATCAGCTCGGAGTTGGCCTGATTGTAATATACCTCGTAATCGTTGTAATTAACTTGAGGATATTTTGGTAAGATTTCGTTTAGAAATTCTTTTTCTTTGGCACAATGAGGACAACCATTGCCCCAAAATAAATAGATATTAAGTTTTGTATCAGCCTTCGCAACATTAACTAGCGATACACCAATAAAGACTATGCAAAACAGTAATGAAATAAAAAACTTCAATCTATTTATTTTTGTTTTCATTGATAATTTCAATCAGTTTTTCCTTTTTAATTTCACCGTCAAGCCTTAATAGCTCCTTGCCATCTTTGTCCAAAAACACGAAAGTTGGCAGTATTTCAACTTTGTATTTATCAACCATTTCTTTTGACGAATCAAAATCAAAATATTCGGTTTCAAGCCAAGGATTCTCTTTTTCGATTTCCGCCCATCTTGGCTTCATAACCAAACAGCCCGAACACCATACCGCACCGAATTTCAATACTTTCATTCGCACTCCTTTGCGCTATTAATCATAATTGCTTTGCCATTTATTATAGCATCACTTATTTTGCCATAAGCACTGGTCAGAATCCTTTGAAAAGTACTTTGACTAGTACTCATTCTAGCTGCGCATTCTGTTTGATCAAGTTTTTCAACATTTTTTAATCTGATAGCTTCAGCTTCTTCTAGCGACAAAGTTACAACTTCAAGTAATCTCATCGGAACACCGCGAGGTTTAAAAAAAGTAACATCAGGTTCAAAACATATATTTCTACTGAGCCGTGGTCTAGGCATAATTGAATAATCTCTTTATTTATATATAATAATTTCAGTAAAAGAAGGCAACCCAGCTCGCCAAATAGGCGAGCCAGGCTCCGGGTCTTCTTTTATTTATTTTCTTCGATTTGTTTTTTTAGCTCGCTTATTTCTTCGCGCAGCATCGCTAATTCTTGTTGCAAATCAGTTTCTTCTTGTTCAAGATCAACTAGGTAATTCTTTGGTGATGCCCAAAAACGCCTACGGCCTACACCATAACCGTAACCCATACCCATAGGCGAGCAACATCCACCCGTTCCCATACCTGTACAAAAGCCCCGACCTCTACCCGTCATCGATCCTTGGCCAGTTGGGCCAGTTTTATCTAATCTTGGCATAATATCCTCCTATATTAATTTTCAAAAGATAGCTCGACCACACCATCTATTATGATTATATACCCATTATTATTAATAATCAAGAATAGTCTCGACGAACAAAAAACAACCCGGAGATAATTTTCCGGGTTGTTTTATTTGGTTTATATCAAAACTTATCCATTTCGGTCTGTAAATCGGATAGCGTATCTTCATCCGAATCCATATCGACCGAGTCCATCGTTTCGATTGCCTCATCTAGATCTGATGATTTTTCTATCTCAGGAGCGTCAGGCAGGTCCTCGGCGCTTGCACTACTATCAGAAGCATCAGATTTGTTCGTACTATTGTTCGTAATCGATGTTTCGCCGTAAAACTTGTTATAAACGACGTAACCTACAGCTCCTATGACCGCGACGACAACGATAACGATTATTATTTCTACTGCTGAAAAACCGTTCTTTTTCATTATTCTTGTCCTTCCTCACTACTGGATTGAGCAGCCAGCTGAACAGCTGAAATCAAATCTTTGACTGCCGTACGATAATCTTTCAAGGCCTGTACTTGAGTCTTTACCTGAACTTTATACTGATTCACAGTACCCTTGGGATCGTCCGTGTCACAACCAAACTGACTGGATGTACTTACAGCGGCTTGGATAGCCAACTGAGCAGCCTCTTTGGTACTATTAATCTCCTGAACTAATTGATCATAATTTTCCACGTTCAATTTATTGTCGGAATAAAACTTTTGAACCTTCTGTGCGATATTGTCAAACAAATTCAGACGTCCTTCACCCAAGCTGTTCATATTTGTGAACATATTGCGTATGCGGTTCGAGTTACGTTCGCATATCTGTTTTTTCTTGTCATCAAGTTTACCACTACTATTTGATTGTGAACTATCAGACTGATTTGAATTATCAGACTGGTTATCCGTTCCTCCAGCGTTATCACTGATTGCAAATGCAGGCATAGTAATAGCCACGGACATAAACCCTGCAAGCAAAAGAACCTTTAATGTTTGTGTGTGTTTCTTGCTCATATTTAATAATTCCTTCCTTCGACTAGCATAAGCGATATCTCAGAATGGGTCAACCTATAGATAGCGGTTCTGAAAAATACCCTCAGAGCACAAATTTACCTTTTTTGAAATAATACCGCCTCTTTAACAGTATTAAATATAAGGATGTAGAATATATAAAATAATCTACAGATTGATGAGATAATGGATGTAGACAATGACAAATAAACTGCTGACCGACGAAGATATCGTTGCCAAGATAACAGGCGGGGATATCGATGCATACGGAGAGCTGATGTCACGATACGAGCAAAAGCTGCTCAGATACGTAATTTATCTGACGCGTGAGCAAATACCTGCCGATGACGTAGTTCAAGACACTTTCATCAAGGCTTATCAAAACCTACGAGGTTTCAACCCGAAATATAAATTTTCGTCATGGATATATCGTATTGCTCATAATGAGGCTATGAACGCTATTAAAAAAGAGCGCCACATAAACCGCAATATAGACATCGACGAGATTGGCGAAACAAGCCACGAGTCGGATATTATCAATGAAATTGACAAAAAAATTCTTAATACGAATCTGATGGTATGCCTGGACGGTCTGGATAATAAATATCGAGAAATCCTAATGCTCCAATATTTTGAGAATATGAAATATTACGAAATCTCCGACATACTCAAGATACCTATCGCAACCGTAGGTGTCAGATCCGCCCGAGCCAAATCAAAACTTAAAAAAATCTGCGAAGAGAAAGGGATCAAGCTATGAGCCAAGAGAAATCAACCATCTCGAATGACGTTATGAAGCGAATTAAAAAAGGCGAAGTGCGTATGCGCCCCGCTACATATTTCAGCTTGCTTTCAATATCAGCAATAATTGCAGGTCTGTCCGCCGGAATCGCAATGGCATATTTCTCCAGTATAATGTTTTTCTGGATAAGAACTGTCGGACTAAATTCAAAGGCTTATGGGTTACGTCGCAATCTAGCCGAAACAATTGCTTCCTTTCCGTGGTGGACGGTTGCAATATTTTCAGTTTTGACAATACTAACAGTTTCTCTTATTCGTCGATATGGCCATCTATACAAACATAAAACGCGAAATGTCGTAATCTTAATCGTTTCTTTATCATTAATAGCAGGCATTACGATGTCAAGTTTTGGAATAGGGGATATAAATCGTTCCAGACAAAACGGCCAAGATATACGACAAAACAGCCACCGATGGCAAGATAAATGAAATAAATATCAAGGTTGAATTGTAATACATATGCAAACCAAAGTAAAAATCATAAAGGAGATTTGCATATGAACAAGAGAGCAATATTAGTCACAACTTTAGGGCTGGCAACAGTAGGAACACTTGCCCTTACCCCCCTGATAGCCAACGCACAAACGACACAAAAACGTTACGGCGACAACGGCAAAAACTATGGAAACGGTCTGGAGATCAAAGCCCAAGCTATGGAAATGTCTACAGAACAGCTCAAAGAGCAGCTTCAAACCAAAACTATGTCACAGGTTATATCAGATAAAGGTATGACAACCGAACAGTTCCAAGAACAGATCAGAGAATCAGCAAAGGAACGATGGCAAGAAATGGGTCTGAGCGACGAGGAAATCCAAGAAAGAACCGAGCAACAGCAAGAACGACAGGCTAATTGCGATGGAAGCGGTCTTAATCAAAACCAATACGGCAATCGAAATAGAAGTAACAGCCAATAATAGAATAGCGACTGGGACCAATTGAGGCGGGAAATATACCCGCCTCAATATTAATAAATGCGAAAATAAGTATTACAAATTAAAAATAGAAACCGCCGCGTTGCATAGATTCACAACGCCGTACAGGATGATAATCAAGCCCATAACCTTGGAGGCAATATGCAATATATTAGTAGGTAATTTTTTGCCGAAGACAAATGAAGCCCTGCCTAAAAAGGAATAAAAAATGACCGACCCTATAGCAAAGCACGCAGCACACAAATTCAATTCGGCGCCATTACTACCGACGTCTTTGAGCGAACCGATGAAACTTATCCAAATCGCCCAACGCGAAGGGCTCGTCATGGTTATCAAAAAACCCGACACGAACGCGGCCGGCATTTTCATTCTTTTCGATTTCTTGATATGACGCAAAAAGCCTTCTTTGATGTCGCATTTAACAGCCAGATAACCGATATATATCAACAGTATCCCGTTTACCGTCAGGAATAGATTGTTGATGAATTGGTTGCCATCAATCAGATTGAAAGCTAGTATCGCAACACAAGCAATAATGATCATACTGACATACGTACCAACCAGAAACGTCGGTAATTTTCTATCCCTGATAATGCCTCTCCTAATAACTTCAAACAACACGACACCGGGGGTCGCGCTCAATATGATGCCCAGAAACAGATACTGGATAAAATGCATAATCGTCCAATCATTATATCAGCTTAAGCGGAAACAAACAGCTTGCACACAACCAATCAAAGTAGTATTTTTTATTGGTTATGTACGTTGACGCGATAAATGGTGATCATTTATCACCTTAGAGGTCTACTACCCTTACTAAAGAAATATCTTCCGATTAGTTTATGACTCTCGATTATAATTATCGGTATGACGAAGGCGATAATTCCGGAATAAACGATGTCCCATAATTTTATATCGGGGGATATGTGCATAAATTCCCCGAAGATACTCATAGCCAATACCTGCAAGATTATTGCCACGACAAGGCCAAATATAAATGGACCGTTAAAGCGCCAGAAACGGCGCATTAACGGTTCGTAATCGCTACGTGCACATAATGCACTAGCCCACTGCATTACCACCAAAGAACTAAAAGCAATGCTTCTGGCGTATTCGGTACCATAGAGATTATAAAAGTAGATATACAGAGACAGTGTTACGACAGCCATAGTCAGTGATATGATCGCGATACGACTTATTATGAATTTACTAAAAAGCGGGGCATCAGGCGCTTGTGGCGCTTTTTTCATATTACGCCATTCGCCGGGTTCAAGCCCTAACGGTATAGCTAAACAAGTATCCGTTACCAGATTTACCCATAATATTTGTATTGGCACCAAAGGAACCGGTACGCCGATAATTAATGCGCCTAATGAAACCATAACTTCGCCCAGATTGGTAGATAGCAAATACATCAACATTCGTTTGATGTTCGCGTAGATAGTCCTGCCTTCGTGGATAGCGTCCACAATCCGCTTGAAATTATCATCAATCAAGATAATATCACCTGCCTCTTTTGCTATCTGTGAACCGCTTCCCATAGCTACTCCAATATGAGCATTGGTCAAAGCCGGGACGTCATTTACTCCGTCACCAGTCATAGCGGTAACGTGATTCTTTTTTAACAAACTAAGTATGCGATGTTTTTGCTCGGGTACGACTCTTGAAAATACTCTTATTTTATCTATATTCTCTTCCAAATCTTCGTCACTCATCAAACCCAATTTTCTGCAATCAAAAACTTGGTTCCGTTCTTCAACCATCCCAAGCTCACGACCTATATGAAAGGCGGTTTCGAAATGATCTCCAGTCACCATACGAACCACGACACCAGCTTCGGTCGCCCTGTGTATCGCAGCTTTAGCTTCGGGACGCAATACGTCAGCAACACCTATGAAACCGTCAAAAATGAATTTCGCAGATTTAGAAATACTGTCAAATGATATTATTTTTTTATCTAACTGATAATGTGCCAAAGCTATTACTCTTAGCCCATTACTAGCCATAGTATGCAAGGCTGATTCGGCCTCTTTATGTTCTTTGTGCGGCATACCGCATTTAGACAGAATATGCTCCGGAGCCCCTTTGACATACATTACATAATCATCTTTAAGCTTCCAAACGTTTCCGCTCATTGAAACAGCCTGATCAAAGCGCAATACGACTTCCGGTAATCTTTTTTTAGAATCAATTTTTTCTTTAATGGTATATTCGTGCATAGCAATATCAAGCGGATCGTGTATTTTTTCACCGGAATCGTTGATTGAGAACAATAAAGTAGTTTCAAATTCATTCTTTTTTCCAGAGGGGTAAAATGTTTCCAATACGGTAAGTTTGTTTTTTGTCAAAGTTCCTGTTTTATCGGTTGCTATCGTCGTCAAAGAACCGATGGTTTCAATAGCTCCCATTGAACGTACCAAAGCCTTGCGGGCAGCCATACGACGCATTCCAAGTGCCAATACCACCGTTATAGCCACAGGTAGACCTTCGGGGACCGCGCTTACAATAAGTGCCATAACAAAACGCAAACTTTCCATATAGTCCATTCCTCGCCATATCGACATCATAAACGTTACTACCGAAATCGCTGCTATGACAATAATTATCTGAGATACTAATTTATCAATCTTTTTTTGGACGGGACTGATATCGATGCCTTTATTTTCGCTGCTCAAGGCGGCTATTCGTCCGAATTCGGTACTATCGCCGGTAGCTACTATTACTGCTTTTGCCTCTCCGCCAACCACGAAAGAACCACTATAGACCATATTGCTGCGTTCATATATCTCACTTTCCAATTTGACGCATTCGATTTGTTTTTCGATAGGTAATGATTCGCCAGTCAATTGTGATTCATCCACCCTTAATGAGTTTACTTGAACCAACCTTGCATCAGCAGGTATTTTATCGCCTTCATTAAGAATAATAATGTCACCCGGAACCAAATTCTCCATTTGGATTGAATTGGTTTTATTTTCACGTATGACAGTTACTTTGTATGGATCTTTCTTTTGTAAAGCTCTTAGAATTCTTTCCGTAGAAAATCTTTGGATGTAATAAATTACCGCACTAACCAACATAATCGTAATAATAATGACTGCGTCTATATAAGCGTCTTGCCACAAGCTAATCAACGCCGCAACAAACAAGACAGCCATAAAAACGTCCACGAAGGGCTCAATAATTTTTTTCCAAAGAGGCTCGGTCTTGACGGTTATGGCATTTCGACCATATTCTTCTAGACGTTCTTTCGCCTCTATATCAGACAGTCCTGTGTCATTGACATCCAATTCAGCCAACGTTTCATTAATCGTTTTTGTGTAATAAGGCATTGTAAATATTTTATCACGATAATTATGCTTACTATTTATTCTTGGGAATGTGTTATACGTTTTCGCAAAAAAACCTGCACTATTAGTGCAGCCTGATGGATTTCGGGCCTTACGGCGGTATTCGAGCCATTCGTCACGTTAAAACTTACCGACGAATAGCCTTCGGCATTACACCAATATCCCGGCACTGAGTAAGCGTAGACCTCCCATGTGTATGCGCCGTTTTGCACGTTGTCTTTCGAAAAAGACCACTTTCCAGCATTATTGGTCATCTCACCGATGACTTCGCCTTGTCGGCTAACGATTGTGGCATGATTTACTGTTCCCCACGAAATATTCGAAATAGCAACTGTAACTTTCGCACCGTTGACGGATGCGTTCACGTCAAAATATGGCGTGGGAACGGCGGTATAGTCCACATTACCGTTAATAACTGCCAGACAATATGATTTACTGACAGTTTTGGCAATCAACTCGTCCGCGGACGAAAAAGCAACTAACTGGATATTGTGCGCTCCACTGGATGGCAGCGGTACTCCGTATATTAATCCAACAGGCGTCGGATTCATTTTTCCGACAAGTACGCCATCCTCGATTACATTGATATGGTCAACATTCGCCGTATACAATGTACGACATTCGGCAACACCATCCTTCGCAAATACAAAGGCGGAGAACTCCGGTACACAGTTAATCTAGAACAGTATATCATCACCGCCCGCATATGCGGGATTCACCAATACGACGGGGGAACAAAACACTAGGATAAACGACAGAACGACAAGAAACAACCTCTTCTTCACAAGACCACTTCTTTCCTAATCCAAATTTTTAATTTATAGCTTTGCAGCTATTCTTTTTGCCAAAGTAGAAAAAATATTTTATTATTATACAATAAATAATATCATTTTTCAATATTAACATATATCGTCTCTCTTAACAGATAGCATAAGCGATAATATATATTGTATTCCAAAAGTCACGGCGGAAAATGCACTCAAGGAACATCCGACTATTTTGACGATTTCATAGTCGATTTGCTGGTTGCCAGAAAACTGATGGGCATACGTCAGAGCTATAGGTATTATTATCAGTACCGTTTTGATTGCAATAATTAATTCGTACGTGATTTTTAATCGCAGTTTTTTCGTTTGTTTTTTATGCATAGCTTTTATCGCCAGCGGGGCAGCCTTTTCAGCGGTATCGCGGATGGCTTTTTTGCTGGTATTTACGATCGTCGACGGAATTTTTATAATTACATAAACTGTCAAACACAAAACTAGCACGACAATTATTGAACCAACAACAAGTGTTACTACCTCAGGTAACTGAATCGTAAAGTTCGGTAAATAACCCTCTGTGTTTTCGGTCTTTGAAAACGACATTAACGTTTCTTTGTACTTATCGAAATACAGCACCAATATCCATACCCATTGCAAGCAACACGACAAGTAGCCCAAAACACCGAAACTGTTTGAAACGATTCTTTTGATGTTGTATTTAGTTTTTGTCTTCATCAGTTTGTTTACTTATAATAATTTTAACATAACGATGTAACTTATAGTCCGGTGGATATGCCGTTTATTTTTATAGTAAATTGAAAATTAGCTTATATTAGCGACGTTTAATCGTTTTAAAAATTTAATTTTATTTTTTGCGATTATAAAATCAGCAACAAGAATTAACAAAATAATCAAATTGAACCTTATAGCTTTATCTAGCAGGAAAGGCCCTGCAAAAATTCTTATCATATGAATTTTATTATTTAATTCGTTTTTGGCAACTTGCTCTAATGTTTTGACTTCAATTTTTTCTATATCAATATTTTCGTTTGCAGTTACTTTCAGGTAATTAACGTCGTCACCGTCAGACACCGTACCGCCAAGGGCACCCGTGTTAACGAATTTAGTACCGTCGATTTCGTAACTTCCGGAAATGTGGGTATGAGCTCCAAAAAAGACGTCGACATCATTTTCGGTCAATATTTTTACTAATCTCTCGCTATTAATTTTGTCAAAAAGACTTAGACGCAACTCTTCGTTTGGATAAGCATTATCATCATAAATACCATTTACGGGATTTAATGGCGGAATGTGACTGAAAACGAATTTATACCTTGCATCGGCAGAATCAAGGATATCACCTAACCATTCGAATTGCTGATTACTAATCAAGCCTCTACTAGAATCCAGCATCACAAACAAACAATCCTTATAAGTAAAGCTGTTATTTAGCGGTCCGAAATAATCACGGTAATATTTTTCTCCAGACTGCCACAGCTCGTGGTTACCAATAGTTGTATATATTGGCACTGTGCTCATCTCTGTCATTCCGCCAGTAACCACATATTCAGGTTTAACACCGTAGTTAACGATATCGCCATTCAAAATTATAAAATCGGGGTTTTCCTTTATCATTTTGACTAATTCCGGAAAATAAACACTGGAACCGGAATGTAGATCGGAAGCTACAAAAAATTTTAGTGGCCCTTCTGTTTCAACTGATGATATTTTTATTTGGTTTTTACCTTTACTTAATGAAGTGTCGGCCCAAATTCCTTTTCTAGAGCCTGTGTAGTCTTTGGAATAGACAGCCTCGTCTTCGATAAGAGTGTCGTTTTCAATGTTAAGTCGTAGTGATTCTCCGGAAAGATACGGGTGAACAACTACCGGTTTATTGTTGATACCAATATCGTAGTGAATCGGCGTATTTAAAATATTTAATCGCAGTTTCGTTTCAATTTTGGAATCAAAAGTAATTGACGCATCTGGAGCAATCTGTTTAATTATTAACTCCTCAGGTTGATCAAAAGAAGCGCCACTAACTCTGTAAACGAAGCCCCCTTTGATATTTAAGGAATATTGATCATTTTCATAGCTGGTATTACCTGATTGATCAGGGGATATCACCATATCCAAATTGCTTTCAATCGGTATAAAACATATTATTACGGCCAAGATACTAATAATAAAAAGGGTTGGAGAATCTTGTTTTAATGCGGTTTTTATTGAACGTCTTTCGATTCTTGGTTGCTCGCGTTTTATTAATATCAATGCAGCTATCCAAAACAGACCAAAAAATACTATGGCAGGATTAATCAATATTTTTGGTTCGACCAGCCAATAACTGAATAACATAAACAAACCAACCGAGCAAAACCACTTAACAAACAGGGTGAAATATTTTTCGTAAAAGAACCCGACAATTCCTACAGCAAGCCCAATCAGGCCAGTTAAAGTACCTGCAATGGCAACAAAAAGATATGAATTACCGTGTTCAAAGTTATCGTAATTAACTAATATCAGCAATAAACCGATGATTATCGAAATAATTGTGATGACTTTTAATGGTTTGATCTTGTTTATTTGTATCATTGTTTTATTTAAATAACACTTTAGCTTATGGTTATTTATACGACGGAATCATAAACAAGGCAAGTGTAACAAATCATAATATCTTGGGCCATTACACTTCACCTCAGTAAATGTGCTATAATGGGTGGATAACGCGTCAAATAGACTAGTTCTCGTTTGTGTCGTTTTCCTAAAGAGAAACGAGGTGATATGGTTGAAATTGGTAATAAAATCGTATACAGAAACAGTGTATGCACGGTCATTGACGTCGCCAAGAAATACAAAGACGATGAAGATTATTACGTTCTTTCGCCCACAAGAGACCCTTCATTATTCATTCGTATTTCTATCAATAAGGCAGAAAAAAATATACGATCCTTGATGACCAAATCTCAAATAGAAAACCTTATTCGGAAAATTCCCGAAATCCCCATTGTTCCAATCGACACTTGCAACCATGGGACGGAATATAAAGAGCTGTTAAGTAAGGGGACACACGAAGACCTTATTGTCATCATCAAAACGGCACGCGTCAGACAACAGATCAAAACCGAAAAGCGTCAAAAAATCAATGAAAGTGACAAGACTTATTTTCGTCAAGCCGAACAACTTTTATATAACGAAATCGCAGCGACTCTCGACATAAGTTACAATGATGCAAAGAATTATGTTATAGAAAAAGTATTTGCACTAACGGCGAAATAATTCCAGATGGTTCGGTCACCTTCAGCGACCCCGAAACTTCGCGATTGACAACATAGCTGTCATCGGAAGGTTTCCTTGCGGACCGCCAATATGGCGATCCTCACCCCGGTCACTCAATAACTGAGGCTTCGAACCCAATCGCAGGTTATAGAAAAATCCTAGGTATTAAAACCTAGGATTTTTTCTATGGCTGGGGATGAGGGATTCGAACCCCCGGTCACGGGACCAGAACCCGTTGCCTTACCACTTGGCCAAT
The DNA here is from genome assembly GCA_964419165.1 of uncultured Saccharimonas sp. (SeqCode). Taxonomy (GTDB): domain Bacteria; phylum Patescibacteriota; class Saccharimonadia; order Saccharimonadales; family Saccharimonadaceae; genus UBA1547. Next base: position 59,819 of record CAYQOL010000001.1, read on the forward strand.
CCCCAGTATTGATATATTAATTATAGCTCGAAATGTACTGTTTTTTTTCGTTCTGGTCGCCCAGGACCAGAACAAATATTTAACTTGGCCAACCCACCCGTAAAATTCTTTCAGAATTTTCGGTCGGGCCTGTCTCGGTCGGTTCCGCAAAGCGGAATCCGGCCTCCGACCTTGCGGATTGCCACTGGCAATCCTCACCCAATACGTAGGCAATTATAACACTTAATCGGGTATAATGAACAGATGAGTAAGAAAACTTATCCGGTCGTTAACGTAAAGTTAGAAAAAATTGTCGGCGGGGGGCAGGCGATAGGGACGCTTGATGACGGGCGTAAGATTTTCGTTTGGGGCGGATTACCGAACGAGACCGTCAAGGTTCAAGTTACCAAAAAGAAGTCGAAGTTAGCTGAGGGTATGGTAACGGAAGTAATAAAACCGTCAAAAGAGCGGGTAGAGCCGCATGATCTGGACAGTTATCTATCTACTAGCCCATGGCAAATCACAAGATTTGAAATCGAGCAAAAATACAAAGCGGAACTCATCAAAGAAGCTTTTGATCTACATAACGTAGAATTACCAAACCCTATTGAGGTTTATACCGACGATAAACAATACGAATACCGAAACAAGATTGAATTTAGCTGGTATTGGAACAAAAATACCGACCAGTTGGATTTGGCATTTTTCAAACGTGGCTCTCATAACAAAATCCCAGTCAACGAGACAAGCTTAGCCCGACCCGAAATCAACCGCGCAGCAAATGCAATCCGCGATTTATTGCGTCGCAAGAATATCGGTTCTTACAGTCTAAAAACTCTCTTGATAAGATGTAATGATATAGGTAATATTTCAGCACAAATATACGTAAAGAATAAAAACGTCGAATTTTCGATTGACGATTTCAAATTTCTGAATATTCAAGGTTTGGAATTGATTTACTCCAATCCCCAAAGCCCAGCGAGCATTATTACCGAACGCTTAAAATCATTCGGACAAATAAAGCTGAACGATATGATTCTGGGCGTTCCTTTCAGTTATCCGCCGGAAAGTTTCTTTCAGATCAATATTCCAGTATACGAACAAGCTCTGCGCGATATTAAAAAATATGTAGACACTAAAAAACCTACCCTCGATCTCTATAGTGGTGTCGGCACGATAGGGTTGACAATCGGTGGCAAAGATACGACTTTGGTTGAAATCGATGAAAACGCCTATCTGGAAATGGTAGCGAACATTAAAAATTTAAACCGCAAAGATGAAGTAAAGGCAATTTTGTCACCAAGTGAAAAAGTCCTCGAATATATCGACAGTGAATCATTAATAATCGTCGATCCACCTCGCGCCGGTATGCATAAGGATTTAGTGGGCAGATTGCTCGAAACGACACCGGAACGGATAATATATCTGTCGTGCAATCCAGTAACACAGGCTCGAGACATATCATTATTATCCGAAAAATACAAAGTAGCGTTTCATCGAGGCTATAATTTCTTTCCTAGAACACCCCATATCGAAAATCTAGTCATATTAGATAAACACCTTTGATTGCATTTTCGCTAGCGCTTATAATATAATGTCTTTGATAACAAAGTAACCTATCTGCCACAACCAATCGTCAATCCAAGGGGGACATAATGGCAAAAAGTATACCGAAAACCGCAACGAAGATAAACAAAAAAATGATAATCGTTACAATCGCCGTAATAGTCGTAGTAATAATTGCGACCATCGTCTTTTTATTGATTAACAATAACAAAACGACAACCACGACAAACAATTCAAGAACGACAAAAAGCAGGTCAGAAATGGGCGACAGAATGGCAGAAAGAGCCAAAGAAGCCGAATCAATGAATAAAATAAGAAGAGCTATAAGTTCGTACGAGGATGCCAGAAGGCAATACGAAATCGATAGTAACACCGAAAAAGTTGCCGAGATGGACGCCAAACTTTGTTCGCTCGGTGAAACCGAATACTGCGTTGTTGAACAGTAATCCGTCCTTAGATGAAAATGAACTGTTTTTGGGTTTTGAAATATACAACCAAGTTGTTACAATTGTCTTATGAAGAAAAGCTTTAGCGGTTTTACTATCATTGAAATAATAGTCGTCATTACCATAGTCGGCATATTAGCGACCATCGGTATTACTTCATTTTCGAAACTACAGACTGACGCACAAAACAAGGATAGGGAATCAAAAACTGCTATTATTGCTGACGCTCTGGAAAAATACTTTGAGAATAACGGCGTATATCCGACCTGTGAATCGATTT
>CAYQOL010000002.1:0-54035 GCA_964419165.1 uncultured Saccharimonas sp. (SeqCode)
ATAAGCTTCTATAAATCCGTCGATTTTGCCGCCTAGAACCGATTGCGCGTCGCGGTCTTCGTATTTGGTGCGTGTATCCTTGACCATAGTATACGGGTGAAGCACATAGTTGCGGATTTGCGATCCCCAGCCAGCGGACTCACCCGCTTTTAATTCACTGATACTGGCGGTATGCTGCTCCATTTGCAACTGCGTTAGTTTGGAGCGCATAATTCGCATCGCCGTTTCGCGATTCTGTAATTGTGAACGTTCGTTCTGAATCGATACCACAATACCGGTCGGAATGTGCGTTATACGAACAGCGCTGTCGGTCGTATTGACGCTTTGACCACCATGCCCACCAGCGCGAAAAACATCAATTTTCAAGTCTTTCTCGTCAATTTCGACTTCTTCGGGTGTTTCTATCTGAGGCAAAACTTCGACCAAGGCAAAACTAGTCTGGCGTAAATTATCGGCATTAAACGGGCTTAGACGGACCAAGCGATGAACGCCGTGTTCACTGCGTAATTTACCGTACGCGAACGGACCGGTCATCTCGATGACACTAGTCTTGATGCCAGCTTCCTCGCCTGCCGAACGCTCGATAATGTTGGTTTTTATGCCGGATTTATCCGCCCAGCGCAAATACATTCTTTCCAGCATCTCGGTCCAATCCTGCGCATCAGTTCCGCCGACTCCGGCACTTAGACGTATGATTGCATTACGATCGTCGTATTTGCCATCAAACAGCAAGTCTTTGTGCAATTTTTTATACTCAGCCTCAAGCGCATTAACCTGACCTTCGAATTCAGCCAGTAAACTGTCATCACCCATATTAATTAGCTCGACAATATCATTGACTTGAGTTTTCAAAATAATCCACGGTTCAATCAAACCTGACAATGCTGATAATTGTTTGGTCTTTGATTGGGCATCTGCCGGATTGTTCCAAATATCAGACTGAGCCAGTCGTTCGGACAAATCAGCGGCTGTTTTTTGTTTTTCAGAAATATCTAACTTTAAAAAGGCCGCATCGATTTGCGTCGATAAATCATTCAATCTCTTTATTAACGGTTGCATAAGATTTATTGTATCATCTTGACAGCCCACTCCTGCGCCGGATAGGTTTTTTGGTAATCGAATTTCGATTCTAGAACATCGAAAGGCAATACCCCGTAGCCACCTTTTGACTGAGAAAGACGGTACGCTAGTCGTAGTTCGTCGGTTTCACCTACGCATTCAAACGGTTTTGATATGCCGTCTATCCCAAGTAGGCCTTTGAAAGTATTCGTTAGGTTAGGTTTTTCAAACAAATCTTGCCCATCAAAAATAGCCTTTAATTCCTCGGCTGCTAGAAACGGTGCGAATAACAGATAAGAATTGGCGCATTTCGGACATTCTCCACACCATCTCAAATCGGTATTATCATTACCTTGACGGTAATTGGCGATATTACATGAGCTAAAATTATGGCCAAAATCGCCCCAGGAACGTTCTGCGAATAGTTGCGCGATTCTTAATTCACTATACAGCCTCAGTGGCGAACCTATCCGAATTTTCGGTGAGATGTAACGCGCCACATAATCCGAGAAGGCCCGCTCGGCCGCCCAAGTTTTTGACCACTGATGAGCGACTGCTAGGTCGCCTATGTATCCATAAGGCTCCTCGCCTTCGTGGGCTATCGATACTAATATGTCGCTCTTGTTTAATAATATCGCCTGAATTACAGCTAAGCTTTGGATTATATAAGTAACCGGCACATGACCGTTTTTCGCGCCATCAACGGACGCTTTTTTCAAGGCTTCGCTATCAATTGACCGGATATTCACGATTGGTTTTGAACCAAGTTTATCCAAAACCGACGGATACTTGCCACTGTTCGATACGTAATATGGAGTGAAATCCATACCATTTTCCAATAACAAAGAAGCTGTTAACAAGGAATCTTTCCCGCCGCTCTGCAAGGCAAGAACTCCAAAACCACGAAAACTATCGGTTGCTTCCGATGCCTGATCAGTTGGTTTGAAATGAGCTAAATCCTCACGTGTTAATTCGTTTTCGTACGCGAATTGGCTCAAACCCTCCTGATATATCGCATTAAAAAAATTCGCCTGCCATTCGTCTATGGGTATATCCAGACTCACATCCACCGACGGGAACGTTTTATAATAAGAAGTCCCAATAATTACACTAGCCAAAAACAACGCCCTATCCAAAGCCGTCTCGTCATAATCCGTACCACATTCAAAAAATATTTTTTCAGTGAAACTGCGACCGTCTTGGAACGCATAATCAAAATATGCCGCACATTCTGGCTTATCGAATCGATATGATTTAAAAATAAAATGACTCATAAATTATTTACCGTCTCCTTGAATTTATCGCCACGGTCATAAAAGTCCCTGAACATATCAAAACTGGCGCATGCAGGGCTAAGAACGACAACGTCGCCGGGTTCAGTATAAGACTCAGCAAGCTTGACAATCGACTCCAGAACATTATTATCCGCAATTTCAATCCGATTATGAAACCCGGCTTGCTTTATCATATCTGCAAGCTTATGACGTATCTCACCGATTATCACGACTTCTTTGATATTATTTTTTTCAGCTATAACATTACATAGTTCCGAAAAATCAGCCCCCCTGTCAATGCCGCCGATAATAAGTATTTCAGGTTGATTGAACGATTTTATTGCTGCGACAGTTGCCGATGGCGACGATGAAAAGCTGTCGTTATAATATTTGACGCCCTTAACTTCACGGACAAATTCCAAACGATACGGTAAACCATGGCAATTTTGCAGACCCTTTTCTATATCCATATCTGACAAGTCGAAAAATTTAGCAACCGTAATTGCCGCACAAGCATTTTCAATATTATGACCGCCTACCAACCTAAGTGAGCTTACCGGACAAATCTTGCGTCCTTCGCGACAAAAATTTTCATCATCTACATAAGAGCCGCCATCATCCACAATACCATATCGAATGATTACACCCTCTTCTGTTATTCTTGCTACTTTGGCTGCGATTTCATTATTAAAATGATACACACATAAATCGCCTGACTTTTGATGTCTGCGGATATTTGATTTTGCACCGACGTAATCATCAAAATTCTTATGGACATCCAGATGTTCGGGCTCGATTGGCAATACTACCGCGATTTGCGGCGAACGTTCAAGATCCCATAATTGAAAACTTGACAGTTCAAACACGACGACATCATCCTTGTTTATTTTCGGTAATACATCAAGTGAAGCTATACCGATATTACCAACCAGCCACACTTTTTTGCCAGCCGCCTCGAAAATACTGGCAATCAAACTGGAAGTGGTACCCTTCCCCTTAGTACCCGTCACTCCGATTATCGATGCCGGACATTTTTCGAAAAATTCGTTCGTAGCCGACCATATCTTGCCGTCAGTTTTGATTTTAAACGGAGACAAACCTGCGGTGCGAATTACCAAATCAAAACCATCCAACCTCTCAAAAGCATCTTCTCCGATAATTGTCGGTACATTATCAGGAATCGTACGGCTTGGCTGTTTCTGATCGACGATTGTTATTTCATTTCTCAAATCAGATGACCAGTAGCGATAATTTGATTCGCCTTCCAACCCATATCCTGCAATCGCGATTTTCATATACTTATATATTAGCGCGGCTCGAACAATGTTTCCACTTTATCGTTCAAATCAATCAATTCTTTTCGGTCACTACTACAAACAGCCGCTAATACCCATTTATCTTCTATTATGAAATTTCGAGCAGTTTCGACCATTCGTTCGAGTGTCACGTTCTTTATCATTTCTGGCACTTTTTCGTAATTCTTTATAAAATCATCGGCAAAATAACGACCCATATAGAAGCCACTGATTTGTGATACCGTCTGAGCTCCCATTTGATAACGGCCCATCGCGAACGATTTTGCAGCCGCGACTTCTTCCTCCTTGATCTTACCTTCAAGAACATTTTTTATTTCCCGTACGATTATGTCGAAAAGTTCACCAGCCGACTCGTGGTTGACTTGTCCGGTAATATCCCAACTACTGTCATAAAAACCTGCCGCCGCGTATGAACCGACATTATATGCCAGGCCTTTTTTTCGAGCCGCGCCGAAAATCCGCGAAGAAGTCGTGCCTGTCAATATATGATTCAAATAATGCATTGCGTCCAATTCTTCATCGTTCAGCTCGCGAGGAATTACCATAAATATACCGAATGTCAGATTAGTCGCGTCTTTGCGCCTAATAACGGTCGGGTTTGCTTTGGTTAGAATGTCGTGAGGTACTTCAAAACGCTCACCTTCCTCTAGTTCAAAGTTTTCAATTTGCCGCTTGATTTCAGCTTTGCGTCCCTGCAGTTTTCCGGCAATAACGAAACGCAGGTTCTTTGTCGTATGGGTACGTCGATGGTGCTCACGTACATCGGACAATTTAACATTGGAAATCGTTTGCAGTGATTGCCGATAAGTCAGAACTTCCTCGCCCAAAAGTTGTTGCACGCGCGGCCATAATATACGTTGATGATCGTTCAAATAATTCGTCAGTTCACTTCTGACATTTCCTTTTTCAGCTTGAAGCTCAGCCTCATTGAATCTAGGCTGGCAAATCGATAGTTTTTGAAGGTCCAGTATCCTTTCCCATTCGAAATCAGCACAGTCAGCTTCATATACCATAGACAAGTCACTTGTATAGGCATTGTGGTAAGCGCCGTTTTTTGTAAACTCGAACTCGAAATCCTGTTCGCTGCGGAATCTGGCATTCGCTCCGAACGCCATATGCTCCATAATATGCGCGACCTGTTCGATTTTTTTCGATTTAGCGTAACGATCGCCAGCTCGAAAATGAAACTGCATATTCATCGTGGTAGCGTCGGGAACATCGATTAATAATCCGCGTGCACCATTTTTAAGCCTAATTTCCTCAACGGTATGTTTCATCTGACAGTTCTTTCTTTCTACCCACTCTTATTTACGGTTTTTTTTGCGGTTTTGACGTTGTGATTTCTTTTTCTTGCGAGCTTGGTTTTTCCTCCGGTTAGACAGATTCAGGTTTTCTGATTTGCCGGTTTTAAAATCGCCATCGCGGTTTTCCTCGCCACCGGAGATCTCATTGACACCCTTTTCGACTGCCGTTTCAGCCAATCTAGTCAGTTCAGTATCATACTCTTCATCCGACTTTGCTGCTACATCGCTTCTGCGAACGTGAGTCATAGCACGCAGAACCTCGTTACGAAGCGTAGCCTGCAGGCTGTCAAAAAGTTTTTGCGACTCACTACGATATTCAACCAGAGGATCGCGCTGACCGACACTGCGCCAATGAATACCTTCCCTTAGATGTTGCATATTTTCCAGATGTTGCATCCATAACGTGTCAAGAACTTGCAAGTACACTTCGCGCTCGATTTTGCGCATAATTTCCTCGCCCAAATCGTCTTCTCTTTTTTCGTAGAACTTCTTTACTGCTTTTAATGCAGTATCAAAACGTTTCTTATCCTTCTTTTCCTCGCCTATTTTCTTGATTTTTTCTTCGCTTATCGGGAAAATCGCATCAAATTCCTCAATAAATTTAGGGTTGTTTTTCGCAGGTACGACAGTAAGCTCACGGACGGCCGAATCAATTAGACGTTCGATTTCCGGTTTGATAATGTCACCTTCAAGGATTTTGCGTCGCATAGTGTATACTACACGGCGATGACGATTAATGACATTGTCATATTGAACAACATTTTTGCGCGTATCGAAATTAAATCCTTCAACTCGTTTTTGAGCGGCTTCGAGCGTCTTGGAAACGGCTTTGTTTTGAATAGGCACGTCTTCGCCGACACCTAACCTATCCATTAATGAGGCTATGCGTTCTCCTTGGAATATTCGCATCAAATCGTCTTCGGTCGAAACATAAAATTGAGTCTCGCCGGGATCGCCTTGACGACCGCCACGACCACGCAGCTGGTTATCTATGCGCCTAGCCTCGTGGCGCTCAGAACCAATCACCACTAGCCCGCCAAGTTCCTTGATGCCTTCGGCCAATTTGATGTCGGTACCGCGTCCGGCAATATTGGTCGCCAACGTAATCGCGCCTTTTTCACCGGCTTTTTCAACGATAGCGGCTTCACGTTCGTTGTTTTTTGCGTTCAAAATCTCATAAGGAATTTTGGCTTTATCCAAATACGAGGCGATAAGTTCGTTTTTAGCGATCGATGCCGAACCCAGCAAGACCGGACGTCCTTGATTGTGGTACTCGGCGACTGCCGCGACGATGGCTTTTATCTTTGCTTTTTCGGTCTTGAAAATCAAATCTTCCTTATCAACACGGGCTAACGGACGATTCGGCGGTATAACTACCACATCCAAACTATAAATCTGCTGGAATTCTTCGGCTTCGGTAAATGCCGTACCTGTCATACCGGATAATTTTTTATACAAACGGAAATAATTTTGGAATGAAATCGTCGCTAGTGTCATACTTTCCTGCAAAATAGGCACGCTCTCTTTAGCTTCGATGGCCTGATGTAAGCCCTCATTATAACGACGCCCCTGCATCAAGCGCCCAGTGAATTCGTCGACGATAATAACTTCACCGTCATTAGTCACGACATAATCTTTGTCGCGCCTAAATAAGGTTTGCGCTCGCAAGGCTTGGTCCATATGATAAACCGAACGGACATAGTCCGGACTGTATAAATTTTTTATTCCCAACATTTTTTGGACTTTTTCAGTTCCTTCGTCACTGAGGGACACTGTACGATGCTTTTCATCTAGAATATAATCGCTTGGAACCAACTTGGCAGCAATCTTCGCGAACTGACGATAACTCTCCGGATTTTCGGCGACTGGCGCGCTGATAATCAGCGGCGTGCGAGCCTCGTCAATAAGGATACTGTCAACTTCGTCTACGATGGCATAATTCAAATCGCGTTGGCGCAGCAATTCAACTTCGTTGACCATATTATCGCGCAAGTAGTCAAAGCCGAACTCGTTGTTAGTTCCGTAAGTGATATCAGCCGCATAGGCTTCTTTGCGCGTAACCGGACGTAAATGTTTCATACGCTCGTCATAATGCATATCACTTTCGTAATTTGGATCATATATGAACGATTGTTCGTTGATAATGACACCGACAGACAAACCCAAGAAATGATAAATGCCGCCCATCCAACCGGCGTCACGCTGTGCTAGATAATCATTTACAGTTACGATATGTACACCCTTGCCTTCGAGTGCGTTCAGGTACGCAGGCAAGGTTGCGACCAATGTTTTACCTTCACCGGTTTTCATCTCGGCGACGTTGCCTTCATGAAGCGCCATACCACCAATAAGCTGGACATCAAAATGACGTTGTCCCAAAACCCTATCACTAGCTTCGCGCACCAAGGCAAAGGCGTCAGGCAAAATACTGTCAAGTGTCGTACCTTTTTTTGCCAACCTTTTTTTCAGAATCCCAGTCTGATTTATCAAATCGGTTTTCGACATTTTTTGGTAGTAACTGGCCAAATTATTTATTACCGAGACTCTCTTTTGAAGCTTTTTCAGCGTACGAGCCTGAGGATCGCCAAAAATCTTGGTCAGAACTTTATTTTTATTTATCATGATTAAAAAATTATTACTCCCTATTAGAAAAAGCTCTAAAGTAAAATACTACGCGGTTAATTATACGGCTAAAATAGATGTTGCACAAGATGTCAAACACTTATGATAAACCAAATTAAGAAGCCGTACACCTTTAGTATTAATAAAACTTTCCTCGGGTCCTGCCGTCCGGTCCGCTCCTAAAAATTTCTTACCTTTGGTAAAAACATTTTTTGGGCGCTGCCCCGCCGAACGTCACCCGCGGTATAAAGTTTTGAAAAACTATAATTCACGCTTGAAACTACGTTTGAAACGGCTCATCACACCGCGGTTGCCGATGTGAGCAATATTAGTCTCTTTATATTCTCGCAGTTGCGATCGAATTTTAGCCTCGACGATATCAACGGCTGCTAGGATATTTCCGGTCGAATCCTTGGCAATAATGATTTTGTCCGGAATATTCAAAATGATTTCAGCCTCGTATTTATTACCAAAGTCGCGATTAACTTGGCTCAGCTTAACTTCGGCCTTGGCGCTTTTGCGCGCATGCCTGGGCAGATATCGATCCAATCGTCCAACTTTTCTGATAACATACTTCTTTGTCGGTTCGTCAACCTCGTAAGCAATCCCTGTAACTTGTATTGATGTGATCATACTACCCTCCTATTCTTAGTTAGTCGGCCTACTATTATTATAGCAAAACCGCCCCGCCAAAAACCAAAGAAAAAACCTCCGAAACAATGTTCGGAGGTCGCGTGAAGGATATTGACAATTTCAGCTATTGCACGCCTTTTTGTCTTTTAAGACAGTCAGTCTCACCTCATTACTACGTCGGAAAGATTCCAGCATAATCATTTCGTTATCTTGCGACTCCGCAAAGACAACAACAGATCTATAACTGAAATCATCTCTTTTTAATATACTAGGTGGTTTGAGCTTGATGTTTTCATCAAACTTGTCCGTCCCGGTGAATATAAAGTTACCTTTTTTGATAACGTAATTACCGAAACTAATCGTCTTGCCCAAAATAACCAGTTTGATTAAATCGGACTTTTTCAAACCATCTACTACTATTCCACCTGCGGTATTCTGGCTCTCTGAGTCCAATCCAACCACTCCTCCCAAAGAAAATAATCCTTATTAACATTGGAATGTAATATATTATAGCATTATATTAGTAGTTTTGCAAAATAAGTAAACTTTATTTCGAACGTTATTGAGAATTAAATAATCGTCCGGTTGCTAATGTAACTTTGTAACACTGCTGGGATTTTGACTTTGCCGTCGGCGGTTTGGCAGTTTTCGATGATTGCAATCATTATACGACCCAACGCAAAGGCTGTGGCATCATTGGTATATATCAATTCCAAATCTCCGGACTCGCGACGGACACGAGTGTTTAGACGGCGCGCCTGATAATCAGTCATATAGTCGGCGGTGTGAGTTTCACGGTATTTATCTTGCCCTGGCAGCCAGATTTCGATATCCACGCCGCTGGCATTTGGTTTGCCGATATCGAACGTACATTTTCTGAGAACTCTGTACGGCAATCCCAGCTGCGCCATCAAGTATTCCTGAATCGCCGAAAAGAACAGATGCTCGTTCAGACCGTCCTCGGCAGTCGTAAAACTTTCCATCTCCAATTTATCGAACTGATGCATCCGCAAGATGCCTTCCATATCTTTGCCATATGTACCGGCTTCACGTCGAAAGCTGGTCGCATAACCTAGGTAGCGACACGGCAAATCCGCTTCATTAAATATCTCGTTCGCATGCATACTACCCAAAACGTGTTCGGCACTGCCTTCCAGCCACAAATCATCACCTTCCAATTTATAGCGGTCGTCGCGCGGTTCCAATCTATCCATAGCATCGTACAAATCAGTACGGATCATATACGGCGGCAAAACCGGCACGAACGGTTTGGTTGAAATGTCGAGCCCAGCAACTTTCGCGATTTCAGCAATCTTGTTTTCGTCGGTCAGAATATTAATAACAAATTGAATGATGGCGAATTGTAATTTAACCAAGTCACCTTTCAAATACGCAAATCTGCTGCCGGCAACCTTGGCAGCGCGCTCTTTATCCAACCAACCGCGCTCGGTCGCGATTTCAGCGTGGTTTCGTGGTGTAAAATCGAATTTCGGAATTTCACCGACAGTCTTCGTAACGACACTTTCTTCCTCACTAAGACCGACCGGAACGTCCGCAAGTGCCATATTCGGCACTTTTTTCAAAAGTTCCGTGTATTTTTCGTCCGTTTCGTACAGATTTCTTTCTACTTCGGATAGCTCCTCGCGAATCGCTTTGCCTTCGGCAATTTGTTCGTCAGTAGGCTTTGCACCCTTGGCCTGACTGATAAGTTTGTTTCTTTTGGTACGAAGTTCTTCTACATACAACTGAACTTCACGACGTTTAGCGTCAAGTTCCAACAAAGCCTTGATATCGACATTACAACCTTTGTTTTTGGCATTCTGCTGTACCGCGTCAGCGTTATCCCGGATAAAACGAATATCTAACATAGATTTTATTGTAGCAGATTGCGTATAAAATTATCATTCTGTTCTCAGCGCGACAATCGGATCAAGTTTGGAAGCCTTGCGAGCCGGCAATATCCCCGACAGCACCGATACAATCATAAGACCCAAAATAACCGCCCCCACGCTGATCGGCTCAAAAATAAGCAGCCGGACATCACCGATATCTAGCGCTTTACTAATATAAGGATTCGCGATTTCTCCTCCTACGACCGCTATTGACGCACCCATAGAACTACCGATTAACCCTATCCAAGCAGCTTCTATTTTAAATAACCTGCCGACGTCGCGTCGTCTCATACCGAGCGCTTTCATCAGTCCTATTTGTTGAGTTCTTTCCAGAACGCTGATGTATTGCGTGTTTATTATTCCGAACACCGATGTCAACACAGCTAGAGCTCCGAAACCGACCAAAATGCCTTGCAGAACATTTATGAATTGAAAGATAAATCCCATCAAATCCTGTGCAGTCTGTGCATCATATCCGGCCTTGATTATTGCCTCTTTGACATCGTTAGTGTCAACAACGTCGTTGGCAGTCACGATAACGTCAGGATAGGCGTTTGCCATGCTCGTTCCGCTCTGATTGTAATCGTATATTTTTTTCATTTCGCTCGGCGCAAGTTGCAACGAATTATTACCCGCAATCGCGACTGATGATTTTTTCGTAACGCCAACAATTTTATATTCAAAGATCTTGGTCTGAGGATTTGCCAAAATACTATCTACTTTTTCTACGGCAATCTGGATAGTTTTACCGATAATGTCGTTCGGATTATCATACCCTAGCACCTCGCAATATTTGAGCGGAATCAGGACGCCATTATCCTCGACTCCTTCTTTGCTGCCGGCAGCGAATTCCATATTCAGACCTTCAAACAAAGTGACGACACCAGCTCTGTACCTGTCCTGTCCTTTCATAGTTACATACTTTATTGTGACCATATAATCCGGGGTTATGGATTTGACGCCTTTAATTTTTGAGATTTTATCCAAATCAGACTGACTAAGTAAATCTAATGAATATCCAGCGCCGTAATCGATAACTGGGTCTTCCGAGTACTTTTTCGGTTTAATGTCGCTGCCAACCCTATCCTGCTTGGGTTGAACTAATACCTGATGTACGTCGGTATTGCTGGTTATAATATTTTCCACGTAAGCTTTGCCGCCAGCACCAACGGCCAGACTGAGAACAATCGTAAATGCCCCGACGCTAATCGCAAGGCTAGTCAATAGCGTTCTGGCTTTGGCCTGCTTTAGACTGCGAGCCGATCGTCTGGTTATATCTATCAACTTCATCTCTTGGTTCCTTGGACTGATGTAATTTTGCCGTCTTTGATATGTACTTGAATATCGCAACGGTTCGCTAAATCGTGGTCATGAGTGACTATTATCAAAGTCGCCTTGTGTTTTTTGTTGTAATCAAAAAGTAAATCCTCGATAACTTGCCCGGTAACACTGTCAAGATTGCCTGTCGGCTCATCGGCAAATAATATCTTAGGACTGTTAACAATGGCTCTAGCAACGGCTAAACGCTGCTTTTGACCACCTGATAATTCTTTGGCTTTGGACTTCTTTTTATCCGACAATTCGACTGAATTCAAAGCGTCCTCTATCATTTTTTTACGTTTATTATAAGGAACGCTGGCAATTTCAATAGGTAGGCTGACATTGTCATAGGAACTTTCATTAGCTTGGACAAAATAACTTTGAAAGATAAAACCCATTGTGCGCGAACGGAATCTATCCATAGCTTTTTGGTTCAGATCAAAAATATTTCTGCCGTTTATCCTAACTTCGCCCCTGTTCGGCTTATCCAACCCGCTCATAATATGCATAAGCGTAGATTTGCCGCTACCCGATTTGCCTGTTATCGCCACACTAGCACCTATAGGAATCGAAAAGTTAACATCATCCAATGCCGTGAACAGATTGTTTTTCTTTCCGTAAGTTTTCGTTAAATCAATGACTTCAATCATCTATTTATTTTAGCACGCAAGTGTTCTTACCAGCCACCGCCGCCTCCGCCGCCACCGCCGCCACCGGAAAAACCGCCACCGGATGAACCACCCGATGACGAGCTAGATGGTGCCGAATAACTGCTTCGGGCCGCACCGGATGAGAAATCCGACATCATAGAACTGAAAATAACTGCATTAAACCCTGCGTGTCCGACATACCAATCCGGCTGGGTATTTTGCTGTTCATAATATTCACCTAGCGCCTTAGTCCAGCCTTTTTCCTGACCGAATAGAACGGCGTACGGCAGAACTCGTTCATACAGATGGACGAGTTTGGTTTTATCATTGACATCGACAGGTGTTTTTTCGGCGCCCTCCGGGCTTTGTAAGACTTTCAACCTCTGTTCTTCGCCAATTTTTATGTAAAGTTCCAGACCTTTTAGATAGTCATAGAGTTCCCTGCCCTTAGTCGACAGAGGTTTCATCGTCGAAACGATTATTATTGAAATCAACATCGTAAGGAAATTCAGTATGATTGCCTCACCAAAAAATAACGTCCCAGTTTCACTGAATAAAAAAAATAACGAGAAAAACTGAATAAACAAATATACCGTCAGGGCAATCGCCAAAAATTTATATTTGCCGTTAACGATATAAAAGCCTTGTTCATTGGCCGATACGACCGACTTCCGATAAATATCTCTTAATTTTGTATTTAATTTGTAATCCGGGCTGTTCGGATTCATTTCATAAATCGCTCCTTTCGATGGATTTTTGCCAAATAAGGCTTCGATAAATGATTCTTCCGTTACGGTCAAACCGTTATTTGAAACGAATTCCAAGTTATATTTTTGTTTCGACCACCATTTCTTTTCGCCGGTTTCTACAATTTTAATCTTGTGGCGGACAGCCAGATCGACATATGTCGCTGCCACCCATGCTCTAGTTCTACCCGAAATAACCGAAGATAAGGCCACGTCCGCATCACGTGGTGGTAGATACTCTGGAACTATCGCGTGGGTACTCGGTGCGCTTTTGAATTTTACGATTCTAATGTAACAAATTACTACAAAAGTAATAATGCCGATAATCGTTTCGCCGATAGCGAAGTATTTTTGAAAAAAACTGACAGGTTTCGGTTCTACGATCTGTTTGTTGATAATGTAATCGCTGTCATTCGTCGCGTCATCTGGTAGCACGTATTGATGAAAAGTACCAGCCTTAAAACCGACGGCTATCGTCAGATTTTCACCAGCTTTTAGATTTGACTGGTTGGCGGAAATTACGTCGTCCGTTCTTTCGATTCGGCATCCGTCGTTCGACCCGCTGACACCGTAGTAACAAGCCATATCACTATTTAATGAGTTGACGATATTTGAACTCAAATGAAGTCTCACTGTTACTTTTTCAAATACCTGCGACCATCCTGTTCCGTTCGTATCCCAATAAAATTCGTCATCTTTCGTATCGGAAAAATACCTAGTGACGTCATGTTGATAATAAGTAATGACATATGTTTTCAAACCGTGCACATAAGTATCAGCATCACCTATCCTAAGGACGATATTGCCATTTGATTCATAATTCGTAAAGTTAAGATTTTGTTCGTCTTCGCCTTGAACTGACTCCACCCTCAGGCGCACCCCGTGACCGTCATATGTTAATGGTATCGCCCGCTCGATACCGTGATTTTGGTCGTACTGCGGAAACTCGGCGGTGATTCGTTCGACGGTTTTTAAGGTCGAACGGCCTTCACTATCCTTATCCAGATAGTAATCAGCTTGAAAATCCTTGATGACAAAATCGTTAACCGTAGCATAAGTCAAGTTAGGGCAAATAATAGATAGCAAGAATGCAAGCAAGACCACCAACCCCAAAGGGATTTTGTATTTCATAGACTAATTATAGCAAAATCAATATAAATATACTGTCAAAAACTTACTAAAACGCTTAATCAACACCAATTTTATATTTTTTATATTAATATAAACTTAAAATAAACTTATCAGGGTTGAACCCTGATAAGTTTATTTTAAGTTATTATACAGTTTTTAAAAAAGCTAAACTACTCGCATTAAAGTTGGATTTTTACAAAAAACTAAAGCTTGATGTCGTTGTAAATTTCACGCGTCGTGGCATCGATTTCGGCGCGCAATTGAGGGAAAGGGACACCTTCGCGGGCTGTAACGCCTTCGAATATCCAAAAGACTCGTTCGCTATAACCCCAACCGCAAGCCGGCGGCATTCCGTATTCCAACATTTCGATGTAATCGATGTCCAGCATCATAGCTTCACTATCCCCCGCTTCGCGCATTTTCTGTTGTTCAACGAAACGGCTCAGTTGATCGATTGGGTCATTCAGTTCCGAAAAGCCATTGCCAAGTTCGCTGCCGCCAATTACCGCCTGGAAACGCTGCACTGACCTGTCATCTTCGGAATTATTTTTCGCAAGTGGGCTAATGAACTTCGGAGTGTTAATTAACCAAATTGGTCCGGCCACATCTTTGCGGATATTCTTCCATAATTTATCGATGCTACGGGCGCGGTTTTCTGTTTGCTGGACTTCCAGTTTATTATCAGAAAGAGCTTTCTTGATATCATCAATCGGACTGTCGTAGACGTCAATACCGTATTTGTCCCGGATTATTTCGGCGTAATCCCAAGTCTCCCACTGCGAACCCATGTCAACGTTTTTACCTTCAATAGTAAACTGTAGCGTACCAAAGGTCTGCTTCAGAACGAAACGGTACATTTCCTCCATAAACTTCATACCGTTTTTCCAATCAGCATAAGCCCAGTACCATTCCATAGCGATATGCTCCGGCAGATGTTCGTCGCTGTAATTCTCATTCCTAAACCGCGGTCCAATGTCATAAACTTTTTCATAGCCAGCACCAATCAAACGCTTCAACGGGAGTTCGTGGCTGATGCGCAAATAAAAATCCTGATCCAACGCGTCCATATGAGTCATAAATGGCGTGGCATCAGCGCCACCGGTAGTATGTTCAAGCACCGACACGTTGATTTCCAAAAAACCGTTATTGTTCAAAAAGTCGCGTGTCGCTTGCCAGAATTTACTGCGCCGAACAAATCTTTCGCGTACTTCATGATTTACGTTCATATCAACATAACGGCGTCGCAAACGCTCTTCCTTGTTCGTAAAACCATCGATTTCGTTCGGCATCGGCCTTAGCGATTTGGCAAGCAGCCGCAAATTGGTGACTTCTATGGATATCTCGCCGGTTTGGCTTTTTATAACCCTGCCCGTTGCTTCTACGAAATCGCCAATATCAAGTAGCGGTAGTTCGGCTATTCCAAGTTGGTTTTTTGAAGAATCAAGTTTTTCGACCGTATCTAGCTTCAAAAATAATTGTATCCGTCCGCCGTAATCCTTTATTATGATAAATGCCAGTTTCCCGAATTTACGAATCCCCACGATACGACCAGTCGCCGTTACAACCTGACCCTCTAGGTCATCAAAATTAGTCACGATATCCAGCGTAATATGAGTGCGGTTGGAATCAGAAGGATAAGGGTTAATACCCAATTTTTTTAAGTCACCGAGCTTGCGGAGACGCTCATCACGAAAATCTTTTAGTGTCGCCATTTGCTAAATTATAGCATAATTCGTATTTTTTGAATCTGATATCAAAGAGACTCTCTCGTGGTTTACTTCGCCGTATAGCGAACGGCGGGGATGCGCTAGCTTACGCTGACGATTTCGTAGTTAACCTCGCCTTTCGGCGTTTTAATGGTTACTTTGTCGCCCAATTGCTTTCCATGTAGAGCCACGCCAATCGGTGACTCATCGCTAATCTTGCCCTCAAGCGGGTTAGCCTCGACGGGACCGACGATGCTGTATACGACATGTTTTTTGCCGGTTTTCAGTTCGACTTGACTGCCCACGCCGATTTTTGACTTTTTGCCGTTTTTGATTATCTCGGAGTTTTTCAAGATATCTTCGATTTCAGCGATGCGTGTTTCAACTAGACCTTGCTCCTCACGGGCAACGTCGTATTCGGCATTTTCGCTGAGGTCACCAAAATCACGCGCTTCGGCTATTTTTTCAGCTACAGCACCACGCCTACCCTTTAATGTAGCCAGCTCAGCTTCCAACTCAGTCTTGCCTTCCTTGGTAATCTTATATATTTTCTTCATATCGTTCTTATCCTCTTTTCATCATAAATGGTGCTATTTTCAGCACCAGATACACTACATATAGCGTTATTTTAGCACACTTTTTAGTAGTCAGCTTAGTTTAGCAAGCAGCTGCTCGCGTGTCAATAACTTGATTTGTCCATCTTTTCGTTCTACTAATTCATAATTACCGTCCGCCATCAAGCGGTCACTGACGGTTACGCGATAAGGGATACCTATCAGCTCGCTATCAGCGAATTTCTGGCCCGCATGGACATCGCGGTCATCGTACAATACCTCAATTCCTTTCGAGCTAAACTCCTCGTAGAGTCTGTCAGCACATTTGACGGCCTCTTCATTACCTATTCTGACCAGATAAACCTTGTACGGTGCGATATTTTCCGGCCATACCAGACCTTTGCTATCCGAAAATATCTCTGCGATTACGCCCATCAGGCGACTAACCCCGATTCCGTAGCAACCCATAATTATCGATTGTCTCGTTCCGTTCTCGTCTGCATAATACAAATCTAAAGCGTCAGTATATTTGCTTTCCAAATGGAAAGTGTTGCCAACCTCGATTCCCTTTTTTTCTACCAAATTATTACGTTCAAGACCGAGTTTTACCAGATTCTCATCATTCATTATCTCGGCGTTTATGGCGATTCGTTTGGACTCATCCAGATATATTACATCTTCGCCAACTTCACTGACAGTTTGAAATTCATCCGAAAAGCGAGGCGTAAAAATACCACCGTCAGCATAAGTTCGATAAGTAATGTCGCCAATTCCTAATCTGTCGTACACTTTAAAATACGCCGCAACGATTTTTTCGTATTCTTGGATGTGTTGATCTTGATTACGGCTGAGCGTATACATATCTTTCATTACGAACTCGCGACCTCGCAATAATCCGCTTTTCGCCCGAAGTTCGTTACGGAATTTAGACTGTATCTGATATACCGAGAATGGTAAATCTTTGTATGAATTTACGAAATTACTGACAGCATCCACGATAGGCTCTTCGTGTGTCAGACCAACGCCTAGTTCTGTGCCGTTAACCAGCTTGGTCTTGAACCAATTATCGACTTTCTTGTCGTCCCAGCGATCGGTTTTTTCCCAGATGTCTTTCGGTTGCAAAACCGTCATCATAACTTCCTGACCACCAACAGCGTTCATTTCTTCGCGTACTATTGATTTGATTTTTTCCAATACCCTTAAGCCCATAGGCAAATAAGCATAAACGCCGGCAATCTCTTTATGTATATAGCCCGCCCTCGTCAATAACTGTGCGTTTATAGCGACGTCATCAGCTGGCGCGGTTTTACTGGTTCTAGTAAATAAATTCGATACTCTCATCTCTTGTTAAGTATATTCTATAACAAAGAGCTGATAAATAATACATGGAAAGCTATGCCATTCTTTGACATATGAAGCAGAATCGACGACCAAATACTGCCGGTTTTTTCGCGTAATAAACATAATACGACACTCAACGCAAAGGTATCAATTGCTAAATTCCATGCGCCGTGAACCAGGCCGAACGTAAGACTCGTAACCAATACCGCTGCCCAAAGCGGCACGACTTGACGTAATTTACCGAATAGATAGCCCCTGAATAATATCTCTTCGGCAACTGGCGCTACAACAACCAAAGTAAAAAATGTCAAAACGTATTCATATTGATGACCAAGATTTTCAAATCCCGTTTCCTGGACTTGATTCATATCTACCCACGGCATAAATTTCACCACCAACAACATCAGAGAAATCGATATTAAAAAGTAAAAAAATACACTAAAAGGAGTAACAAAGATATCCAGCCAATTCGGAAGCCTACCTAGACCAATATCGCCCAGAGAAATCCGTCTTTTTCTTATCAAGAGCGGCAACCCGAAGGTTACGACGATAGCCAGCGAATAGAGTGCCGCAGCAAATACGGCAGTAACGACGTTTTGATTATAGGAATCCAGCGAAAAATGCAGCACATTTTGAAGTATCAATATTAGAAATGAGATAATCAAATCCGCGATTAAAAGACCTGCGATTACCCAAAGAGGAAATGATATTATCTTGGCTACTTTAGAGTAATTTCGCGACATCGACGAAAGTCACCAAAATTATCAGTCCCATCAGTATAGAGAAACCAACCATTTGAATTTTTTCTTCTCGTTCTTTCGTTAATTTTTTCCTGAATAATCTGAATAAAAACGTCGTGAACCATCTGCCGCCGTCAAGTGATGGAATTGGTAGAACGTTCATAACCGCTAAAGTCAATGAAACGATAGCCGTAAGTAACGTTAGTTGTGTAAGGCCTGCCTTTTCAGCCGAAGGAAACAGAGTGCCTATTATCCCGATCGGGCCGGCGACACCTTCGCTTACGGTCTTTAACTTTGAAGACGCATCGGCGCGTACGCTGGCGTCCGGGCTGAGTTGCGACACCAAACCGCTCGCCAGATTATAAAGCAAATCCCCTAACCCTTGGAAAGTTACTATCGTAAATTGTACCGTAGTACCGAAACCGACAACCGGAGCCGACCACGTCGCTTTTATGAATTCCCGTTGTCCCAAGCCGGCACCGAAAACTCCGCTGGAAACATCGTTGCCCAATTTGACCTTTTTGTCATACTCCACGCCGTCGCGATCATATATTATCTCGACGGTCTTGCCCTTGTTTTGCTTGGCGAGGTCGATCATACTCTCGGAAGTCGGAACTTCCTTGCCCGCGAAACGGATAATCGTATCTCCCTCTTTGAACCCGGCTTTTTCTGCAGCATGACCCTTGATTAAATATACGATTTCGACCGGTTTCCTTACAGTCGTCGTGTCATTTGCTATGGAAAATTGATTCGGTAATACTTTGGGCAATCCAGTTACTGCTAACACGCTTAATAACAAACCGGCAACCAGCCAATTCGAGGCCACGCCGGCAAACAATATTTTTGTCTTTTGCCAAAAAGTAGCCGCGCCATAATCACCTTTTTTCTTAGCCGCGTCGTGTTCGCCCTGTAACTTAACATATCCCCCCAAAGGCAGCCAGTTTAATGTGAATAACACGCCATTCTTAAGTTTCTTACCCCAGCCGGTCGGCGGCAATCCGATACCGAATTCCTCAACGACCACACCGTTTCGCCTAGCGGCAACAGCATGGCCTAACTCATGCACCACCACTAAAATAACCAAAATAATTAGCCCAACGAAAATTCCAAAAATCAGTTCCATTTAACCCCCGAAACGCCTTGAGCGTTTATTATATTCTTTTATTATATCCTTGACATCGTCTTTTGTCATATCCGGCCAGAATTTTTCCAAAAAAAGCATCTCACTATAGGCAGCCCGCCATAACATAAAATTCGACAACCTCTGTTCGCCACTGGTTCTGACTATCATATCAACCGGTGGAATCTCCGGGGCGTAAAGATTTTTCTCTATAAGCTCGTCCGTAATTTTTTCTGGCGGCACTCCGGATTTAACGATTTTTTTGACTGCATCAACGATTTCGGTTTGTCCCCCGTAATTAAAACATAACGCGATAGTACCTGCCGTATTCTTCGCTGTTCGGGCGACGGTTTCATCAATGGCTTTCAGCAGTTTTTTCCCCACCCTCTCCCTAGAGCCAAGTACAACTAATTTGATGCCGTTTTTTTCGAACATAGGGAAATCGGACTTAAGCATCTTTAGAATAAGATTCATAATCTTGCTTACCTCTTCTTCGCTGCGTTTCCAGTTCTCGGTGCTGAAACTGTACGCCGAAACATATTTGACCCCAGCTTCAAAAGAAGCCTCGGCGACGTCTCTGAAGGCATTATAACCGGCCAAATGACCTTCATAAGTCGGCAGCCCGTGTTTTTTTGCCCAACGCCTATTGCCATCGACGATATAGCCAATGTGGTTTGGAACGATAATTTTCGTCATCAGATGGTAAGGATTTCTTTCTCTTTAAATTTGAATATTTCGTCGATTTTAGTGTTAATTGCGGCAACCAATCCGTCAATCTGTTTTTCCACTCGCTTGACGTCATCTTCGGATAGTTCTTTGATATCCTTTTTCCGCTTTACTTCTTTTTGGATATCTTGACGAACGTTTCGAACGGCAATTTTTGCATCTTCGACTTTTTCACCAGTCTGACGCACCAACATTTTGCGGCGCTCTTCAGTAAGTGGCGGCACCGGTACGCGAATCACTCGACCGTCGTCACTGGGGTTAAACCCAAGACTTTGGTCGGCGCGTATAGCTGCGCTAATTGCCGTAATATTGCTTGGGTCAAAGGGCGTTATTATTAACATCTGAGCCTCAGGTGCGGTTATATTAGCAACCTGGTTAAGCGGCATCAAGACGCCATAAGCTTCAACTTTTACGCTGTCAAGTTGGCCGGGATGCGCCCGTCCTGTACGAATTTTTTTTAATTCTTCTTCGAAATGGTTTACAATTTGCTCGAACTTGCTCTCAAACGGTTTCATATCAAACATAGTAAATACTATTTTAACTGATTGGCCCATCATAGACCAGCCCATATCAAATCCGATCCCCGGAATTTTTACTGGTCAACCTCAAACCTTAACCACCCCAACCATCCAATTTTTAATTTATGCTTAAAATAAACTTATCAGGGTTCAACCCTGATAAGTGTTTTTTAAGCTTATTTACAGTTTTTATTAATAATTAATATATTCTACTATCGTCGTGATATTAATGATTGATATTAATCACTAACGCCAAGTTCTATGCGTTTGAATTGGCGAATAATCAGGTTTTCACCGGTTTTGGCGATGTTTTCTTTGACAAAATCACCTACCGTTTGTTTTTCGTCTTTGATATAAATCTGGTTCAAAAGAACTTTTTCGTCAAAATGTTTCTTGACCTGACCGTCAACAATCTTGGCGGCGATTTCAGTCGGCTTGCCTTCAGCTTTGACGCGTTCCATAGCTTCGTCACGAACTCTCTTCATCTCAGTTTCAGGAATATCGGCTTCACTTATGTATTCCGGTGACATAGCTGCAATCTGTAATGCAATTTCATGAACAAACGATTTGAAGTTGTCAGTCCGAGCAACAAAATCGGTTTCACAATTGGCCTCGACCAAGACACCGATACGACCATTGTGAACATAACTGTCAATCAATCCTTCACGTGCTTCTCGGTCACCTTTTTTTTCGGCTTTGGTTAGGCCTTTTTTACGAAGTGCCTGAAGCGCTTTGTCAAAATCACCGTTCACTTCTACCAATGCCGCTTTGGCATCAGTCAAACCGATTCCGGTCAATTCCTTAAGTTTCTTGATATCTTCAACGGACACACCCATCCTTATTTCTCCTCTTTGGTTTTACTTTCAGTTTTTTCTTCAGGTTTACTTGTGACCGAACTTACTGAAATCGCGTCGCGGACATAGCCAAGTAATAATTGAATACTCTTGATAGCATCATCGTTACCCGGAATCACATAATCGATCAGTGATGGATCAGCGTTGGAGTCGACAATCGCTACGACAGGTATATTCGATACCTTGGCCTCTTTGATAGCATTAAGGTCGCCGATAGTATCAACTACGAACAAGGCACCAGGTTTGCCGTTCAGGTTCTTGATACCGCCGTATTTGACACTCAATTCATCGATTTCTTCTTGGAATCGTTGGACTTCTAGCTTGGAATAGCGCTTTTCAAGTTCGCCCGAAGCCATTCGCCTTTCCAAATCTTTAAGCTTTTTGATCTGTTGATTGATGGTCGCAACATTCGTAAGCGTACCGCCCAGCCAACGCTCAGTGACGTAAGGTTGCGCCAAAGATTCCGCCGTCTCGCGCACCAAATTTTTGGAATGCTTTTTCGTTCCAACGAAAAGAATCTGCTTGCCATTTGCAGCTACTTTTGAAAGAAACGGTAAAGCCGCCTCCAGGCCTTCGACGGTCTTTTCTAGATTAATAATATGGTTATCCTGACGCTTGCTGTGAATATACGGCGCCATTTTTGGATGCCAGTGGCTAGTTTTGTGTCCAAAATGAACACCGGCTTCAAATAAAGCCTTCATATCGACATCTGTCATATAATAAAAACTCCTTCTACTTCACCCGCGCGCCCGATATAATTCAGGAGTTATAGCGCGGATTGATTCATTAAATTTGTTACAAGACCATATTAACACTTATAACTACATTTTTCAATGGATAAATACTTTTGACAATTAGGATAAAAACAGATATAATCGTACGGATTATGAAAAAAGATTTACACCCAACCGAATATCGTCCTGTCGTTTTCAGCGATGAAGCTGCCGGTTTTAAGTTTTTAACCCAGTCAACCGCCCAGACGGTCGAAACAATCAAATGGGAAGACGGCCAGGAATACCCGCTTATTAAAGTGCATATTTCTTCGGCATCTCACCCGTTCTTCACAGGCGAAGAAAAAATTATTGACACCGAAGGCCGCGTCGATCGCTTCAAGGCTAAATTTGCCGCTGCCGAAGCTCGCAAAACGGCTTTGATGAACAAAGCTAAAAAAGCCAAGGTCCAAAAAACTAAAAAAGCCGATAAATAGCGTCGTCATAACACAAGGGGCTGTCGTTAAGATAGCTTCTTTTTGTTACAATAAACTAAAGAGGTAAAATATGGCAAAAATAATTATCGATATTCCGAAACTTGAACTCGAGAAAACCGAGCTTACTTCGTTTTTATCCTTACCTAACGCCTACTCCGACGAGAACTATTCAAAAAAGAATCGCCGCCTGAACGAACTAGAAAAGATATTGGAAACCGCCAAATTACGTGAATCTCTCGAAAGACAACTTGACGAGGCAAAAGAGCTATCACTTGGCGCTGACGAACTTGCCGAGGTTGCTAAACAGGAAGCAATCGACATTGAAAAACGATTAGACAGTATCGAAGAAAATTTGTTCGTTATGCTAACACCCAAAGACCCTAACGACGAAAAGAACGCTATCATTGAAATCCGCGCCGGTGCCGGAGGCGATGAAGCCAGCTTGTTCGCGGCCGAACTTTACCGTATGTACCTCAGATACTGCGAAACCCATTCCCTCAAGACTGAACTCATTAGCGAAAGCATCAATGACACGGGCGGGTACAAAGAAGTTATCTTTGGCGTCAAAGGCGATTCACCTTATGCAACATTGAAATTCGAATCCGGCGTTCACCGCGTCCAACGCGTGCCAGTAACCGAATCTCAAGGACGCATCCACACCAGTACCGTAACCGTAGCCGTCCTTCCTGAAGCCGAAGAAACAGACATTGAAATCAACCCTAATGATCTGCGGATTGACGTTTTCCGCGCCGGCGGTCATGGTGGTCAATGCGTAAACACGACCGACAGCGCCGTTCGTATTACTCATATCCCGACCGGTATTGTCGTCAGTAATCAAGATGAAAAATCCCAATTCAAAAACAAAGAAAAAGCTATGAGCGTCCTGCGCAGCCGTTTACTACAGCGAAAAATCGAAGCCGAACAGGAAAAACTGGCGTCCGAACGCCGCAGTTTGATTGGCTCCGGTGACCGAAGCGAAAAAATTCGTACTTACAACTTCCCGCAAGATCGCATTACCGACCATCGCATCAGTTATTCTCGCAGTAATATACCAACGGCATTAAACGGCGACATAGACGACCTTATAAATCACTTACAAAGTTATGAACGAGAACTCATTGCCGAAAACGCCAGCAATTAAAGAATGGGTCAAGAAGTCGTCGAAACGCTTGTCTGACGCAGGTATCCAAAGTGCCAGATTGGATGCCGAGATTATCCTAGCACATACTTTGAATAAAAACCGCTCTTATTTACACGCCCATCCCGAGCAAACCTTCGAAGTAAAACTGCTTGAAATTGCCGACACCAGACTGGAAATGCGTCTTGAACGCGTTCCGATAGCCTACATTATCGGTTACAAGGAGTTTTACGGCCGAAATTTTTTTATTAACGATGCCGTTCTAATCCCCCGACCCGAGTCCGAAGATATCATAGAAATACTACGGGAAATTATCGGACAAACTCCTCCTCTTATCTTTAAAGATAGTCCTCTAAGGCTTGCCGATGTCGGCACGGGCAGTGGTTGCTTGGGTATAACCGCCAAGTTGGAGTTTCCGGAACTTGATGTCATTTTATCAGATATCAGTCCGCAAGCGTTGAAAGTTGCCGAAAAAAATGCCCGTAAACTAGCAGCTGACGTGACTTTAGTGCAAAGCGACCTCCTAACCCAATATGCTTTAACGCCGGACATAATAATATCCAACCTGCCGTATGTCGATAAGAAATGGACGCGTTCACCAGAAACAGATAAAGAACCCGGATTGGCATTATTTGCGGACAGCTGCGGTCGTGCATTGATCGAAAAACTTATTATCCAAGCAAAAAATTCCATTAACCCCGGTGGTTACCTGATTATCGAGGCCGACCCTTGCCAGCACAAACCGTTAATTGAACATGCTGCAAAGCATAGTTTCAAACCGTTCAAAAAGCTTGGCTATATACTAGCTTTCAGGTAGCCATTAAACGCCAGCACCAAAACACATATGATACCTATTGAAAATAAAAGCGGCATTAATATGTCGTTCATACGGATTTTTTGATTGTGATAGAACGAATCATACGCCTTGAACGCGATCAGCCCGAAACAGGTTATTACGATTGATATCTGCGGTAACAGCAGATTATTTACTACTGGTAACCTGTATGCTATTGCCCAGTGATAAGCTAACCATCCGATTTCAGCTACTGTCAGTCCCCAAGCAATACTTAATAATAAAACATGATTTTCTTCATCATAGCTACTGAAAATATGCCTGGCGGTCGCATACCCCACCAACCAAGTCAACAAAACTATCATAGAAGATGGCCAACCGTAGGTCATAACATAAACCGAAGTCATCCCAACGAACAGTGCGACTCCAGCTTGCGTGACCACATACGATCTTTTTGACCTAGGTCTAATAAGTAGTAGCCATGCGATATATAGGACTGCCAGCGCGATTTGCGCCACCCAACTTTGAAAATCGCCGATTTTAGACGGATTTGAATAAAACATAAAGATAACGTAGCTGATACTGACAATAAAGCTGACTAAATCGGCTTGAAGGTTAGCAAACCAAAATCTTGGTCTGACTGCCAATACACGCCATTTACTAAGTAGAACTAACAAGAACGCCGGCCATAAAAGTCCCGTGATCCTAACCATAAACATCAACAGCACGGCCATACCGATATTCAGCAAAACGTAAACGATTTCACTCAAGAACGAACGCCGCTTAACGACCTTTAAAAATTCCATATCTATTTGCTAGTATACCACGTTAATCGCCAGCTTCTTCGGTAGCTGCGCCGATAATTATCACGAATTTCACGTCATCCTCTACTGTTGCTGGCGGTTCCGTGGTCTTTATCTTGACACCGTACTTATCGGCAAGCTTATTCGCAGTTGCCGTATTGCCACTACCAATCTGATATATTTCGATTTTTTCATAAGTTCCGTCAGGGGCGTTGCCGACTGAAGCAATCACGAAGTCTTCTGCCTCTAACTCGTCGGCCTCGGTTTGCGCCAAACCAACTTGACCACTGCCGTTTAGAACCTGTATCGGAGCCGCTTCTCGGATTACCGGATCATTACTCAAATTTTTCGCAATCAAAGCCTGAATCTCGGAATAATCGTATACTCCTACTTTGGGCATAACGACACTTGAGCCACCATACATTCCTGTAGCAACGACCGGGTCATCATCATCGACCAGACTGACGGAATATATATCATCCGTCTTGGTATCGTTGGCGATTTTCATCAATGTCTGAATTTCGTCCGTCGCAATATTAGTACGTAGATTGTCTCCCAACGCGTCAATTATTTTCGTTACCGCACTCAGGTTTGTCAAAATACCGGTAGTCATCGCCTTTTCTTTAATAGCGGTCAAAATTTTTTGCTGGTTCTTTTCGCGGTCAAAATTGGAATTGCCAAGTCCATACGTCGGCGAAACGTCACCTCTGGCCATAGCCAAGAACAATGCATGTTCACCATCCAAGTGATGAACCCCGTTGTCATATTTGACTAGATAACAAGTATAATTACACCGCCAATCAAAGTTACGGTCCAGAATTCCCGGATCACCATTACTGCCCTGGATATCGACGTCAACCCCGCCGATAGCATCAACCACCTCCTTTATTACTGTATGGTTAACATGAATGCCGTATTGGATATCAATCCCAAAAATATCTCCTATGAAAGCTTGGGTCTTCGATAGCCGATCCTGTTCGTCTTCTTTGGTTTCGCCATCATTCGAACATATGAAATACTCGTTGATTTTACCGGAGTATCCAGAGTTACAAGCCATACCGAATTCAACGTACAAATCACGTGGAACACTGAACATCACTATATTTTTGTTCGTTTGGTCGATACTTACAACAAGTATCGAGTCAGTCAAAAGTGCCCCTCCATGCCCTGGGTCATCTTCGGAAGTACCGACTATCAGAAAATTACTGCGTCCATTTTCATCCTGTTTTAGTTCTTTCATTTTGAACATATCCATAATATTGCCTTTGAAAATATTTCCTCCGGCAATTACCACCTTGTACGCCATATAGCCTCCGGCACACAAGCCGACCAATATCATAATAATGACCAGCCATTTAAAAATTTTAAAGACTTTGGCTCGAGGTGGTTTTTTCATTCTTTCGAATTTTCGACGACGCAAAAAATTCAGACGTTTTTTTGCATTTTCTCTCCCCGACCCGGTCGTGTCATCAATACTACGTAATGATTCATCGATATCGGAACGACCCAATCCGTAACCTTTTTTCTGTTGGCCCAAGTCCCTCGACGTATCACCGTTAGTAGTATGTAGAGGTCTGGTTTCAGGAAAACCGTTCTGGACTATTCTGGGTCTGGAATTATGCAAATCGCCTAACCGGTCCCCGGCTCTTCTGGGGACAAAACCATCAATAGCTGGACGCTTTCTGTTCATAAATACTCATATTACTATAGCTGACTTTAAGATATATTAAAACTCTTGAAATACTAACGTTTTTTGCTACCAATGGTCGCGTAAAAAGTGTATAGTAAGAATAAGCATGAAACTTGGCTTCTTTGAGCGGCATCAGTTCGTAAAGGATGCGATTAGTATCGCTATTTTTTTGTTGTGCGTGATTATCGGCACTTTGTTTATCAACACGTTCGTTTTTCGTAGTTTCAGCGTGGTCGGACCAAGTATGGAAGAGACTCTCCACACCGGTGACAGACTTGTCGTCAACCGCTTGCCGGTGACATGGTCTCAATTACGCAACTTAACCTACTTGCCCGAACGCGGACAAATAATCGTCTTCAAGAACCCCCACTATGCGGTCGGTGTTATCGGTAACGGCAGTGAAAACGACGAATTCATAGTCAAACGAGTAATCGCTTTCCCCGGCGAACGAGTCGTGCTGAAAGACGGCAGTTTCACGGTATATAACAAAGAACACCCAGATGGATTTAACCCGGATGATTATAATGATGGCGAACCCGGAAGTCCGACCACGGGAAGTATCGATCAGGTCGTCCCGACAGGCGAACTGTTCGTATCGGGTGATCATCGAGAAGGTCCCTATTCACTTGATTCACGCAACGGACTAGGAACGATTCCGCTATATGGTGTTATCGGGCCGGTAATATTACGGCTATATCCTTTTGACAAGATTAGAACTTTTTGAATTATTTTCTACCGATTATTCTGTGGATGCGTTCGAATTCAGTCTTGTTCTTAAACTTAATCGTGATTTGACCGGCGCCTTTAGAGTTCGTCCGTATATTGATATCGGTTTTCAACCTATCTTTCATACGATCCAATTGTTTTTCAAACGGATGTTTCACCGACTGAGTCGACGTATTCTTTAAATCAGCCCGTGATTTTTTCATATCAACGATAAACTGTTCGATTTTGCGCGACGGCCAATTTTCGCTAATTATTTTATCCAAAACTTTTTCCAGTACGTCATCATCAAGTCCGATAAGCGGCCTGATTTGACCTTCGGTAATCTTACCTTCTACTATCATCTGTTTGGCAAAAACCGGCAATTTTAATAGCCTCATAGTATTGCTAACCGTGCTGACGGAACGGTTACCCAATCTTTTGCCAATTTGTTCCAATGAAAGATTGAATTGGTCGCGCAGTTTCAAGTAGGCCGTGGCTGTTTCTAATGGGTTTAGATCTTTGCGCTGCAAGTTTTCGATAAGAGACAATTCCAATTTATGTTGATCGTTCATGGTTCTGACAAGCGCCGGTATTTTTTCCAGACCAGCAATTTTAGCAGCCCTGAAACGACGCTCACCCGCGACTATCTGGTATTTGCCGCCTTTATTGGCAGTGACGATTATCGGTTGAACAACACCGAATTCCTTTATTGAAGCCGCTAATTCTTCAAGCTCCACTTGATCGAAATGCTTTCGAGGTTGGTCAGGATCAGCCACGATTTCGCTTAGCTTGATTTGACGCAATTCACTCACTCGCTGATCCTGGGATGCCGTCGGATCGAATGATTCGTCCAACAAGTCGGTAGGAATCAGCGATTCGAATCCCCGGCCTAAACCCTTTTTACTAGATACTGGCACGTTTAATTACCTCCTTTGATAGAGCTTTATAGGCACGCGCTCCTTTGGAAAACCTGTCGTAAGCTCCAATCGGCAAACCATGGCTTGGTGCCTCGGCAAGGCGGATATTACGAGGGATAACCGTGCTGAATACTTTGCCCGGAAAATGTTTCTTGATTTCCTCATGTACTTGACCACTCAGAGTCGTCCGTTTATCCATCATCGTCGGCAACACGCCAATCAGTTCAAGTGTCGGGTTCATACCCTTACGAACCAGTTTCATAGTTTCAAGCAGTTGACCCAAACCCTCAAGAGCGTAAAACTCAGCCTGAACCGGCAATAACACATATTTAGCAGCAATCAGCCCGTTCACGGTCAATAAACTCAAGCTCGGTGGACTGTCGATTATTATCACTTCATAATTTATGCGGCAATTGTCGATTGCACTTTTCAACCTAGAAAAACGTTTTTCGGCTTGAGCCAACTCAACCTCGACATTTGCAAGAGTCGGTGTTGACGGTGCAAAATACAAATTGTCATATTTAGTCGGCATCACTACTTGATCAAGCGTCGTTTCACCCATTGCGACGTCCGACATCGTCAGTTTCAGATTCTGCTTATCAATACCCAAACCGCTGGTCGCGTTACCTTGAGGATCAAAATCAATAAGTAGCGTGTTTTTGCCGCTCTTTGCAATATAATAAGCCAAATTAACGGCGGTCGTCGTTTTGCCCACTCCACCTTTTTGATTCGTCACTGAAATTACAGTTGCCACGTGTTGATGTTCCCTCTATTTCTCTAAGAACTCATTATAACATGAGCATTAAAAATCCCCGCTAAACTCGCAGGGATTTTTAGTTTATTTTATCGAAGTTATTTCAATTTTTGAGTATTTCTGGCGGTGACCGGTTTCTTTATGTACGCGCTTTTTAGCCTTGTAGCGAATAACGCGGATTTTATCACCTTTGGCTAAATCTTCGACAACTTTTGCGGCAACTTTCACACCTTTTACGGTCGGTTTGCCGACGCTGATTTTATCACCATCGATAACCAACAGTGCGTCTAGGTCGAGATCTTTCGTGCCTTCAGGGAGGAGGTCCACCATGAGGGTCTCTTTTTCGGCGACAATGAATTGTTTCCCGCCGATCTTAACGACTGCTTTTGTCATTTATATTATTTCCTTCTTGATTTATAAATAATCAACTGCTGATTATAACAGATACAGGGTAGTTTAACAAGATACTCATACAATGGTAGCGACGAGGGCAACTGAAATGATACCATCCCAGTTGCCTTGTATATGCTATATCTGGCCCGTGGCCGAAATCAATACGGTCGCAAGTGCGAAAACCAGTAAACCGACGGATTTATACAAACCGTGGTGTTTTTTCCATGATTTCTGGAATTTAACCGGCAATTTTTTTCGATGGAAGTGCGACCACATAGCTACGACAATCGCCAACAAGATTAACGTCAGACAAATTACCGTCAGCGGCGTTATCGACTTTGACGCGACGATAAATAGCGACCAAGCGTCTCTCTGACGATCTAAGACTGCGCCAAAGAATGAATTCTGTGCGTTAGTAGCGGCGCTCATTGCCGACAACCCGTAAAAAGATACTATCAGTTCCGTTAATCTCCCTTGATACTCGCCGTCGACGACAGCGAAACCCACATCTTGATAGTCAGGATCCAGTATATTTTCCCTGTGTTCCGTCGAATTCATCCATGCAGCCATAACTGCCTCTGTCGAGACGTAATCTTTGGCTAGGTTCTCGCCCGCCTTACTGTATTTGTAGCCGGCGGTCTCAAGCCATTTCCACGGTTGAATATTATCGGGTGATTCGTGCGCCCAATATTGTTTATCTAACATATCACGCGCCTTTGATTCGGCCGCTTGATTCAGTTTGTCGTTTAGTTTCAGGGCAACTAATCCCGCCTGTTCTCTTTCCTTATTGGTTTGTTCCAACAAGGTATTGACCGTTATATCGGTCTGCTTCCCTGCTACGACATCCGCCATAACATTACTGAAAATAACCTGCGAACCGATTACCGTAAATATAATCACCAATAGACCGTAATGTCTGATCAGATGCGGTCTATATTCATTTTTTTTGTGCGGAACAACAGCTAATTTGACAAGATGTCGTATCTTATTTTCTCCCAGTCCGTCAGATTTTTTATTTTTCGCGAACATCGGTAATAATAATATAAAACACTTGTGTCAAAAAAGCGATGTCCGTTACTGTTCTTTTCGTTTCTTTTGCAAATAATCGATTCTAGAATGATCCAGCCCATAATGATGGGCGATTTCATGCCATAAAGTACGCTTTATCGCCTCGAATACATCGGTGTCATTCTCAACGGATTTCAAAATAGATTTTTTAAATAAGGTTATTTTATCAGGCAATACCAGATTGTAGCCGGCACCTCTCACAGTTAGCGGGATGCCTTCGTAAAGCCCTAGTAATAGATGGTCTTTTTTAGTTTTCGTTTTTTCAAGCTGATCAGCCGACGGTTCGTCCGCTATAACGATGGCGACATTATCAAGACCATTGATATATTCTTGAGGTAACTCGTTCATCGCCTTGGTTATCAGTTTATCGAACTGTTCGTCCGTCATATTATTAGTATAGCTATTATTCGTCGGTAAACGTAAACCATTCGGGATCTTTGTGAATATCTTTGACGACCTTATCCCAGTATGCATCCAGCGAACTTTCATCAACCTGCTCATCCAGACGAATTTCATCATCAGACTGCGAAGTACCACCGTCTTTACTAGAGTACGAACCGTCTATTTCCTGTAACTGTAAGTGATTGAATATTGACATTTTTGTTTTTATTATTCTATTAGTACTATTTAAGCATAAAAAGTAATAAAAATCAATAGGTATAATATAATATACGTATACTTATAGCAAATTTATTGTTTCTGAAGTGATATCTTCAAGATAGTGCCGTCGATTTTGACTTCGATTGAATATTTATAATCAAATTTTTCAGACAGATTAGTTGAAAGCGTTTCAGTAGAGATTACCTCGCTGTGCTTTTTGATGGCATCTTTCAGCTCCTTGTCGCTTGTCGTCAAAGATAGTTGAATCCTGTCATCGACGTTCAAGCCGGCGTCTTTGCGAGCAGCTTGGATATGTCGGATAACCTCACGGGCAATGCCTTCACTTTTCAACTCCGGCGTGACATCTAAATCGAGTGAGAATTCTTTGCCTAATTTTACCTCTTTGACATTCAACTCTTCGCTCAGTATGTCGGCAAAATCGACAAACTCGCCCATCGATGGCACAGTAACACTGGCTAGTGGTTGGCGAACCTTCAGGTGCTCGCTGGCACGAATACTGAGGCCTTGATTGACATATTCGCGAACTTTTTCCATATCAGAAACAACCAGCTCATTGATATGTCCGGCTGATGGCCAATCGACTAGATGAACACTATCCCCGCCTGTAAGTCTCTGATACAACTCTTCGGCTAGAAACGGTGTGAACGGCGCCAAAATCATAGAAAGTTGGGATAAAACGTAATGCAAAGTCCTATAGGCATTATTCTTGTCTTCGTCATCGCCTGATTTCCAGAAACGTCGCCTACTACGACGGACATACCAGTTGCTTGCATCCTCGATGAAAGGCAAGATTGGTTTGACGGCGTTAGGCACGTCATAACCGTCCATATTCTTTTCAACCTCGCTCGCTAATTGGTGAACGCGACTGACAATCCATTGGTCTAGTGGATTTTTAAGCGAGTCGGTCGGATCTGTTAATTTTCCGTCGAATTCCCACTTGTCGACTTCAGCATACATCGTAAAGAAGTCATACATATTCCAAACCATACTGAGTTTTCTGGCAATATCGCCGACTTCTTTGTCCTGCAAGGCAAAATCCTCGCCGTTTAGTAGCGGGCTAGATAGCAACAGAAAGCGCAGGCTGTCGGCGCTGTATTTATCCATCAGCTCGTTCGGATCGGTAAAGTTACCGTAGCTCTTGCTCATTTTGCGGCCGTCGTTGCCGAATATATTACCAGTCACGACTACGTTCTTGAAAGCATTGCGCCCGAACAGACCGACGCTGACAGCATGGACGTAATAGAACCAAGCTCTGACTTGGCCGACGTATTCGACGATGAAATCGCCAGGGAAGTTCTGTTCAAATTTTTCGACGTTTTCGAACGGATAATGGAATTGCGCGAACGGCATACTGCCACTTTCAAACCAGCAGTCCATAACCTTGTCGATACGCGTGTAGTGCACCCCGTCGATGTCAAAGCTAACTTCGTCAATCCACGGTCGATGATAATCTTCCAGCTCGACACCACTAAGTTCTTTTAATTCGGCATAACTGCCGATGACTTTGATATGCTCGACGCCGTCCTTATCGGTGCCTTTCCAGACCGGCATAGCCGTGGCCCAAAAACGGTCACGGGACAGATTCCAATCCGGTGCCTGTTCGATGGTCTTTTCGAATCGGCCGTGTTTGATATGCGGCGGAAACCAATTAATGTTTTCTGTGTTTTGTTCTAGCATTTCCGTTCGCTGAGAATCGATGTCCATAAACCAGCTGGGATGAGCACGGTACATCAGACGATGACCAGTGCGTGGATTATGCGGATATTCGTGGCGAATGTATTCGATTTTCCATGCCACGTCGCGTTCACACAGGGTTTTGGCAATCGTCTTGTTGATTTCCCAGACGTCCTCGCCTTTCCATTCGGTTTCTGTGTATTTTCCAAATTCATCTATGACGTGAACGACCGGGATTTTGTTTGCGATAGCCAAGTTAAAGTCATCCTCGCCATATGCAGGTGCGATATGAACGATACCAGTTCCGGATTCGGTCGTGACGAAATCGGCAGAGAAAATTTTGTGTGCACCATCGCCGCGATTATCGAACATAGGTTCATAAGATTTTCCGACCAGTTCCTTGCCTTTGACTTCGCGAACAACTTTGTAGTTCAGTACATTATGTTTCTCATCAGTCAGAACTTTGTCAGCTGTTTCTTTCGCCAAGATAAAACGTTCGCCATCGTACAATTCGACTTCGATATAAACGATTTTTTCATTGATAGCCAGCGCCGTATTCCCCGGTAGAGTCCATGGCGTCGTCGTCCAAGCGAGCAAATAAGTTGGCTTATACCAATCGTTATTGAACACAATATACTCAATACTTTCATCATTCGAATCGGAAAATTTGTTACAAAGTTCGATTATCCTGGCTTCAATATCTTTTTCGATACCCTTTTTATAAACGAATCTTTCGATGTTTAGGTCGGGATGCTTGAAATTAAATATTATTTCATCATCAACTATGTATTCGTTCCAATATCCTGGCTTCAATTCAGAAACTGCCATCTTTTCATATTCAGATAACTTGTCTTTCGGAATGGTAAGTCTATAATCACCTTTGCTAGTTTTGCTATTTATAATTATTCCGAGTTTTTTTATTTTGTCATCAATATTCCCGACACCCATCAAATAGCTTTTTGGTTCTTCTGTCAATTTAAATTTCACATAAACGCTCGGGTCGGTCACTTCGACATATGCTCCGGCATCCATCGTGACCTCGGCTTTGGAAAGTGGCGTCGCCCACTGAGTGTCATACATCAAAACTCGTTCGCCTTCGTAAATTTTGCCTTTTTCATATAAAGTCTTGAAGGCCCACCAGACAGATTCCATATATTGTTTGTCCATGGTTTTATAGGCACCCTTGAAATCAACCCAACGGCCGATGCGATCGATAGTTCCTTCCCATAAATCACCGGTTGCGACCATACTTTCGCGCGCGGTCGTGATGTAATCAGCTAGGCTGAGTTTGGTGCCTATGTCATGACGATCGGTGATGCCAAGTTTTTTCTCGACGAAGTTTTCGGCCGGCAGACCATGGCAGTCCCATCCCCAGACGCGCTCGACGTGCTTACCTTTCATAGTCTGATAGCGAGGAATTACGTCTTTGACGATACTGGAAAGCAATGTGCCATGATGCGGAATACCGGTAATAAACGGCGGACCATCATAAAACACGTAGGCATTATCCTTGGAACGTATAGCTACGGATTTCTCGAATGTCTTATCTTTTTTCCATTTCAAAACCAAATCTTTTTCATAATCAATAGCTCGCCTGCGGGTATTTGCTTTGAATTTCATTGCTTCGCTCCTTTTAAAAAATAAAAATCCCTTTTTAACCACTGGAATTCGCCGTACGGCGAACGGTACCATCCAGTTTCTAAAAAGGAATCTTTTTAGCGCTTATTTTGTCCGGTCTGTCGCGCCGGTTTCGTTGGGTTCTATTAAGCAAATGCCGTTCTTCCCAAGAACATTCGCAGTTGATAGCCGCTCATCCCCGATAATTAGGGAGTGTTCAGTAATCATTATAGATAAATGTCGCAGAAATTCAAGATGAAGATATCAACCGAACAGACCACGACCACCGTATTTGGCGATAATTATGGCGACGATGATAAATAACAAACTTGCCATCGCCAATTTGTCATAATCCTTTTTGATAAATTCCTTGGCTATTTTAGAATATTTTTTGGGTAAATACAGGTTGTCTTCACGTATGTTGTATCTGGTCATCGAGAAGAATACGAATATCGTTGCCAAAGTCACCGTCAGGCACCACGGGCACATCGTACCAATAATAAACATGCTAATCGAAGTTAGAAACAGCGCAAACAAAAAACCGCCCGTATAACAAAGTTGCGCAGCGAACATGAATAACCTCGGAAACTTCACGCCGGACAATCCGGCTACCGCTACTGTAATAACCACTGGTTCTGACATCATACCTATAAAAGCGTTTGGAAAACCGAAAAGTTCCGCGTACGGCGTCTTGGCAACCGTGGCACAGTTGATTACATTATTTATACTACAAGCAAGTTTAACCGATGGATCCGCAGCCAACTGGACAGCCTCGACAGACAGGTTGAAAGCGGCGGTAAGACTGACTACAGCACCTGCTAACATACTGGCAAAAATCCAGCGATCGTCACGCAGTTTTTTGTCTTCGTGATTGAAAAATTTATTAACTTTGCTGAACATAATAACTGACTTCCATGATCGTAGGCATCGGTAAACCACGCCAAGTCTGCTGCATAATACCCTCATCGCTTAGGGCAATAACTGTCGGAAAACTAACGATATCGTACGTACCACAAAACTGAATACCTTCGGGTGTCTCGGGGTTAATAACTTCCAGTTCCCGACCGGTTTGCCGCTCAAAATCATGCAAAAATTCAGTTACTTCGCGGGCACAATCGGTATTTTCTTTGTATACAACGACAGCTCTCATACTAGCTCGCCTTTTTGACTTTTTTGCCACGCCGTTCTTCTAGGATTTTTACGAAATCATCAAGAGTCTTGAACTTATGATAAACACTGGCAAAACGGACATACGCGACCTCATTGCGATTTGCAAGTTCATCCAATACGGTATCGCCAATTTGCTTGGAGGTGACTTCGATTTCACCGATTTCATAGATATCATCCTCGATTTTTGAAATCATTTCTTCAACTTCCACTTCCGAATTGAAAAATTTACCGACAGAGCGCTTGATAGCGGTTGCAAGTTTATCGCGGTCAAATAATTCGCGGACACCGTCTTTCTTGATAACAGCTAGGTTCGGTTTCTCAATCCTTTCATAGGTCGTAAACCTTTTTCCGTCCGGTGTTTCGCGGCGTCGGCGAATCGTGTTACCATCGCTTACTTCGCGCGATTCGATAACCCGGCTTTCGCCAATCGTATGTTTGACCATTTAACTACTGTTCTTCCTTAAGATTTTCTGGCTCTTCTTTTTCCTTGTGTTTTTTTCGACGACGCAGAAATGCTGGCATATCAGATTCTTCGTTCTCAGCAGGTTGATTCCAGATGTTTCCCTGATCCTCTTCGGTCAGTATCGTAGACGGGTCAGTATTTCGATCAAGCTCCATATCTATAGCGCCGACAGTTTCATCCGATAACTGAGAGTTTGACTCTTCAGTATATTTGTCGTTGCTCGATGAAGTCTGGGAATGAAAATATGCCGAATCAAATCCAGTCGCGATTACCGTAATAATCAGCTCGTCCTCGATTTCGGGTTTCAGGTTGGCACCGAAGATAATGTTTGCATCCGGCGAAACAGCGCTAGTGATAATTTCGGCCGCCTCTTGGATTTCACTCATACTCATATCATATCCGCCGGTCACATTAAACAACACGCCCTTAGCACCGTCGATTGAGACCTCAATCAAAGGTGATTCGATAGCCTGTTGAGCCGCTTGGGCAGCCCGGTTATCTCCACTGGCTCGTCCTATACCCATCAACGCTGAACCAGCATTGCTCATAATTGCGCGGACGTCTGCGAAATCCAAATTAATTAGACCGTGCTCGGTAATTAGTTCCGAAATGCCTTGAACGCCCTGCCTGAGGACATCGTCGGCAATCTTGAAAGTTTCAAGTAATGGCGTACGTCTGTCGATAGTCTGCAACAAGCGGTCATTCGGAATCGTAATCAAAGTATCAACGTTACGACCAAGCTGAGAAATTGCCCACTCGGCGTTCTGGCGACGCTTTTCGCCTTCGAAACTAAATGGTTTAGTAGCGACACCGACGACCAAGACCCCTAAATCTTTGGCGATTTCAGCCACGACATAACCCGCACCGCTGCCGGTTCCACCACCGGCACCTATGGTGACGAAAGCCATATCCGCACCCGTCAGAGCTTCGCGGATAGCGTCACGAGATTCATTGGCTGCAGCTTCGCCGACCGATGGGTCAGCTCCGGCTCCAAGTCCGCTGGTTATATTACTACCAAGATGGATCTTGATATCAGCCTTGCTGTTATGCAAAGCTTGCGCATCAGTATTCATCGCAATAAACTGAACGCCCACGAGACCGGCGTCTTTCATTCTATTTATAGCCGAACCGCCGGCTCCGCCAACGCCAACAACTTTTATGCTGGCAAAGGTTTGTATATCACTTGGTATTACTTCAGGCATTATTCCTACTTATCTCCACTTTCTTATTCATAATCTAGTATATCAAATGAACACGAAAACACTACGTTTTGAAACGACTCATAAGTTTAACTAGGACACCTGTTCCAGCCGAAAATGCTTTTTTGCCGCTTTTTTTACTGCCCCGCTTGGAGCTGCCGCCAGTCTCAGCATCTATCAACATCAATCCTATTGCCGTCGCGAATTGAGGCTTGTCGATTTCGTCGACGACGCCACCGTAACCGGAAGCTTTGCCTACTCGGACAGCCAAGCCCAAATACTCTTTTACGTATTCCGCAATACCCTTCAAATTAGCGGTACCACCTGTCAGGACCGCCCCACTTGGTAGTTTGCCTGCCCTACCAGCGCGCTTCAATTCTTTGTTCACCGCCTCAAATATTTCTTCCAGACGGGCTTCGACGATTTCATCGATATCGGATATTTTAAATTCATAGGTTTCGTCATCCAGTTTCAGACTAACATTACCTGAGTCGTGTCTCGGTACCGCTGAGGCATGCTCGATTTTGACTTTCTCGGCTATTTCCGGATCCGTTTTTAGGCCGATCGCCAAATCATTCGTAATATTGACGCCCCCCAGTGGCACGACCGATGCAAATTGCAAATCGCCCTCTTCATATACCGCGATATTTGTCGTAGCTCCGCCTATGTCAATCAAGACGACTCCGTTTTCAAGCTGATTTTCATTCAAAACGGCTCGTGCGGCCGCGATGCCAGCGACAGTAATAGTACGAGGCGAGACTTTCGCCATCTCGGTCGTTTTTTGCAAATTGGACAAATGAGGCAATAATACTGAAACGACATGGGCATCGACTTCAAGACGAGTCCCCGTCATACCGATAGGGTTCTTAATGTCTTGGCTATCCAGTTTATACCCGTGTGGAACAACCTCTAAAACCTCACGGTTTGCAGGTATTTTACCTAGAGTTGCCACTTCTTCGATTCTAGCGATATCTTCACGATTGATTTCATGGTTCGGGCTTCCGACTGCAATCATACCATCAGTATGAGTACTAAGAATATGTGATCCGTTAATACTGATTGCAGCTTCATCGATTTGATAGCCACTCATCCTTTCAGCTTCACCCAAAGATTCATCAATTGCTTGAGCTGGGCCTGCTAAATTAATTACTATACCCTTGCGCATTCCATTATTAGGAGCAACGCCTACACCGACGACCGTTGGTACTCCGGTCGAACCATCAATATGACCGACGATACAACGAACATTGGTCGTACCGATATCAATTCCCACGGCATATTTACTAGGGGTTTCTTGCATAATATAGAGTATATCGCTTATGCGCGATTTTGACTAGCAAAAAAACAACCTATAAACGCGTCAAGATTTCGTAACCTTTTTCAGTGATAAGGACCGTGTGTTCAAAGTGAGCCGCCAAGCTACCGTCGCGTGTTTTTATCGTCCATCCGTCCGAGTCCGTCTTGATCGCCTCTCCCCCTAAAGTCGCCATCGGTTCGATTGCTATAGTGTTTCCGGGAACCAGTAACTTGCCAGTCCCTTTATGACCGTAATTCGGTAATTCGGGTGGCATTTGCATTTTTTGGCCAATACCGTGTCCGACCAGTTCTCTGATTATCCCCAGTTTTGCCTCACTAAGCACTTTCTCAATCGCGGCACCTATATCACCGGTATAAACAGGTCCTTTTATGGCGTCAATTCCCGCATACAGACTGCGTTCAGTCATATTCAACAGATGCTTTTTCGCACCCGCCGGTTCTTCGCCAACAACCATAGTAAAAGCGCTGTCGGTTTTCATACCCTTATAGGTTATTACCAAATCGAAAGAAGCAACATCGCCTTTTTCGAAAACGTAATCCGTCGGTATACTATGGACGATTTCATCATTCGTCGATATGCATATGACGCTCGGAAAATTTACTTCCGGAGTTTTATACGTCGCAATCGCGCCGAGAGCTTTGATTTCATTCTCAACCCAAGAGTTCGCCTCAAGTTCGCTCATACCTACGGATACGTATTTTTTCAATCCGTCCAGAATCGTCGCCAATATTCTACCGCCTTCGCGCATAGCATCAATCTCAGCCGGAGTTTTCGGAGGCTGGATATTTCCTAAATTAGATGACATTTCGTAAGCTCCTTGATAACACGATCATATACGTCTTCGATGGAACCAGATCCATCAACGTACACTACTTTGATTCCTTTGCTATTGTAATATTCAATAATCGGGCCGACTTCTTTGTAATATAAGTCCAATCGCTCATTTATTGCGTCGGGAGTATCGTCAGGACGGCCGCGCAATTTTAGACGCTCCATCAGTTCTTCGCGCGGAGCATCCAAAACAATTGCTATATTTATCGTCTGTCCATAAACATAAGATTTTTCGAGGAGAAATTTTGATTGTCCCAATCGACGAGTAAATCCGTCAACAATAATATTTTTGTACCCTGATGCTTTCTTAAGAGCCTCTTCTATCAATTCTTCGGCCTTTTCGTCAGATGCAAGTTCACCCCTGGCCATCATCCGGTCCAATTCTTTATTATGTTCATCGCGCAACAATTGTCCGGCAGAAATCCAAAGCCAACCCAGCCTCTCGGCTAATAACTTCCCCTGAGTACTCTTGCCGGCACCAGCCGGACCAAAAAATACAATCATTCAACCCCTCTTCGTTACTGACTTAATGCTTCTTTTACTAACCTTGCAACGATGGAACCGTCGGCCGCATTACCTAACTCATTCTTCACGGCACCGATAACTTGACCCATAGCACTCATATTTTTCGCACCTATTTCATCAATGGTTCGGTTAACAACTACCTTGATATCCTCTTCGGACAATTGCTCCGGTAAATATCCGCTTAAAACTTTAGCCTCATTACGTTCATTTTCAGCCAAATCTATCCGACCCGCGTTCTCATAAATAACTGCGCTTTCGTTACGTTTTTTAACTTCGCGAGCAATGACTTGTTCAATTTCGATGTCACCCAAGCCCTCTTCGCGCTTTTTTTTGGCAACTTCCTCGTTCAAGATAGCCGCCTTAAGGTTTCTCAAAACCTCACCGGAAAAACGATTGCCGCCTAACAAGGCGGCTTTTAAATCGTTATTGATTTTGTCTTTCAAAGCCACTTTAGCGAAGCCCCATGCGGATCTTATCTATTTTGTCGGCTTTGCGTTCTTTGCGCACGATTGCCTTGACTCTGCGTTCGGTCTTTGACACCGGCTTCGCGAATCGCATCGAAGATTTTGCTTTGGCGATTACGCCGCTTTGCAATACTTTACGGTTGAAACGACGAATAATATTTTCGTTCGCTTCTCTTTCATCTTTACGTGTTACTTGTACCATATCGAGATGTATTGTAACAGAGAGAACCACACTATGCAACACATTAATCGCATTCTATCGCAATCATAATTAAAAATAAATTAATAATTTATTAAAATAATATTAAATTAATCTTATCAGGGTTGAACCCTGATAAGTTATTTTTAAGCTTATTGTAAGTTTTATGATACGTCAATATTATGATACGTCAATATATTTGGTTATTATGGATTTTCGGGTAATGTTTCAAGTCGTTCTATGTAACCCTCTATTTTGCGCCTACCTTGCCACTCATTCAAACTAAGACTATACCAAACGGAAACCCTTATCCCCGTTTGAACAAAAAAATGTTCCGGTGGCGAAAATGCTAGAAAATTCATTACTTGCCCACTTTGACTTTGAAGCTCCAATTTCAAATGCTGAGCTTCCGAACCCATCCTGCGTTTATTAATCACCAGTAGATTATCACTTTTCAATA
Organism: uncultured Saccharimonas sp. (SeqCode); assembly: GCA_964419165.1. GTDB lineage: Bacteria > Patescibacteriota > Saccharimonadia > Saccharimonadales > Saccharimonadaceae > UBA1547. The sequence continues at coordinate 41,516 of CAYQOL010000002.1, forward strand.
TTGGTCTGGGGTTGCCACAACCAAACGGTTCCATAAGATTTATCATATCAACCAAATTTTCGTCAATCTCACAAAGTTCGGCCAAAACGTCTTCGCTTGGCAATAACAATTCTGATTGGTCGGTAAGTTTTTTACTGATATAAAACTTGTTGAGTCTTTCCCGAAATTTTGGGATGTTTTCAGTAGGTAAAGTCAATCCCGCCGCCAATTTGTGACCGCCACCGCCGGATATCAAATCCCGGGCATTTTCAATTGCCTCGACAGCACTGAAATCGCCGAAACTTCGCGCCGAACCTTTCGATTCTTCGCCCATTTCTTGAAAAATAAAAACTGGTTTTTTATATTTCTCCAACAACTTAGAAGCCACGATACCGACTACGCCATGATTCCAACCCTTGCCACTGAGAATCAATACAGGGTCCCTCGAAAGTTTGTCTGCCATAACGATGGCTTCTTCCAAGATTTTCGACTGCTCGGTTCGTCGGGTCGTATTCAACTCATCCAATACGCGGGCTTTTTCGAAAGCAGTAAAAGAATCTGTGGCAATTAACATATCCATTGCGTATTTTGCTGTCTCCAGCCTGCCCGCCGCATTCATCCTGGGCCCAAGTCCGAAACCCAGCGAACGTGCGTTAATTGATGAATCCTCAATTCCAGATACCGCCAATAGCGCCTTCAAACCCGGTCGCCGTTTTTTTGACAGTACCTTGAGTCCAAAATGCACGAAAATCCTGTTCTCTTCAATCAGAGGTACGACATCACAAACCGTTCCTAGTGCAACCAAATCCAGCATCCACTTCTCTTGGCCGAAGGGAAATCCTGAGCCCGTCGAAGAACCATCAGATAATTCATTTTGGTTTTTCGAAGAGCTTTTATTCAATTTGGCCTGCATTGCTTGTACTAGTTTGAAAGCAACACCTACTCCGGCGAGATCTGAAAAAGGATATCCACTGTCAGATCTATGAGGATTAATTACCGCGACTGCCGGTGGTAACGGATCGGCAATTTCGTGGTGATCAGTCACTATAACATCGACGCCTAACTTATTCGCCTTTTCAACTTCCTTATAGCTGCGACTACCACAGTCAACCGTAATAATCAGCTTGGTTCCGTCCGACGCTATCTTGGTTACGGCATTCAAATTCAAACCATAGCCTTCGACAAAACGGTTCGGTATAAAAACATCGACGTTCTCGAAACCGAATTTTATCAAAGCCTCTCTCAATAAAGCTGTCGCTGTCAATCCGTCGATATCGTAATCTCCGTAAATGGTAATTTTTTCCTGTTCATTGCGCGCTACGATTAATCGCTTGACAGCACACTTCATATCAGGAAGCAAAAACGGATCATAAGATTTTGAATAATCGGGATTCAAAAAAGCCGCTTTTGAATTGGCGTCGATGCCTCTGGCGGCTAGAATTCTTTCGAACAAAGTCATTATCAAAAATCAGAAGAAGAACGCTTCGGACGACCAGCTTGCTGCTGGGATTTGATGACGATTCCCTGTAATTCTTTGAAAATCGGGAACTGTTTGTTGGTCGAATAAATTTTGGTATTACCTTGCTTTTCACTAGTCAAAAAGCCGACCTTTTCAAGCCTTTTTAATTCACGTTGGATATTACCGGGGTCCTCCTTGATAAGCTTGGCAAGTCCCCTGACATGAGTACGAAAATCAGGATACTTTGCATACACAACCACGATTTTGCGCCGTACCCTCGATGTAATAAAAACGTCTAACATAATCTCCCTTAACCTAAATATCCTAATCGTTGTTTCTATCGTAACACAATCTTACAACATTAGGCAACGGCAAATTACCGCCAATTTAATATGATTTGATTGATTTTTTTTACAGTATCTTCGTGTGAAGGCACGTCGTTCCGACCGTAATAATGATTTACGCTGATAAAATTCTCTCTTACCGATAAAATATGGAGTTCATCTGCCATAACGTGGACTTTATCGACAGCCTGAATGGTTGCGATCGGCGCGGCCAAAATCAATCTTTTGATTCTTATCGGCTTGAGAAATTCTACCGCGACATTTACGGACATGGCCGTATCGAGTCCTTCGGAAACCAATATTATTACTCTGTCGCGCAACATATCATTATCAACGAGACCGCCGTCACCAAGCAAACGGTTGATTTTTTGAAAAGCAACTCTTTTTTGGTCGTCCAAATAACCGTGAAATTCACTGGTATATTCCTCGATTTCTCCGGCAGAAAACATACCGTTATAGGTGAATTTACCATCCTGCGAAACACCTCCGAAAATCAACCCTTCGCCCGGTACTTCAATATCCTCAACAAGAAGCATCATCAATAAACAGTGTAAAGACCGGGCGATCTGCTCTCCGACGACGACTGCGCCGTCACTCAGTGCGATAACAACGCAATTCTCATAACGATATTCATTAATCAGCTCATTAGCCAATATCTGTCCGGCTTGTTCGCGGCTTTCAAAATACATATGCTTAGTTTAGCAGTATAATTAATATGATGCACTATTACGAGGTGGCACCTAACCGGATTGTTCGCGCTGGTAGCGCGTTTTTTACCTATTCATCTGAAGAGCTTCTTGATACAGGCCAAATCGTAATAATTGAAACTGGCAAAAAAAAGTTAGTCGGAGTAGTAATTAAAAAAGTCGACAAGCCCGACTTCGCCACCAAGCCGATTTTATCGCTAGTAGAAAAAGAACCGTTACCTAAACAGCTGGTCGAGCTGGCATTATGGATGTCTGAATATTATGCAACTTCACTTGCTACGGTTCTACAAACAATACTACCTAGCGGCGTCCAAAAATCGCGGCGTATTTCAGTCGAAACCACGAAAATAATCATAAGAAAACGAACAAAAATTGTGTTCAATAATGAACAAGTCAAGGTGATAAAGACTTTGGAGAAGTATGATTTTGGAACATTCCTACTACAGGGCATTACTGGCTCTGGCAAAACGGAAATATACATCGAAATTGCCAAAAAAGCCTACGAACAAGGTAAGTCAATCGTAGTGCTTGTTCCCGAGATCGCCCTCACTACTCAATTGATATCGGAATTTTCAAATCATTTTGAAGATTTAATCGTCACTCATTCAAATATGACCGAATCAGCCCGTCACCGGGCATGGCAAGAAGCCTTGAATAGCATTAGCCCCAGAGTCGTCATCGGTCCGCGCTCTGCATTATTCTTACCACTCAAAGATATCGGCTTGATTGTCATCGATGAAGCACATGAACCAAGCTTGAAACAAGAGCAATCCCCCCGTTACTCAGCCCTTCGCACGGCTACTGTCCTAGGACGCCTACACGGCTCGAAAGTTATATTCGGCAGTGCCACACCCAATATCGTTGACAGGTTTCTAGCCGAAAAATCCGATCGTCCGATACTGAAATTAACCTCTTTAGCACGTGATGACAGCGTAAGACCTTCAATCACTTTGATTGATATGAGAAAGAACAAGAACGAGGATTTTAAGCGCCATCGATTTTTTTCCGACCAGCTAATCGAACGGATCGAAAAATCACTACAATCAGGCAAACAGACATTGATATTTCATAACCGACGCGGCAGCACCGGATTAACTTTATGCAAAGAATGCGGTTGGTCCGCCGAATGCCCAAAATGCCACTTACCTTTATCGCTCCATATAGATCGCCATCAACTAAATTGTCACATTTGCGGCCTTACTGGCGAAGTCCCGACAGTTTGCCCAATATGCAAAAGTGCCGATATAATCCACAAAGGCATCGGTACCAAACTGATAGAATCCGAGCTTAGAAAATTATTCCCGGACGCGGTGATAGCCAGATTCGACAGCGATAATAGCGCCGATGAAGCTCTCAATTCGCGATACAAAGATCTTTACGAAGGCAAAATAAACATCATAGTCGGCACACAAGTTGTCGCAAAAGGTCTGGATTTGCCGTTTTTACGCACTGTCGGCGTCATTCAGGCCGATAGCGGCCTTGCGCTGCCCGATTACGGATCGAGCGAACGGACCTTTCAATTACTTGCGCAGGTAGTTGGACGTGTCGGACGTAATCAACATAAAAGTTTCGTAATAGTTCAGTCATACAAACCAGACCATCCGAGCATTTCATACGGGTTAAACCAAGATTACGAATCTTTCTATTCCCAAACTATCGAAGAAAGAGCCAGAGGGCACTTTCCCCCTTTTACTTATCTGATGAGATTATCCTGTTCATACAAGACCGAAGCCGCTGCGATAAAAAACGCTCGCAAATTAGCCGATGAACTTAGACTCAAGGCGAACAAGGACGTACGGATATTGGGGCCCACGCCCGCGTTTTACGAAAGACAATATGGCACGTACCGCTGGCAATTAATCTTGAAAAGTCCAAAACGCGAGCACTTATCGAATATTATCAAATTTATTCCTCCAGCCCATTGGCAATTCGAACTTGATCCGACTAGCCTGCTTTAGTTGTCCCGTCGTTCGCTGAATAGCGAAATCACCCGAGGTTAGGGTTTTGAGAGTCAAATTGATATAATTAAAAAGATGAAAAAAGAAGATATCATTACACTACCAAATCCCAAATTACGCAGAAGGTCTATCAAAGTCCAATCTATAATGCCGGGAATAAAGCAACTTGTCGACGATATGGTCGCCGTTTCGTTGGATTGGGAGGATTCCAGACCGCATGAAATCAGTGCGGCTCTTGCAGCCGCCCAAATCGGTCGACCTGAAAGAGTAATTATCGTGCGTAGTGACTTAGAAGACAAGTCAGTCCGAAAATTCACAGCACTGATAAATCCGGAAATCGTCAAATTGGAAGGCGAAATTGTCGAAGATTTCGAAGGGTGCCTAAGCGTACCTGACAGTATTTACGGCAAAATTCCACGCCACTCTAGAGTTCGAGTCAAAGCATTGGATATAGACGGCAATAAAGTACGCATCAAAGCTGAAGGCTTCCTCGCCAGAATCTTACAACACGAAATCGATCACATTAACGGCATAGTATTCATCGATCATATCCGCGATAATAAGGATGCTTTTTTTAAGTTAAATAGTAAGGGTGAGTTGCAGCCGCTCGATTACGACAAAGATATAAAAAACAATGACAAATTATGGTCGTAATATATCGATAGTATTCTTTGGAAGCGGCCCAGTCGCGGCCGCTTCGTTGAATTGCTTATCCGAATTTTTTAAGATCGAGGCCGTAATAACCAAGGCTGCTCCACGACACCACAAATATCCAGCTCCTGTAGAAGAATTAGCAAAAAATCGCGATTTACCGCTTTATTTTGCAAACAACAAAAACGAACTATACGAGTTGATTACAAAACACGGTTTCAAAAGTTCCATCGGAATAATCGTCGATTTCGGCGTGATAGTATCGCGAGAAACTATCGATTATTTTCCTCTCGGAATCATTAATAGCCATTTTAGCCTATTACCACAGTGGCGCGGCGCCGATCCAATCACTTTTTCGATTCTTTCAGGGCAGGAAAAAACGGGCGTCAGTCTGATGTTAATAGAACCCGAACTGGACACCGGCAAAATTATCGTCCAAAAAAGCTTGCATATCAGTACGAACGAAACGACACCAAGCCTTACTGAGAAGTTGATAAATCTAAGTAATCAACTTTTATTGGAATACGTGCCAAAATACGTAAACGGTGAAGTTAAAACCAGACGACAACCCCATCCGGACCGCGCCACCTATTCGCGCAAAATCGAAAAAAGCGATGGTCAGATCGACTGGAAAAAACCAGCTGTCCAAATCGAGCGTGAAGTCCGCGCTTACCAAGGATGGCCAAAAAGCCGTACGAATATTTCCGGAAAAGACGTCGTCGTTACCAAATCCCATGTTTCTAGCAAAAAAGAAGATAGACTGGATGCCCTTTGTGGCGATGGTAAATATTTGTCGATCGATGAGTTGACGGCCCCAAGCGGACGCACTATGCTAGCCGCAGACTTTATTAATGGCTATTTAGCAAATTTATCATAATTTGCCGCGGGTCCTGCCGTCCGGTCCGCCTCTAAAAATTTTTTACCTTTGGTAAAAACATTTTTGGGTGCTGCCCCGCCGAACGTCACCCGCTAACTTTGGCTTATTTCACTACCAAGTATCGCATCACGATTGACAAGAACTTCTTGTTTTATTTCTTCCAGCACATGAGCGACAACACCACGATAATTCGGACGATTTAATTCCAGCCATTTAGTAGCGACGAATTCGGACTTGAATGTCGGATCATCCGATTTAAGACCAGCCTTATTTACCAGTTGCAAGAAAGTTTCATCAGTCTGATAATTCGGCACGTTCTTTTGAATCCAAGCTTCGACAGCACCTTCTTTACGATCAATAATTGATTCGAATTCGTCGAGCTGCTCATTTGTCATTCCTTCCGATAGTTTAGTCCCTACACGAAGCTCAAGCTCATCATAGATGTGCTGCAAAAAAGGTTTCTTTTGCTCTTCCGGCATACTATCCAACCCTAAATCATTTAAAAATTTTTCATCCAGTTGGAACATATTTCTCTCCCGTAGAAATTAATTTGAGTACATTAATTACTATACACTCTATCTGAACTTTTAACCATTATTTACTTCTACTGGATATTCGACAGGATGTTCGGCTGGTATGTTTTCAGGTTCAGGTTCGGGTTGCGAAACTTTTTCATCCGGCTGGTTCACATCAAATTCAATCTCGTCCAATAACGACATCAGAGCATCTAAACGTTCGCCGTTATCTTCGATAGCCTTTGCGCTATCGTATGCCCGCCTATATATTTCGCTACTGGCATTGCCGGCATGAATCAGACGTATTAGCAAATCGAACCTATCTACTCCGTTTTGCTCGTTATCTATTACTAACGGCATTACGTCCTGCAATATTTTTTCTCGAAGACTCAGCAGTTCTTCCTTGTTCATATTATTCCCTCCCATTACGTTATTTTGATTTTATCACACTCTAATCATAGAACGGCCGTTCGGTCTTCGTTTTGACCCTGCCACTGATTCACCGTATATTTGCCTTAGTTTGCGGTTGCCATAAGGATCCATTCTGCCTTTTGAATCTCTGGTCAGATATTTTTTAAGATAATCTTTGCCTTCGTCAGTAATTTCGAAATTTTGATGGCCTCTTTGATCCGTTGTTAACTTGTAAGCCCTACTCCCAACACCGGGAAACGCAAAAGCCAAGCCAGCCTCTACGACCGATTTCGACATACCCATACCATTTATAGTTCCTTCCATGTCGCTACGAATACGTTCTATTACTTCTTCGTGATTATGAACAACAGACTCTTTCATCGAATTGTCAGTTCCCGCGTCACGTTGCTTGTGGCCATTTTTATCAAATCCAAATTCAGAGTTCCAAGTATTCAATATCGGCACGCCATTTTCATATAGTTCTTCTTCTCTGTCGGAGTCGGTATCAATTCTCGCTCCGTATACTCTTTTGGAAATAATCCGCTTTGATTTGTTGCTTTCATCATCACGATGTACGTAATTTCTACGCATATATTCAATAATCTTCTGACGAGTATTCAACAATTTACCACCACGAGCAGTCTTTATTCTTTTGCCAATTGCTACATCATCCGCACCGGCACCACTATAACTTTTATCAAACCCAATCGCACCGACCGCAGCGAACGTTGATGCCCGTATACCGAAATTTGCACCGCCGGTATGACAATTGTTTTCCCGGCTAGCCGCTATCAAATCAAGGCTTTGCATGAAGTTGGCGGCAAAAACAAACCCAGGTAATCTGTCAGCTTTCGTATTATCAAAACTAGTTGTTCCCTTGAACACGTCCGTTTGATCATTCGCATTGAAGCTGTCGATGTATCTTTTCAAATAATGAACAGCTAGACCTTTCGGATCCGCATCGTTTCTTATCAATAAGACTTCATGGTTTCGACCCATCCTACCGTTTGATATCGCCGATTGGAGCGCTAGCAATGCGACATCGTTCATTTTTCGACTGACATGACCGATTACGCCGCTTCGCACTTCCGATCGTTTCCATTCGGTTTCTATAACCGCTATATTAAGATCAGGATAGTCGGCTTTTGCGCGCTCAATTTCAGCTTTGGTGCGATCTATATTTGCCCTCATGATACTTTCGTCTTCATTGGCACCGTCATATCGATCGAACCAATTGACGTGCAGTAATATTACCGTTTTCTCCAACGCCTCTTTGTCTTGCTGTCCGTAGGCTCTGGTTAGCACGTTATAGATATTTTCCGACTCGGCTTTTCCAGCGGCATTAACGGGTATTTTGACGATCGCTTCGATTTCCGAAGACAAATTACTAAGTTCAGGTGATTTCGCAATGACGTTTTCGATATTACTGACGTAATCTTCGCCAAATTCATCATTCAGTTTTTCTTTGTACCAATCAAGCTCATCGCCTAACACTAAGTCGCTTTCCGGATTTTCCAAAAGTCGCGGCGACATTTCATGTTTGATTAATTCGATCTCTTTTGATGTCAAATATTCGTCGCCTTGGTAATAGTAACCTCTTTCGCGACCCTTATCGTAGACTAGCGCTTCCATCGATTTGCGAGAAGCAATCGGTATAATCGGTGCCATTTCGGTCTGTTTGTTAAATATCTCGTAATTATGATGATGCTCAATAGCCGTAGTCGGCACTTTATCAAACACTGAAGTAGCACTTCTATCGCCAACCAACGTAGCTAATGGCCGGACATGCTCAGAACCGTCAGGCTCCGCACCCATAATTTGAACGACTTCGGCGTAAGCGCCATGAAATTCCGCGCTGCCGCCGTTATTTTCAAAGAACTGCCCAGCCGGGCTGTCAGCAGGGATATTGATTTGACCGTCAGGCCCAATATCTACCATAAATACGTGCGTTTGCGTGTCAACCGAAGCCGAAATTGCCAGTTTCAGCTCACCAGTTCTGGCCGCTTCACTCCAGTCAACAGATTGGTTGCCATGAAATGAACCGTTATCCATCATGGACGAGACACTCATTTGATAGCCGTTTCCAGCAATACCGTCGTTACCACTCCAATGAAGCCTTAATTCATTCAAGTCGAATTTACCAACAGTATTATTGTCATACCACATATCACGGACGATGTGTGTTGTTTCAGCCAGATGCTTTTGGACGAATTCACTGACGCCGACTTCTTTTACTTGTGTGGTGACAACTTCGGTATCAAACGATTTATCATTAACAACCATACCAAACTGTTCCAAGCGTGCAATAGATTCAGGCGGCAAGCTGCCGTCAGTATTAATCGCGACATTCTCAATCTGAGTTTGTCCGCTTTGATCAACTAACGAGAACGTGCTGTCGTTATTTTCAACGATTTGATTTCCACCGTAAGTCGATATTTCGCCATTTGCGCCAAACGTATGCGTAGCCGAATCACTGCCGTCGGCTTCGACCGAATGGTTTCCGGCAAACATTCCATGTAAAACAGTTTGATGTTCAACTCCATGCAATGCCGTGTTATCGGCATGCCATAATTGTTCGATTAATCCGTCTCGTGTCGAATCGAATGCCGCGATTCCTTCCTGTGCAATTAAACCGAATGTCAATCCCGTAACTACGCCGACCGCCGCGGCTCTTGCGACCCTACGATTCCTTAATTTTTTGAATGCTTGATCTTTGTTATCGATATCTTCATCTAATAACTCAATGAAGCTTTCAGACTGTCCATTGATTATTTCGCTCAAATCCACTTCTTCTTCCAGCCCCAATTCCCGACGCATATCAGAACTCAAGCGGGCTGTTAATGCTACTTTCGCCTCGGCTCTGGCTATATCAAGTGCCATACGTTCATCACCGATAGCGGCAGTGTTCGAAAAAGTAAGCAGGTCGATTTTCCTTTTGTCCGACAATTTTATACGAGCTTCTATCGCCGCTAATGAATCAAGGGCAACTTGTAGTGCTTCAGCACCACCTTCGTCCAGTTTTTCTTTGGCACTAATCGAACGTATATGTTCTGTAAGATCATTAGCGGATATCGATTCGTAACGCGTCTGCTCCATTTCGGTGCGACGCTCGTCACCCGGATTAAATTCCTTGCCTTGGGCCATTTCGCGAGAATGTTGGGCTCGCTCATCTTTTAGGCGTCTATTCTCTCTTAAACCCGCCCAGGCACCAGCAGCCACACCGGGTAATAGGGTTTTCATAGCGGCACCAATTACCGATTTACTACCCACCCTAGTAAGACTGGTAATCATCGTAACGGTAGCAGCAACAACTTCCGGTCCGACCAACGAACCTATCTTCGTTTCGGATAATTTTTCAATGGCTTTTTCGACCTTATTATGTCTAGCTTCGGTACGCACACCGTTGTGCGCTTCACCGCTTATTATCTGGATGTTGTTCAGTACATTATCTAGGCTTTCGCCATGCTCAATCGCATTACTAACAGCTTTTGCCACTTCAAGCATATTATCAACGACTACGATGCCTCTGCCTAATGATGATTCGGTCCCGTGCGTCTCGCAGTATGCATTCAATAAACGCGTACGTTCTTCGACAAGCGTCTCATCGTTAAGTTCGCCTTTGCAGTATCTGCCAATCAACTGTTTCATCGATACACTAAGTTCACTATCAGACGTTTGAACTTCTCGTTTTTCTCCGGCATCAGTATGAATTACTTCGTCACACTCACTTTGGTATCGCTCTATAGTCGATTCTTTGGCTCTTTTTCGAGCGTCAGCATCCGCATCAAGAATCAAGACATCCTGAGACGATTCGATTACGGATCTTGCCTCTGCAATATACTTATTGCGGTAATAATCTTTAACAATATTACCTTTCCAGATACCGTTAAGGAAACGTTTAAAGCCGCTGCCCTCGTTAAGTTCGCGATCCAGCCTGCGGTCAGCAAAATCACGTGCAGAATCTACAGCATCACTCGATTGACCTACGATAACTAGTTTTATCGGTTTTTTATCCGATTCCTGAATCGGTTCAATGATACTCAAATTATCAATCATATTTTCAACTACAGGTCTACTCATTTGCTCTGATGTTATCGGATTATTCAAATCATCACCCTTAGAAACATCCACTAAACGCTCGCCCGTCTGCACACTAGCCGGTTCGTTTGGAATTTGCTCAGTTCCTACAGGCAGCGTCTCGGGCATTCTTAAACCTTTCGTTGATCAGACGTTTGTAAATATAAATCACGGAACAACAGCATTGTCTTTGCTGTCACTTGTTGTATATTGACGCCGCTTTGAATAATAAATTGTTGCAAAGATTCATCGCTAACATTACCAGAATCAAGCAATAAATTAAACTCGTCTAACTTATCGTCCGGTAGGGCTTCGATCAAAGCCCTGTTGATTTGGTCCAACAGCCTTGCTTTCAGATCCGATATCAGCTGCATCTTAACCTCGTCACTCATACCTGATAAATTTTTTGCCACCAAGATATCTTCGATAAACTTATCCAATTCGTCTTGTGCCATATTTTTTATCCTTCGAGATTATTTATTTTTATGAAATACAATAATAATGTATCATTCATCTCATATTTTCACAAGGATTGTTACGCATTTCGTAAATGTTATTTAAGAGTACGCTTAACAAGCTCACGAGTAAAGAATTCTAGCTTATCGCCTTCTTCGAGTGATATTTTCTTGTCGGTTTTAAGTGAAAGACCGCACATTTCTCCTTCGAAGACTTCTTTCGCTTCCTGTTGCTGACGCTGGACCTTATTGACTTTCACTTCAGCGATTTGATCCTTGCCACGTTTTACCCTTACGAGCAACCCGGATGTAATCTTGCCACTAGTAACTTCACCTCCGGCAATAATTTCATCACGCAATGTCCTAAATACACCCTTGATAGTTAATTTACCAATTTCGGTTTCGACCACCTGCGGTGCTAATATCGCTTCCATCGAAGCCCTTGTATCCTCCAATAGCCTATATATGATGTCGAATATCCTGACTTCAACCTTATTACGGACCGCCATTTGCTTAACAGCATTTGACATACCTACGTTAAATCCGTAAATTATGGTTTTTTGGTCAATAGCCAATCTGATGTCGTTTTCGGTAATATCACCTACGCCGCTACTGATGATACGTAAGGTTATTTCACCCTGAGTATCTATGATTTTTAGGCTGTTAACGACCGACGTCAGCGAGCCTTGGACGTCAGCTTTGACGATGACATTCAATTCTTGAGTCTCGTGTTGCTGACTCATCATTTTCAAAAGATCAGAACCGGTGATATTAGCGCTTGCGGCATTCTTTTCTTGCTCGAACTTGGCGACAGCAGCTTGATGGCGTGCTTCTTTTTCGTTTTTTGCCACAACAAAGGAATTACCGAATTGGGGCAGCTCCTTGAATCCAGTGACCGTAACGGGAGTTGAAGGACCAGCTTCTTTTACGGTTTTGCCGGCAAAGTTCTGCAACGTCCGAACCTTGCCATATACAGTTCCTGCTACCAATAAGTGTCCCGGTCTCAGGATTCCATGCTGGACCAGTAATCCAACCACCGGACCACGTCCGACTTCCATATGTGATTCGATTACCAAACCTTCGGCAG
>CAYQOL010000002.1:54135-58240 GCA_964419165.1 uncultured Saccharimonas sp. (SeqCode)
GTAATCGAGTCAGCTACGGTTATGACTTTTTCTGGCATTGCCTTAAGCTCCTTTCCGCCCTTTTCTCAACGGGCCCTTAATTTATTATTTTTTCTTCGATTTGGCTTTTCCTGTCAAACTGAGTGAAATTTTGTGGTTTTCCTTGTCAACTTCCAAAACGACGAATTCCTTGCGCTCGTTAAGTGTAAATACTTTTTCAGGGTCAGCTTCGTCACTTTCACCAAGCTCACTGACATGAATCAAAGCTTCGACTGCAGGGCTGATTTGGACGAACGCACCGAACGGTGTAATACGAGTAACCGTGCCTTCAACTTTATCACCAGTCTTGAATTGATCCACTTCTTTCATCCAAGGATCCTCACTGAGTTGTTTGATACTAAGACTCAAACGGTCTTTGTCGATGGCGATTACTTTCGCATCTATAGTTTCACCGATTTTGACATAGTCGGACGGATTATTAACCCTCTCCCAGCTTATTTCACTGATGTGAATCAAACCTTCGATTCCTTCGACATTAACGAACACTCCGAAATCTACGACACCGGTCACGACGCACTTGACGACATCACCCATAGTCAGTTTTTCAAATCTGGCAGCCAAGCCGTCCTTGATAGCTTCCTTTTCGCTGAAAATCAATTTGTTTGATTTACGATCACAGTCCAAAATACGTACTGACAATTTCTTACCTATCAGCGAATTCAAACGCTGCAAAATCTCGTCCTTGTCATTACTCCCAACCCTTGGATAATGTTCGGCTGACAGCTGTGAAACTGGTAAGAATCCGCGAACCCCGTCATATTCGACCAGCAAACCGCCACGATTCGCATCATACGGCGATACTTCAATGATTTCACCTGATTCCATCTTGACTACCACTTCGTCCCAGCCACGATCTTTGGCCGCTTTTCGAAGCGACAACAGTGAGTATCCGTTCTCCAATTCGGTATCAACGACACTGGCAGATACTTCATCGCCAATCTCGAGGTTCCGATAGAAACCTACTTCCCTTCTTGGTACCAATCCGATACCATGCGCACCCAAATCCACCAGGACTTCGTGCTTACGAATCGAAAGAACAGTACCTATGACTGATTCTCCCTGAGTTAATTGTTTGACGCCCTCGCCTTCGCTTGCGAGCAATTCGTCCATTGTTACGGCTTTTGCCATAATAGTCTTTTAAAGACTCCTTCCTTATATTTTTCGAGACATACCTTAAAATGGCCAGTCCCAAATCTGCCTTCATTTTACCTCAGATAAACATTAAAGTCAAAGATAAGACTTGGATTTACGGAATGACCCGACAATACTTACGGACATAAAAGTCATCAAAAATAACGCCACCGATTTAGCCAAGTTATTTCCAGCTCCGGTCTGAGGTAATTCTGTCGACTCCTTGGTTGACCCATCGGTAGATTCGTCATCCGTAACTTCGTCGGTTTCAGTCTCTTTCGATTCCTCGGATTCGTTATCGGCTTTTTGTTCGGATTTTTTTTGATCTTCGTAATCAGCAATCGCCTGTTCTTTACGAACCTGTTCGCCACGCTGTTTTATCAAATAAACCCCACCAATTAGCAATACCGATAATATTACTCCGATAATCACGAAGTTAACAATCGAACCACCCTTATACGTCCGTTGTAATTTACTCATTCGTTACCTCTCTTATGATACTGAGATTATTATGCATTTATTTTGATAAAAAGGCAATATCACTTGATAGGAATGTCTATGCTAAACTAGTAAATATGATTATTGCGATAGACACAGGCGGAACGAAAACGCTCATCACCAATTTTGACATCGATGGTAATCCGGGCGAACAAATAAAGTTTCCAACTCCGCAAAATCCGCAAGAATACATCGATTCGCTACATAAAACGATAGACGAAAAATATATCGGACAAAAAATTGATGCGATAATAGTTGCAGTCCCTGGAACGATAGACAAGAACAACGCGATTATTTGGTGCCCGAACCTTACCGATTGGGCCGGTTTTAACATCCCCGACGAAATGAACAAATCTTTTGATAAAATACCGGTATATGTCGAAAACGACGCCAAATTGGCCGGGTTATACGAGGCTCGTATCATCGAACCCGTTCCGAACCAATTACTTTATGTCACTATCAGTACCGGCATCGGTACAGGAATAATAACGGACGGACATATAAATCCCGATCTAAGAAATAGCGAAGGCGGTCGTGCCCTGATTGAATATGACGACAAATTACAGGAGTGGCAAAATTTTTCCGCTGGAAAATCCTTTTACGAAGCCTACGGCAGATATGTCAAAGATATTGACGATGAACTGACCCTCAAGGATATGGCTCATCGGATGAGTCTTGGGTTCCTGGAACTTATCCCCACCCTTCAACCGGATATTATCGTCATCGGCGGTAGTGTTGGAACGTATTTTGACAGATACATCGGTTATCTGAAACAGATGTTAATCGAGGGACTACCAGCGCACATTCCTTGCCCTCCTTTCGTCCAAGCAAAGAACCCCGAGCAAGCGGTGATTTACGGTTGTTATTATTATGCCATCGATAACGGAATTAATATCACGTCTTAAGGTTGATTATCCCCAGTTCTCATACAAGACTGGCGTTCGTTTTTCATGGTCTTCATCGAACAATACGATTCATTACGGCGAAAAAGGTAATAATCTACCGGTTTATTTGCTTCACGAGCTTTCACACGCCCTACTTGAGCATACTGAATATAAAAGTGACATTGAACTGGTCGTAATGGAAAGACAAGCTTGGGATAAGACTAGAGAATTAGCGAAAAAATATAAAGTTCCAGTATCGGACGAATTCGTCCAAACTAATTTGGATAGTTACCGTGATTGGTTATATGCCCGCAGCCTTTGCCCAAATTGCAACACCGTTGGCGTTCAAACAAAAAAGCGGACATACGAATGCCCAGCGTGCAGCCACTCTTGGGTCGCTAACGAAGCTAGGTTATGCGCCTTGAGGCGATACGATATTACGAACAGAAAATAGAACACACGCTCTATAAAAAGCGTGTGTTCTTGCGATAATCAAAATTTCAGATTTAAGCTTCTTTATCTTTGATTATAATTGTTTTCCTGCGGCGACTTATGCGACCGCCCTTAGCACCAGCAATGCGGGCTAAGTCAGGGTTAGCGGCAAAACCGCCAGTGTGACCGTTTTCGCCACCTTTTTTACCGATCTTGGCGTAAAATTTCGGATCACGAGCCAAGTTTTTTGCAGCAGCTTTCTTGCCACCTTCTTTGGTACCTGCCATTGTTTTTCTCCTATTTTCTGCTTTCGCCGTTCGACGAATAGCGAATTAAAAAGGTCTCCCCGCTTCGCCTTTCGCTATACAGCGAAGGTGAATATACGTGAAAACCCTCTGTTTACCTCACACATGATATGTGTATGATTAATATATTATCACAGCTTATGCTTCTTGTCAATATTTGCATAAGGACTTTTTTATTGTATTCGTACTGTTGCATTTATACACGCGGTGCTATATTATTGAGTTAGTGAATAGCAATGTTCACTGGCACCTGTTTGAATCCAAATTAGATTCGAAATTTAAAACGACCAAATCTGCGAGATTGGTCGTTTTTGTTTATGTCGCAAAATACTATATATTTCTTAAAAAATAAAAACTCCCCTGTTTGGAGAGTTCTTATATAATTCGGCACCGTGCTAGTTTCCCGCTTTCGGCAGTATAATCGCCGCTGCTGGGCTTGACTTCTGTGTTCGGAATGAGAACAGGTATTTCCCCAGCGCCATGGGCACCGAAGTAAGGCTTAAAGCGCTTTCGCTGATACATAAAAGTCATCGCGGGTGGGCCTAAACCTTGCTACGATGTCCAAAAATATTTTGGACACGGTTTCCGCCGTAGGGCGGATGGATGTAATTTCAAAATCGATTGACGATTGGTGATTATTACCAATTACTAGTTAAGTCTACCTTATTACCTCTGTTAATACAAGAATAACATCAGTAACAAGGACATAAAAAGGCGATGGGACTATTAGTACGCTTCAGCTTCATATGTTGCCATACTTCCACCTTGCGCCTATCAAACTGATAATCTTTCAGTGTCCTCATAGGGAAATCTTAT
>CAYQOL010000003.1:0-12498 GCA_964419165.1 uncultured Saccharimonas sp. (SeqCode)
GTGCGCAAATGCTTGGTAGCACTTAGTGATTCGCCAAAAATCCGCGACTTGTTCAATTACCGCTTTGAAAAAGGTACGTTCGGCGGTCATTCGTTCGGAAATATATTATTGACGGCTCTCGAGAAGGCGACTGGCAGTTTCTCGGAAGCAATCGAAACAGCTTCGGAAATATTGCGCGTCAGTGGTGTAGTAATTCCGGCGACCTTGGATAATATCCGCTTGAAAATGGAATGGCCCGAGGCAAGTACAATCCTGAGAGGCGAGCGTGTAATCGATGCCGATTATTTCAAGCACGATCCCAGGCGAGCAAAGTTGTCTTTGGTGCCGACAGCTAACGCTAATCCGATGGCTATCAGAGCCATCGAGCAAGCTGATTTGGTTGTAATTGCGCCAGGTGATTTATATACGTCGCTCGGACCTCTTTTAATTATCGACGGCATTGCCGACGCCTTAAAGAACACCAAAGCGACGCGCGTATATGTCGCGAATTTAGTTACTAAATATGGACAGACTAGCGGTTTCAGTGTGGGCGATCATGCGCATGAAATCGAACGCTTTGTCGGCGCGCCGTTTCTAGACTATGTGTTGTATAACAAACAAAAACCGACTGCTGATATCGCCAAGAAATACGAAGAAGAAAAGGCGTATTTGGTTGACATCGACAAGGACGATTTAAGAAAGGCTTCGTTTAAGGCAGTGTCCGGTAATTTTCTAGGTGAAATGGAAAAAAACGATGAATCGGATGTTTTGCCGGCAACCCGTTCGCTTATTCGTCATGATGCCGATGCCGTAGCTAAGGTGTTGATATCTCTTTATCAAAACACCACTAATGGGCGAATATAAAATGTCGGAAATTTTCGATACTTTTTTCGTGCTCGATTTTGACAGATGCCTAGGTAATTTTGAAGCGAACCTAGAGATGAAGAAAAAACTCGTAAGCGAACTTACGATTATGAGAGGCGAGGATTTTCAAAAGGCGCACGATGATTTCAAAGCCGACGGTTCCTCGTTTCGGGTCTTGAAATACCTTAAAGAAAACATCCCAGATTTTGACGAAAATGCCTTTATGGGAAAATACATCGAAGAAGCCTCAAAAAAACCAATCAATATGCTGGAACCGGGAGCGGTGGAATTTATCGATTTTATACGCTCGACCGGGCACTATCATTGCATAATGACATTCGGTGATAAAAAATGGCAAACGACAAAAGTCAAAGGCGCCGGGTTGGGTGATATCATAACGTTCGTCGTCCCGACGGAATATAAAGGCAAATGTATCGCTGAATGGTTTGATGAAGAGTCCGATTGCTTTATTGTCCCCGGAGAATGTTTTAATGACGGTCAACCTAGAAGGCATCGCCAAATAGTACTAATAGACGACAAACTGAAAGCCTTTGACGGCTTACATCCAAAGGCTCATGGCTATCTGTTACAGTCAATCGCACGAATATACGTTTCCCCGCAAGGAAAAGTACCCAAGAACGTGCGCAGAGTCACGCGTCTTGATGAAATAATTAGTTACGAATCCATAGCGAAAAAAACTACGTCCGGAATAATCTGAATAATCGCTGCCATCTATATATCAATCGGTTTATCCACAGAAATGTGAATAAGTACGTTACTATTCATTGTTAATCGTAAATTTGGGGGTTGTAGTGAATAATAGTGGGTAGTATAGTTAACTTAGTGGAACCAAGTGGGTAACACCGCTAAAAACAAACACCACTAAAACATTAAAAAATACTAAGCGGAGCCTAAAAGTAACAGAGAAAACACATGGCAGGCATAGACTATTTCGAAAGAAAGCTTGATGACAAGCGCCGGTTGACTATCCCGGTTGAACTTCGGAATGAATTTGCCAGTGGTGTCGTGCTGACTAGAGGCTTTGGAAAATATCTGCATCTTTATCCCAAAAATATCTGGGATAGGGAAGTCGAACCGGCTCTGAGCGGTAACATTTTCGACGAGAGAATAGCCGACCTTAACGTACGGTTCAGGCGAGGGAAAACCGAGTCCGAGCTTGATCAAAAGCAAGGGCGCGTGACCATCGAGCAACATTTGCTTGATTACGCAGGAATTGACCGTGAGCTGGCAGCCATCAGAGTGGGCGCATATTGGCGAATTATGCTAGCTGGTGCGGACGTTTAGTAACAAAAGCGACTGTCCTTTAAAAATTAGATTAGATAGATGAACCGAAAACTTTCGAGGTCAACTATCTGGTAGTTAGGCAGTGGGCTGGCGAGACCACATTAAAAACCTCAGGCACCTTCCTCAAAAAACACACCTCCCAAAAAAACTCCACCTCACACATAAGTCTCTCAACCGGATAACACTGTCACGGTTTATGACTTGCCTTTGGCAATCATAGTGATAATTATCCGGACACTTATAACAAAAACAAACATTTACAAAAACAAACAGCCTTTGCTACCAGTTAGGTGATCTCGAGTCGTCACACTATGCTATCATAGGGACGAATGAGTACTAAAGAACATCTTCTGGAAAATCAATTACATATCCCGGTATTACTGGAAGAGACGGTTAAACTACTGAAACCATCTGAAGGAGAGAGTTATCTCGATCTGACGGCTGGGTATGGTGGTCACGCCGGACGAATCCTAGGTATTACCGGCAATAATACCGAATCGGTTTTGGTGGATCGTGATGATAATGCCATAAAGCATTTGAAGTCATTTTCGGACAAAGGCGTGAGGTTGATGCACACCGATTTTGTTAGCGCAACAAAACAGCTGATAAATGAAGGTAAGGCATTTGATATCGTAATGGTTGATCTGGGGGTGTCGTCACCACAAATTGATCAGGGTGAGCGAGGGTTTTCCTTTACAAAAAGTGGTCCGCTAGATATGCGAATGGACCGACGCCAAGCTATGAGTGCAAAAACGCTAATAAATAACGCTTCGGCCGAGGATTTGGCGCGTATCATAACCCAATATGGCGAAGAGCCTATCGGGGTGGCAAAAACTATCGCAAAAACGATCGTCGAGCATAGACCGCTTGAAAGTACAGGGGACTTGACTGAACTGATTGATGACTCCTATCGCGGAAGATTAAAAAAACAAAAAATTAAACTTATCGCGCGCACATTTCAAGCCTTAAGGATTGCGGTCAACGATGAACTAAAACTCATCGAAGACCTTATGCCACTCTTGCCCGACCTGTTAAAACCGGGCGGGCGGGTTGGTATAATCAGCTTTCACAGTCTTGAGGACCGTCTGGTAAAAAGGTATCTCAAGGATCAATATGATTTCGGTTATGAGGCCGAACTTCTGCCACTGAACAAAAAACCTATTACCGGAAAAAAATACGACGTTCACAACCCGCGTGCCCGCAGTAGTAAACTGCGCGCCGCTGTGAAAAAATAAACATAAATAAAAGGAAGGGGCAAAACACCATGCCAATTCGCATCTCGGTACAATACGCAG
Source organism: uncultured Saccharimonas sp. (SeqCode) (assembly GCA_964419165.1). Lineage (GTDB taxonomy): Bacteria > Patescibacteriota > Saccharimonadia > Saccharimonadales > Saccharimonadaceae > UBA1547. The sequence goes on from CAYQOL010000003.1 coordinate 3,444, forward strand.
ACACTGCTCAGGTAGTGACTGTTCGTGTTAAATAACTCTTCAGCCTCGCCTTCGCGAATTAGCGGAAGGCGAGGCTATTAAAACAAAAACACAAAATTAAAAGAAAAAATTCCACCACAATGTCTTATTATCGTACACAAACATTTTCAAGCAGGCGCAAACAGAACTGGTCTCGAAATCAGAACACGGTCGCTTACGTTTCAGCTATTAAACTTGGTCCGGTTACACATACCGTGCTTATTGCCATGATGATTACTATCTTGGGTTTGATATATTTAACGCAGGCGACGAGAGTGACTAGCTATGACTACGCTACACAAAAAATCGACAGTCAAATTTCCGAATTGAACGCTAAAAAAAGCGATTTGGAAGTCGACAACGCCCGTCTTACTGCACTTGAATCCGTCAAGAAAAGCAGCGTCGCCAGTACTATGACGACACCCGTTTCAACCAATTACGTTCAACAGTAAAAATATGGATTTACAATTACAAAAAGGCAGCCGATCGAACGTTTTGGCCGGCTTGGTGCTTATTTTCGCGGCCGTATTCGTAGCCAGACTATTTTATTTGCAAATTATTCAGCATAGCTATTATGTTAGCAAAGCGAATAACGAGCAGCTCAAGCGTCTTAGTATACCTGCCAAGAGGGGTCTGATTTATGCTCTCGATGCAAACAAACCGGTGCCTCTGGTAATGAATCAGACGGTCTATACGGTTTTTGCCGATCCTCAGACTGTAAAAAATAAAGACGTCGATAAGATTATAGATACCATAAGAGACGTAGCGGGCGGTAATGCAAAATCCAACCTAAAAGAACTTATAGAGAAGAAAAATTCACGCTATCAGGTACTGGCGACGAAAATATCGCGTACCCAAGCGGATAAGATCAAAGAAAAAAAACTGGGCGGCATCGGTTTCAAAGAGGAGACTCAAAGGGTTTACCCCGAAGGGGGACTAGCGGCGCAAGCTTTGGGCTTTGTTAATTACGAAGGTATCGGTCATTACGGTATTGAAGGTGGGATGAACGACGAGTTGACTGGCAAAGACGGTTTATTACAATCTGTAACAGATGTCAGCGATGTGCCTTTGACGATTGGCAAAAATAATATAAATATACCGGCCGAAGACGGTAAGAATATCGTACTAAGTATAGACCCCAGTATACAGTCAAAAGCTGAACAGGCATTGGCAGACGGCTTGAGTCGTACCGGAGCGACCAAGGGAAGTATAGTCGTGATGGATCCAAGTAACGGCAGAGTGATAGCGATTTCTAATCTACCCAGTTACGACCCTTCGAAATATAATGAAGCTACTGATATGTCGGTATATAATAACGGCGTAATATCAACACCTTACGAACCCGGGTCGGATATAAAAACCTTGACGATGGCAACGGGTATCGACAAGGGGGTGGTAACGCCGACATCAACCTATTACAACACCGACTATATTCAGGTTGATGACAGGGTAGTATCCAACGCATCTTTGGGGCACACCGGTACGATTACTTTTCAGTATGCCTTGAACTGGTCGCTTAATACCGGTTTCGTGACAGTTGCTCAGAGGCTAGGGGACGGTACTAGTATTAATCTACAGGCTCGAAATACGATGTATGACTATTTCCATAATAAGTTCCATTTGGGTCAAGCAACGGGCATTGAGCTAGCTGGTGAAGCCGAAGGTACGATAATCCCGCCGACTTCTTCGGATGGGAATGCCGTACGTTACTCTAATATGTCGTTCGGACAGGGGATGGACATTACTATGATTCAAGTCGCTTCAGCTTTCTGCTCGATAGTTAACGGGGGTAATTACTATAAACCTACTATCGTGGCCGGTTATGTGGATAAGAATGGTGAATATAATGAAAAAGAAGTTGCGGCTCCAACCAGATCGGTTGCTGAATCTACGGCTAATCAAGTTCGCGAAATGGCCCACAGCGCTAGGAATACTTTTTTTACCAGCGTGGACAGACCCGGATATTATATCGGTGGCAAAACTGGTACGTCAGAAGTTTTAAAGAATGGGGTGTACACTGATGAAGAAACGATCGCGACGTATCTTGGTTATGGAGGTAGTGAAGAACAGTCCAGATATGTCATAATGGTACAGATATCCGGCGATCAAAAAAAGCTCGAAGGAGCTCGGGACGCACTGCCGATTTTCACGGATATTTCGAATTGGATGCTTGGATATTTGAATATAGAACCGAAAGGATAGAGTATGGAATTATCATTAATAGACCTAACAAGAGAACTTACGTCGATATTTTCGCTTAGCGTCGGTGTATTTTTATTGGCGATGATTATGACGCCTTTTTACACGTTTTTGGCTTATAGGTATAAATTTTGGAAAAAACAACGCACTACCACGACTACTGGTGAAAAACTTGAGATTTTTAACAAACTTCATGCCGAGAAGTTCAAACGTAATATACCTACTATGGCAGGGTTAGTTTTCGTAATCGCGATTACGTTAATTACTTTGATATTCAATCTTGATAGAGGACAAACATGGTTGCCACTAGCAGCGCTGGTCGGCGGTTCGCTGGTAGGTTTACTGGATGACGTTATTAACGTCCGAGGTAATGGCAATGGCGTGGCTGGACTTCGTTCGGGGATGAAATTCGCGATGATTTCTGCCATCGGACTAACTTTGGGATGGTTCTTTTGTGTCAAACTAGGTGCAACCGCTATTCACATTCCTTTCGTCGGTGACTGGATGTTGGGCCTTTGGATAATACCAATTTTTGCGTTCGTCGTAGTGGCTACTAGCAATGCTGTGAACATCAGCGACGGGCTTGATGGTTTGGCAGGGGGGTTATTGGCTGTCAGTTATAGTACGTTTGGTATTATCGCCCTATTACAGGGTCATAGTCTGTTGGCTGGTTTTTGTTTCACGGTCGTAGGGGCGCTGCTGGCGTATCTCTGGTTTAATATTTATCCTGCGAGGTTCTTTATGGGTGATACGGGAAGTTTTGCATTCGGAACTTCCTTGGGTGTTATCGCTATGCTAACCAATACGCTGTTCCTGCTGCCAATAATAGGTATTTTGTTCGTGGTTGAGGCCGGTTCAAGCTTGACCCAGATAGTTTCCAAACGTTTCTTCAACCGAAAAATATTCATCTCGGCACCGATACATCAGCATTTCCAAGCAAGTGGCTGGCCTGAAACTAAAGTGACAATGCGTTTTTGGGTAATCGCCGAAGTGGCCTCGTTCGTCGGTATCTTGTTAGCGCTAGCGGGAGGAAACATCTAGGTGATAAATAAACCGAGATTTTCGGATTCGCCGGTAATTCGTAAACACAGGCCGAATTATTTGATAGTTCTTTATATGGGACTTTTGATGCTGCTTGGTTTAGTTATTATCTACGCTATTGGTCCGCAGCGCGCCAACGTACTCAATAATGCCTACGGTAGTAACTACGGTGACAGTTATTTTTTTGCAAAGCAGGTCGTCAGTTTGGCGGTTGCGCTCGCTGTGTTCGGTCTGATGGCTTTCGTGCCTTATGAATATGTAATAAAAAACGCCGGAAAAATTGTCGTATTCGCGCTCGCGGCATGCGCTTTCTTGGCGTTTGCCAGTTTGATTAATCTTGGTATCGCTCAAGAAGCCGGCGGAGCTACGCGCTGGTATAATCTGGGTTTTCTTGGCAGTTTGCAGCCTGCGGAAATATTAAAGTTTTCGATTTTGGCGTATATGGCCGGATTTTTGGGTTCTAAATACAAAGACGGCAAAATCAACGATATGCATGACACCTTGCTGACCGTCGGCATACTTATGGCGGTAGCCTTGTTTTTTATAGTCGTTATCCAGAGAGATCTTGGCACCGGAGTGTCGCTTGCTAGTATCGTGATGGCGATGCTTTTCGTTGCCGGTATTAATTGGAAGAATATCGGCATAATATTTATTGCGATTACTATCATAGGAACGATTTTTATCATCAGCGAACCGCATCGTATGGACAGGATTTTCACGTATTTGAAAGGGGATGACACTTCCGAGACTAGCGATACTAGTAGTTATCAGATCGAACACGCTAAATTGGCAATCGGTACGGGCGGTCTGTTTGGGGTTGGTATAGGCAACAGTATCCAAGCGACTGGCTACTTGCCGGAGGCTATCAATGACTCGGTTTTCGCGATAATAGGAGAAACTTTCGGATTTGTCGGGCTGATTACTATATTAGCTCTATTTGTCGCGTTATTGATAGAATTATTGAAAATAATGGACCATACGCTTGATATAAGGTTGAGATTAATTATAGCCGGAGTCTTTGGGTGGTTCGCGTCGCATGTTATTCTGAATATAGGGTCTATGATCGGAGTTTTACCACTTACTGGTATTACTTTGCCGCTTCTCAGTTTCGGAGGAACCAGTATGCTATTTATTACTGCGGCGCTAGGTCTAGTCTTTCAGCTTTCACAATATACGGTTCATTCATCAAGATTAAAGGAGGTCGGCTATGAAAATCCTGGCAGTAGGCGGCGGTTCGGGCGGACACGTGACGCCCGTCGTAGCAGTATTACGTGAAATCAAAAAAACCCATCCAAGAGTAAAAATTAGATTTTGGTGCGATAAAACTTTTGCCGCTCAAGCCAGAGCGATAATGAATAATTTTGATCCGACCGTGCCTGTAGAAACTATTTTTGCTGGTAAGTTACGCCGCTATAACCATCTTTCGGTTATCCGGCAACTGCTGTGGATTTCTCTAGTAGCGGCTAATCTTAAAGATTCATTTTTGGTGTTTTTCGGATTCGTCCAAAGTATTATCAAACTGATTTTTTGGCGACCCGATATTGTTTTTGCAAAAGGCGGTTATGTCTGTTTGCCGGTAGGCTTTGCTGCGTATTTATTGCGTATTCCATTGGTTATTCACGATTCGGATGCTTATCCCGGTCTTACTAATCGAATATTAAGTCGGTTCGCTTCGGCTATCGCGACTGGTGCGCCTCTGGAGTTTTATCCATATCCGGCTGAAAAATCCAAATATGTCGGCATACCGATTTCAAACGATTTTCATCATTTTACCGAAAAAGAACGTTTATTTGCAAAAGAAAAATGGGGTATCGCGAAAAATCGCCCGTTAGTTGTTGTTACTGGCGGGGGATTGGGCGCCAGCAGGATAAATGAAGCAGTAATTACAACATTAAACGAGTGGCAACGTATAGGCTGTCTTGTTCTCATTTCCGGAGCGGGGCAATATGACGAACTACGTTCAATAACGCCAAAAAACGACGAATGCTTTCAACTACACCCATTTATATCAAAAGATATGGCATCGCTTCTAGGAGCTGCTGACGTCGTCGTTTCAAGAGCCGGGGCAACGACGATACTGGAATTGGCTGCTTTGGTAAAACCGACCGTTCTAGTGCCAAACCGCAAACTTACCGGTGGTCATCAATCAAAAAATGCCGCCGTCTACGAAGCAAAAGATGCCGTAGTGGTGATTGACGAAAACGAGATGGAAAACCATCCAAAAATATTGGTCAAGGCAGTCAGGAAGCTTATAGAAAATCCGGAGAAAACAAGAGAAATGGCAAAGAGCTTGTCCGGCTTTGCCAGACCGGACGCTGCGCGCGACGTTGCTGATATGATCCTCAAAAACATTAAGAAATAGACTATAATAAGCTTTGACGCTATGAGTCTGTTTAAAAGAAAATCGGATATTCCCAACAGACGTTCTTTACAGGAACGTACTTTGCATCAAGTTGATAACGGTGCGGAGGTTTTTAAGCGTAATCGTACCCTAACAGGTACGACATCGAACCGTTTTGACGCTACTAATACAAGGTCTGATCTTGAGTCGACAAGGGCTCAAGTGCATCACTTAGTGAACCGCCGCCGTGGTATTTTTAGCGTTTTTGTTATCGTATTTATTGTATCGGTATTTATCTGGCTTGTCGTTAGTAATTTAACCGCGATAGCCAGGATTAGTCTATCGGGTACGCTTGTGTCAAAGCCGGTCGAGTCGTCTGTTTACGCCCGAACGATTCAAGAGTATCTTGGTATAAACCCTATGGGGCGATTTAGGTTCTTGCTCGATGAATCTTCGTTATCGAAATATGTTTCTGATAAATTACCGGAAGTCGAAAGTGTAACTCAATTGAATACGATAGGTGTAGGCGTGACGACTTTTTCTGTCAAAATGCGTCAGCCGGTAGCCGGTTGGGAAATAGATGATAAACAGTATTATGTAGATTCTATGGGCATACCATTCGAAAAAAACTACTTTAGCACGCCTAGCGTACAAATCATCGATAACAGTGGTATATCTATGCAATCTGGGACGGTTATTGCCAGTAATAAATTCCTCAGTTTCGTCGGACGTGTCGTCAATTTGTCCGAATCCAGTGGTTTTAAGGTTAAAAAAGCCATAATACCCGTTAATACCATAAGGATATTGGAAGTATACCTTGATGGCTATAACTACCCAATAAAGCTGTCTATCGATCGTCCAGCAGGGGAACAGGTCGAAGATATGGTCAGAGCTGTTGGATATTTTGTTAATAACGGCATCACTCCAAGTTATGTTGATATACGAGTAGGTGGCAAAGCTTTTTACAAGTGAAAATAGGGTACTTTCCGCTCTCCCACTGCAGTTCTACTTTTGTTCTATATTTATATAAAATTCAAATATATGGAAAATATATACTTAGATATAAAAACAACAAAAAAGCAAATAGGGTACATAATCAGGCGAGGATAGGCTAATTTTAAGAAAACAAGTATAACGCTGTGGAAAAGTCAAAATGTCAAACATGTCCGGGATTCGATAGTATGACAAATAATTACAACGTGATCGTTAAAAAAGTATGTATGGCTTTGTTGAAAAATAGTGTCAGTAAATATGAATAGAAAAATACAAAGTTAAGTATCAAAACAGTGTAGCCCCTATTATTGTGATTGTCATTGTATTTATAGGTGTTAATAGGACGTATTAGTAATCATCTTTGATTATCATATTCAATGTCGTAAAAGATATATTGTGCGACGTTAAGTCAATGAATCATTCATAACCCTATTTGTGTTCAATATGTCATTCAAGTTCTTGTTGGTTTGGATACTTGCTCTGCTTTTATGTATATGACTCTATCGTTTCTGACTTGTCTTAGCGATTAATGTATATTTTTGCTATTTATACCGAGTTCATTATATATTCGTTAGTGAGTTTTTTAATGGTTTGTTGTTTGCTTCGAACTAAATTTATACATTACGATTACAAGTTCTAGTTATGTTCTATTACATTCCATCCAAATAGTCGTGCATTCGAACTTAGCGTCTGATTTGTAATCTGCCATCAGTATCTTTATTTTCGGGCTGATTCATTGTGACTGCTGGTTTTTCAGGAGCATTGTCGGACTCTGCATTGTCTGTACTCGGGTTGGGGCTCTGAGTTTTTCGCTTGCGTTTGCGTGGTCGACGTTTTTTAGCTATGTTTTCCGCCTCTGTTGTAACAGGGTTGGTGGTGGTTACTCCACCCTGCTCCGTTTGGGCGAGGGCGGATTGAGCGGTATTAGCAAACGGTTTATTCACTTCGGGTTGTCTGACGGTTTGTTGTGGCTGGGTTTGTGGCGAAAATGGTTGTTGGGTTTGAGACTTTGGTTTCTGAAGATTCTCAGGTGGTCTGATGGCGATGGCTATTTCCCGTTCGACATCGGCACGGTTACGACTGTAAAGGCGTCGAGTATTTTCGATTATCTGGGGGGTGTTATCGGTCTGCATTGGTGGCAATGAAAGCGTCGTAGCATTGAATGCGGGAGCCTTTTCACCTTTGATGACCATACTTACGACAAAATTGCGGTTATGCATCTGCAATAGATCATTGGCTTCAAATTGCGGCTCGAACTGCTTTGCAAGCAGCGGGGCGTCATCGGCCGACACTCGGAACGATATGACTGAGCCGACGTTACCGAAAACGGCATCACGGACATTTTCGCTCATTTGGCTGATATATTGGTTTGCAACGGTTAGATTGAGCGCGTATTTGCGTGCTTCTGATAGGATAGTGGCGAACGAATCGGTCGCAAAGTTCTGGAATTCGTCAACGTATAAATAAAATGGACGGCGGTCCTCTATTCTCGGGATATCGCTGCGGCTCATAGCGGCCAGCTGTATTTTAGTGACAAGGAAAGAGCCTAATATCGAAGCGTTATCTTCGCCTATCAGACCTTTCGACAGGTTGACGATTAGTATTTTGCCCTCGTCCATCATCTGGCGTATATTGAAAGTCGATTTCGGTTGCCCGATGACATTGCGGATAATCGGGTTAGCTGTAAAGGCGCCGACTTTGTTCAAAACGGGAGCGATTGCTTCGGTAGCGAATTTTTCGTTCCAGCTGGCGAATTCGATTTTCCAAAAATTCAAGACCACTGTATCTTGGCAGTATTCCAACGTCTCTTTACGGAAAGTCTTGTCGGTCAGCATTCTGGTAATATCCAACATAGTCGTTTCCGGTCGGTCCAAAAGGGCTAGTATCGTGTAACGCAAGATATATTCCAGCCGTGGTCCCCACGACTCGCCGAACATACGTTTCAAGACACCGATTACCTCCGAGCTGATATTGGGCTTCATATTACGGTTATATTCGTTTATTTCCAAAGGGTTGAACCCGACCGGATATGCCGTGTCGGCGGGATTGAAATACACGACGTCATTCATACGGCTGCCGGGTATAAACCTCATATTATTGACGGCAAAATCGCCGTGCGGGTCGATGATAGCGTAACCTTGATTATGAAAGATATCACTGAGCGCGAACAGTTCTAATGTACCAGTCTTACCTGCCCCTGTCTGCCCTATTATGTATACGTGACGGGAACGGTCGCTTCTGAGCATACCGAATTGATGGTTGATGCCTCGGAAATTCGTCATACCAAAGGCGCTGATATTCTCGTCGACGGCAGTATTGCCTGTAATTATCGGTAATTTTGCTGGCGGCTCGGCATTTTTGCTGCTGGCCCAGACGACGTTGGGCGTTTCTACATTGGTATGCGGTAGATGGAATACGCTGGCTAGTTCTTCTATATTCAAGATGAAACCGTCATTACCGAAG
>CAYQOL010000003.1:12598-28937 GCA_964419165.1 uncultured Saccharimonas sp. (SeqCode)
ATGGAATACGCTGGCTAGTTCTTCTATATTCAAGATGAAACCGTCATTACCGAAGCATCGATTTCGATAACCACTTAAGTCCTCTTTTTTGAAACTGGCGCCCGAAATCTTGAAACCGTTAAGATTAGTACTGTTGAATTGTTTGAAAGTTCCGACAATCGCCTGCATACGGAGGCGCGCGTTGACAGTACTCTCCCCCATATAAACCAGACGTATCTTTACTTGGTAGCCTAGTTTCGTGGCTTTTTTTTCAGCTTCGCTTATTCTGGTTTTTTCGCGGTCGGACAACTCTTTTTCACCGTTCTTGCCGGCTTCGGGCGGCCGCCAGAGAGCCTCTAATAGTCCGACGAACCAAACTAGGCCTGATCCCCCGCTCCCCAGTATCGATCCTTTACGGATGCTTTTTATCCAAGCATAGGATGCTTTGTGCCAGTCATCGGCAATTGGTCGGCACAAAATCTGAATCCATACTTCTTCGCCGGTTGACTCTAATTTGGCTAGAGCACCGGTTATACCGGCTAGCGGGTCTACTTCGAAATTAGCGAAAGTCTTGATTGGCAGCATCTCACTGTCAGTCAAGACCACCTCTGATGAATATACCACGCTGTGTTTGTATTCGTTCGCGACGTAATCTTCCTCAGCCTCGTGAATCTGTACGCTTGGGTATTGTGAATATATTTGACCTTCGACGAAACTTCTGAGGGCTTTTGGCACCCATACGTAAAATCTTATTTGACCGTTTACTGAGGCAATTTCAAAACTAAGGTGTTCTTGTAATCCTCCGCTCATTTTCAATTCGTTCTTGTCTCGTAAAATTCCATGCAAGCTGGCGAAAAGTTGCTCGGCCGCGAGTTCGCTTTTGTCGTTGGTTTTCGGGATTTCTAGTATCAACAGGTCACTCTCGAGGCTTTGGACGGATTCCATACGCCTGTAGTTTTGATATGTCAAATAAGCGAGTACCAGTAAAATCGGCACCCAAACGTACCATTGCATAAGGATAGAAATGATAGATGATAATATGCCCATATTTACCCTTTCATTTTCTCATTCAAGGGAGAAAATGGCAATGTTAGTTTGACTTCTGCTCGAGTGCGTAAGTCGCTTTGGCGACACGCTTGAATTGCGACTTGTTCTGTAGGTTCAAAAGGATAGTGGTTTCCTTGACTTGGCGGCTTTTTAGAACTCTCTTGACGATCTCGTCACGGTGCAGTGGCTCCGGTGATTTTTTAAGTACGTCCGCAATTATATCGGCGACAGTTCCTTTATTAAATCCCCAACCTGACAACGCATAAATACCGCGACCAATAAGGACGAAACGGAAATCTTTTATTAGTTCGTTATGGATTGCTTGGGTTGTTACGTCTTTGCGCTTGAAGTTGCTGCTTTTGATGGATTTGGCAATCTCGGAAAAGTGCATCGGTTTGCTATTTTCGGAAAGAATTACGTAAATTTTGTCACGGATATTCTTAGGGTTTACGGTCGGCCACCTAATAAGACCCCAATTGTCCTTTAGGCTTGCAAGCAGCTTGGAAACGCTAGCTAAAGCCCTGACATGATCAGGATGTTCATAGTTCAGTTTGCTGTGAAGCTCTTCGATCGTCAAAGGTTCGCTATGCTTTTTGATGGTAGCTACGATGCCGTCGACTTCATTACGAATTTTTTTGTCATCTCCGTATTCACGGATAGCGACACTGTGATGATAGTTGTCACTGCCCTCAATAACCGTTAAGTTGGGAGAAAGTGTCGCCAAGAACGCAACGCGGGCACGATCAAGCTGATTACTTTTACCGTCCAATATACTGTCGGCCAAATCTTGGACACGAGCGACCCTGCCCAGTTCGGTGAGCTTGCGGATGAATAGTTTTTCAACGCTGCTTACGGTGGTAATTTTGCCGCTGGTTGATGCGGTCTTGAGCTTGTTTAGGATAGCTTTTTCCAATTGGCGGACACGTTCTCGTGTAATTCCAAGTAGTTCACCTATCTGTTCCAAGGTTTCACGACGATCAAAAAGTCCGAAACGTCGCGTAATAATTTCACGTTCGCGGTCCTGCTCTATAAATGACAAAACATCATTTACACTGGTTTCTAGGTTTATTACTTGATCTTTATTCGGCGTGTCGCTCATGATTTTACTAATTTCTTTCCGCCCACTTATGGAATTACTGATATTAATGTTTAAATATAGTATAAAAGATTGTTTTTATAATGTCAAGTTTTTTGCATACTGCGTTCATTATAGCACGTAATAGACACGTTGTGTAAATAGTGGTATGAAATTTTCAAGATTTTTTATTGGATTTTTTTCTGGGAATCCGACGTTTTTTTACGGAGGTAGCCGAAGCTAGCAGCTCTTTGGCTTTTTCCAAGGTAACGCTTTTGGGGTCGATTTCTTTTGGTATTTTTGCATTTTTTGCGCCGTCGGTAACGTATGGTCCGAAACGGCCTTTTAATACTTTGATACCGTTGCCGAAGTCGGCAATATTCTTTTCAGCTTCGGACTTTAGTTTTTCTTTATATAAATTAATGGCTTCGTCGAAAGTTATAGTATGGGGATCTAGAGGTTTTATGCTGACGAACAGCTTGCCGATTTGGATATACGGTCCGAAACGCCCGATATTGGCGGTGATGTCTGCCCCATCTTCGGTTTTACCGATCAATCGCGGCAATTTGAAAGCGTAAAGGGCTTCTTCGAGCGTCACCGTCTCGATTTTCTTGCCGGTTGGCATTGGCGCGAAGCGCGGTTTTTCATCCGTGTCTTCGGTCTCGCCGAGTTGTAGCATAGGACCGTAGCGACCGAATCTCGCGAACAATAATTTGCCGCTTTTCGGGTCGATACCGATTTCGCGGGCTTTGGCAACGGCGGAACGTTCGATTCCTTCCGATTGTTCGATTAGTTTGTGAAAAGGTTTGTAAAAATCGTCCAGCATAACATTACGGGCGATTGCACCTGTTGCTATCTTGTCAAAATCTTCCTCTACTTTTGCAGTAAAACCGTAATCGACGATTTTGTCGAAATGATCCGTTAAAAAATCACTGACTACTTCGCCGGTCGAAGTCGGAACCAGTTTGCCACGATCGGAGCCGGTGTTTTCGGTAACGATTTCGCGGTTTATCGAATCGTCTTTCAGGCTCAAGGTGATGACGTCGCGTTTTTGCCCTTCACCCTCGCCTCTTTCGGCGTAGCCACGGACTTGGATAGTGTTGATGATGGTCGCGTAGGTCGAGGGGCGTCCAATCCCTAATTCTTCTAATTTCTTGACGAGGCTTCCTTCGGTATATCTGGCTGGCGGACGGGCAAAGATTTGGCGGGCGTTGGCTTCATTCAGTGTCAGGGTGTCGTTAGTTTTTAATGGTGGTAGTATGGAGTCTTCTTTTTTACTTGATCCGTACACTTTCAGGAAACCATCAAATATAACGACTTCGCCTTTGGCTTCAAAGCGCAAAGTCAGTTTTTTTGTGGCGGGTCTTGCTCCGCCTCGCGCCACCCGCTCATCTGGTGTGATATTGATGGTAATTGTTGTTTTTTCCAACTCCGCTGGCGCCATTTGGCTAGCTAGCGTGCGCCGGCGGATAAGATCGTACAGTTTCTGCTCGTAGGCATTGGAGGAAGCTTTTTCTAATCTTATGTCGGTCGGACGGATAGCTTCGTGAGCTTCTTGGGCATTGGCGCTCTTAGTTTGGAATTTTCGGAATTGATGGTATTTTTCGCCAAATTCTTTTTTGATGTAATCCGTCGAAGCGGCCAATGCCTGATTGGATAAATTGACCGAGTCGGTTCGCATATAGGTGATTTTTCCGTCCTGATATAATTTTTGGGCGCTGGACATGGTGGCTTTGGCGCTGAAGCCTAGACGGCCATTAGCCTCTTGTTGCAAGGTGCTAGTCGTGAACGGTGCCGATGGATTTCGCGTCGATGGACTGGTTGTAATATCGGTTACTTCGAATTTGGCACCGACAAGAGTTTTTAGAAAAGCTTCTGCTTCTTTTTCAGTCTCGAATCTCTCGGATAGTTCCGCTTGCAACGCACCTTTGCTATGTTTGAATTGAGCCGTTATTTTGAAATTAAAGGTACTGGCAAATTTGTCGATTTCGCGCTCGCGCTCAACTAGCAGTCTGACCGCCGGCGATTGGACACGACCAGCCGATTTGCCACCGGGAACCTTTTTCCATACGACTGGTGACAATTCGAAACCTACTAACCTATCAAGGATTTGCCTGGCCTGTTGGGCGCGTACTAAATCCATATCAAGGGTGCGCGGATTTTTGACGGCTTCTTCGATAGCGTCCTTGGTGATTTCGTGAAAGACGATACGCTTGGTGGTTTTCGGGTTCAGATTCAGTACTTCGGTAAGATGCCAAGCGATAGCCTCTCCTTCACGGTCTTCATCAGTTGCCAGCCAGACGGAACTGGCGCCTTTGACGGCTTTTTTCAATTCAGCGATAACCTTCTTTTTTTCAGGATCGATTTCAAAGACGGTTTCGTAACCGTTCTTGATGTCTATCGGCGGTTTGCCGCTTTCGGTTTTTTTGGCAATCGAACGGATATGACCGATACTGGATAATACCTTGAAATCTTTACCTAGATATTTTTCGATGGTCTTTGCTTTGGCTGGTGACTCTACTATTACTAAATTCTTGCTCATAATTTGTTAGTGTTTATATTTAACACAATGTCTCATACTACGCAAATTAGACCGTTTTGTAAACTCACAAATTTAATGCTTATTAAAACCTTAAAATTAGCTTATCAGGGTTGAACCCTGATAAGTCCTATTTCAGAGTCCACTGATTGCCGCCGAGGGCGCGGATGGTGCCGTTTATTTCCATCATTGTCAGGGCTTGGGAAAACTCGTTGATATTAACCGCCGTTTTTTCCTGCAATTCGTCTCCGTCGCGAACACCAGACTGTAACAAATGAATTATTTCTGACTCCAGCGGTGTTAATCCTAGTGGCAGTATCGATTGTGTTTTTAAGATGTCAGGCGCAATAATTTCAAGCACATCATCACTACCGGTTATCGGATACGCCCCCTGTTTTATCAGATTATTACAGCCAGCGGACAGTGGGCTGGTAATATTGCCCGGCACGACGAATACTTCACGATTTTGGTCTAGTGCATGGGCTACGGTGGCTAACGTACCACTACGTGTGGCCGCCTCTGTCACTATGACCGCATCAGATAAGCCGCTAACTATGCGGTTTCTATCTAGAAACTGGAAATCGCGCGCCAGTGTGCCCGGTTCATATTCGCTGACGATTGCTCCGTTATTGTCTAGTATCTCTTGGGCAAGTCCCCTGTTGGTTGCCGGATAGATCGTATCGACGCCACCCGCAAGAACTGCGATGGTAGTGCCTCCGGCGTCTAGAGCCGCTTTATGGGCGATTGTATCAACGCCTATCGCCAATCCACTGATAATGATTAGACCGCGTTTAGCTAAATCATAAGCCAATTTAAAGGTTACTTCTTTACCATATGAAGTAGGTCGGCGCGAACCGACGATGGCTACGGTAGGTTTTCGAGTTTCAGGCAATTTACCAGTAAAATATAATCTTTTCGGACGATTTACAATATCACCTATAATCTGGGTAAAATTTTGGTCTTGGGGTGAAATTGTATTGATTTTCATAGTTTTTATTACAAAAGGTATTGACGTAATGTCAAATACGTGCTAATATTGGCAATGATTGGATATACCGGAGGTATACCAAGCACCTTATACCCCCTATATTCTAACTATAAGTTAGAGTGCATGCAATGTGTTTTTAAGCTTGAATACCCTCCACGCTTAAGGACAATTAAAGCGTTGCATGTATACTAACCCCTTTAACCGGCAGGCATCTGCGAGATTTCGAGATTAAGCCTTGCTACCCTCTGGGTGGGTTAAAGGGTAAAACGCGCCCACAGTGATGCCCACCCTTACTGCGGGCGCTTTTTATTGGTTCCAAAATTGACAAAACATAACTATTATGCTATCATAGAAAAATTACATATAGTACCTCAAAGTACGATTGTATGAATGTTTCGGATTAAAATGAAAGAGGTGTATAGGATGTCTGCAAAAGTTATATTGGCACTGTCCTGTTTCTTGGCTGGGGTATTATCCCTGGCGGTTGTTGAGCTATTTCTTTACGATCTGAAAAACTTCAGTCGTAAAAAGTTGCAATCGCTCTTTGTAGGTGGCTGCCTGCTAATCGTCGCTGACTTTTTGGTACTGCTGGTTGATTTTATAATCAGTCAGCTTAAAAACGCGAATTGGTCGGTCGGCCACTTTAGTCTTGAGATGACTCTCGGGTGGCTACTTATTTTGGCAATCGGCTGTATCGCTATCGCGGCTTCGACCACCAAAAGCTTCAACTCAAATTCATCCTCGTCGCTATATTAAATCCAAATATCCGAAAAACGCTCCTTAATGGAGCGTTTTAAATTGATAAATAATAACGTTTATGTCAGAATCAAAAAAGTATGTTTTAGCCGAATAGCTTGGGATATACGTATTATTTTACAAGGTGGTGGGTAATAGTTGGTTGCAGAGTTTTTATCTTAATGTTTATACTTCTTTTCAATTTACTGGCTGCATCGCATATAGAGTGATGGGATCGCAAGAAGGGCTATAATTGAGCATTGGAGTTCGGATAGAATTTCCTTTGTGAATCTTATGAATTCCATAAAGTTGACTATCTTGTTTTCGATTCCCTTCGCGGTATTTTTTGTTTCAAGGGAGTTTAATCTTTAGTGGTACTAAAGTTGATATGGACAATAAATCGTAAGGAGGTAGGATTATGCGTGACCCAAGTCATCTGATTTTTTCTGTTGTCGTTATCTTGTTAATTTTGCCATTTATTCTCCCTAGCAGATAAGGCAGACAGGAAAAAATTCATACGGAGGTGAACAGATGGAATATATTCGTTATTTTATAACGAATCCAAATCTTATGAGGATTGCGGAATATTTGATAGTTGGGGTTGTATTGTGCCTTGTAATCAACTCTCCGGTACGCGGCTTGAAACAAGCTGTGTTTATAGGGTTGATTATGTTTCTAGCCGTGTTTATATCTGCCCGATATATGGGTGTTACCCCCACGCTCTAATCTATTGGCGAAATAATATCGTCTTTGAGCCTCCCATTCGTGAGAGGCTCTTTTAATTGCTCAAGCTTGATGCCATTCCTATTATTTGATATCTTACACCTGTTATGCACGACGTAATGAGTCTTGTGTGTAAGTTTTTTATTAAGGGGGGTGAAATATGAGGTACGTTTTGTTCCGCGTAACGCAAAGGAGCCGTACTACTTTTTCATGGTATGTCTATCGGTTTGCTTTTTCTTTTTGTGGAATATATTCCGAAGGCAAGCAATTAATTGGAAAGGTAGTCCATTGCGCTAGACTCGATATTTTTGATCGCTTTCGAATCTTGGGCCCAAGTTTCGACATCTGTACCTACGTATTAGCTAGAGATCCGCCCTGAATAAACGCAGGATAATATTAAACGGCATATTATCCGAAGTTTTAACGCGATGTTATCTTGGAGCGGGCGTCCGTAATTTGCACTCAGCAAATGGCCGGTTAACCGTTTCAAAGGATGCCTGCTTTCAAGACCATTGCGTAACCCTGTCTTATGATAGGACCACCCTGCTTTAAGGCAGGGTTTTAAATTGACAAAAATTAATATAAATGATACAATATTATCATATCGCGCATCTCGTGGCATACGCCATCATAGGCTCTATCTTGTTTGGATTAATATTCATATTTTGTCTGGCTATTTTCTGGACCGTCCCGATGACGACTGGCAGAGTCATTTCTTTGATTTTTGTTTCAATCGCGATAACAGAGATACTTATAATCTCAGTAGATGACCGTTAATTATTCATCGCTAATAGCACTCGACTACAGAGTGCTATTTTTATTTGGTTTTATGGCTAGTGACTTTAAGATTGCCAGCACAATACTGTTTGATCAGCTTGGTTACTTGCGGGATGATTTCGGTTTTGAAATGCGTCGATTCTTCGGCGCTGAATTTGTCCAGTACGAAATCAGCGTCGTTTTTTTGATCGCGAAATTCGTTCAAGATGCCGATGCGGATGCGAACGAAATTTTCTCCGATATGTTTGATTAATGATTTGATTCCGTTATTGCCGGCGTCACTACCCTGTTCTCGTATCCTGATGATACCGAAATTCAAAGCAAGGTCGTCGTGAATCACTAGTAGGTCCGAGGATGGATCCAGTTTGTAATAATCCATTATCTTGCGCGCTGAAACGCCGGTCTCGTTGTAATATGTGGCAGGCTTAACAAGCAGGACTTTTTCATCAGCGATTACGGTTTCGGCTACGAAGGCGTTGAATTTCGTTTGTTCTTTCCATTGGGCATTGATTTCGTTTGCTAGCGCATCCAAGGTAATAAAACCCACGTTGTGGCGGGTCTTGGCATAATCAACACCCGGATTGCCTTGTCCGAAAATGACTTTCATTATTATTCCTCGCGTTTGAATTGCTTTTCATCTAGGAAGCTGAATTTTATCGGCGTGCCAGTATAGTTATAGGTCTCGCGAAGCTGACGCTCGATGTAGCGTTTGTAGCTCCAATGCAGATATTTTAAATTGGATCCGTATATCACGAACCAAGGCGGATTGGTATCGGTCTGTACCATATAGCGCAGTTTCGGGCGGGTGTTTTTAAGTCCTGCCGGCGGCTGCTTTTGAATTATATATTGCAACATATCATTGAGAACTCTTGTTTTGGTCTTTTGTTTTCGTCGTGAATCGATTTCTAAAACGATATCGAATATCTTGGTGACGTTTTGTCCCGTGACGGCGCTGGTAAATATCAAAGGAGCCCATGGGATGAAAGTGAAAGAGTTGGCAATCTTGAGGGCCATCTCGTCGCGAGTGTGACCGTCCTTGTCTTCGATACTGTCCCACTTCGTTACGACGATGATTATGCCTTTGCCTATTTTATCGATGATGCCGGCTATACGTTGATCCAGCTGGGTATTTATTTCTCCTGCGTCCATCAATAGCAAACAGACGTCCGACTCTTCGATTGCCTGTAAAGTTCTAAGTACGCTGAATTTTTCGACGCCAACCTCTTGCTTGCCGGGTTTGCGCATACCTGCGGTGTCCAGAATTTCGATGTTACGATTATGATATTTAATAGCCACGCGGTTAACGTCACGTGTCGTACCGGCGACATTGGCTACAAGGGCCTGTTGTTTGCCAGCCATAGTATTAAACAGGAAACTTTTACCGACATTGGGTCGGCCAATCAATGATATTCTAGTGATATCGTCAGGCGTTTCATCACTTTTTGGCGGGATATGTTCAATTATTTTCTGGATTATTTCGACGGTGCCGACGTTATGTTCGGCGCTGGCGCGGACGATTCGAGAAATCCCGAGGCGCATAAATTCTTCGTTGGGTAGACTGTTTTTTAAATCGCATTTATTGATTACCAAGATTACCGTCTTGCCGCTTTTCAGTGCTTTTTTAGCTACGAAACGATCCTGATCACTTGGGTATTTACTACTGTCTACGACTACCAGAATAGCATCGGCGATTTCGGTAGCCTCGGTTATTTGATCTTGGATTGAGGCCTCGAACTCATCTTCGGGGTCCTTTAGACCCGCGGTATCTACTATCCAGAAGCTATGCTCGTTGTATTTGACGCGACCTATGACATTGTCGCGGGTCGTGCCGGCTTCGCGTGCGACTATAGCCTGTTGCGAACGAACCAGACGATTAAAAAGCGAACTCTTGCCGACGTTCGCCTGTCCGATAATCGCAACTGTTGGTAGTCTCGAAGCCATATCTAAGGCAATTATAACAGATAAGGATAAGATAAGCGAATTTTGTGATAAAAAAAAGAGCCGGCAAAACTTGCCGGCCATAGGTTCATCAGAGGTTAATGGAATGCTTTATTGTCCATAACGGGCGTCTCTTTTGCAGACATATATTCAATGGAATAGACAGCTTGTTTATCCTTGAATATAGTGCTCATCAAGACGCTTATATGGTCTTCGGGAATCATTAATATGACAATCTCCGTCGCCGTGTAATGCATTTTCTCGGCCAATCCCAGAGCAACTCGAGTATTCTGAGTTTTATCCGTGCTTGACCATAAAAAATCTTGAGGAGAATAGGTTACCCGGTGGTCCCCGCAAAGCTTGTTGCACAGACCCTTGCAATATTTGTCGGTTTCGTTATCGTTGGAAGAAATGAACATTATATTCAGACTTCTCCCCATAGCTTTCTTGGTTACTAATGTGATTAGCGCATTTTGTTTTTTAGCCCTCGCCTCAGGACTATCGTTCTTGTTGAACATGCTCGGGATAATTGAAAATTCAGGATCCAATTTTGATACACCTCCAATTAAATATGTAGGGACAATAACAATAAGATTACCTCTGATTTAATGAGCTTTTATCTAAGATTATCTTGGTAAAAACTTACTATATGATAACATAAAATAATTGTTATGTAAATAACTATAAGGGAAAGTTTATTAATATATCATCGGGCGGATATCAAGAATTTTGTATTTTCCGGATGGTATATCATCAAGTGAATAATTGCCGAAATTGGTCCTGTGTAGTTTTTTAACGTCGTATCCTAACGCGGAAAACGTGCGACGGATTTGGCGGTTGCGCCCCTCGCTCATAGTGACAGTCCAATCCTTGCGACTATCTTTTATTCGTTCCAGACTAAGCTTGCTGACGCCGTCTTGCAGGTTGATTCCGTAGTCACTAATCATTTGCTGGTGTAGAGGCTGGAGATCTGTATCTAGGCGTACTTTGTAAATTTTGACCTTGTGAAATTTCGGGTGAGTCATCCGATATGCGAAATCGCCATCATTAGTAAGTAGAATAAGCCCACTACTGTTACGATCTAACCTACCAACGGTCTTTAAATGGTGGTATCTGGGAGGTAAAAGGCTGTATATGGTCGGAGTATCGCCTTGCTTCTTGCGTGAGCACACGTAACCTGTCGGTTTGTTTAGCGCCAGACATTCGTATTTGATCGCGGTTCCGATACGTCTGCCGTTGACTGTAATTTCATCGTCTTTTTCCAAACGGGACCCCAGAATCGCGATTTGTCCGTTGACTTTGACGACCTGACGGGCTATTAGATTGTCGGCTTCGCGTCGGGAAATACCCAGCGCAAGGGCTAGGAATTTATTCAAACGTGAAGCATCAGAACTTGGTGACATTAAACCCAAGTATAGCAAATCTGATCAACGATAACTATTATTGCGTCGAAACGGGTTGTCCGGGTTCTTCCGCGGTCTGGGCAGTATCAGAGCCGTCCTTGAAACTCTTGTTTAGGCGTTCCGACATTTCTTCGACGATTTCCGGGTCTGCTGTTGGTTGATTGACGGTTGTCGGTTCGTTTGTAGGTTCCGGAGTTGGAACGATTGGAGCCGCGAAAGTTGTCGGTTCGGATGGAGTCGGAGCTGCCGTTAATGATATGTCAGGCTTTGGCAATTGAGTTTCCTGATATTGCACGATTGGTACCGTTTGAGGAGACACGGGGGCAATTTCGGTCTCTGTTTGGCTGATAGGAGCCGGGGCTACCGGTTCAACTTCTTGTACTGACACCTCTTCGCTAATGGCTGGAACTGTTTCCGAAGGGGTGGTTTCTGGCTCGGTAATGATTATCGGATTTACGGTCGGTTGCGGTTCGGATACCGGCATCGTTTGTTCGGATTGTTCAGTGGTTACTATTTCCGATGCTACCGGTGCGCCGAATGCTTGGCTGGATTGACCGACTGTATTTGGAGCGTCAGATAACATTTCATGTACGGTTTTGACGACGTCCTCGATGCCGACTTGGGACTTGACTAGATATCGGTCAGCGCCAAGAGATTCGCCTCTGGCTCTTTGATCTTCGCTGCTGAGAGCAGTCATCATTATTACTTTTATGTCTTTGGTCTCAGGGGTTGCCCTCAGGATGTCAAGCATATCAAAGCCGCTAATTTTTGGCATCATAACGTCACTGACTATGAGATCGGGATGTTCTTTGATGGCCATTGCCAATGCCTCTTCTCCGTCACCTGCTGATATTATTTCGTAGCCTTCGGCTATCAAGCGAACGCCGTAAATTTCGCGCAAGCTTTTGTCATCTTCAACTAGCATTATCTTAGTCATATTATCCCCTATTGTACTATAACTTTTACGAAAAATACCATAATTCTAGTGTTTATTTGTTAATTAGGTCCTCTGACCGGTATGGAGACGGATTGAGGCCTTACGCTAGGCGGAGTGGTGGTCGGTGAAGGAATTGGTGCTCGTTGGGCTATGACGGCCTGTTGTTGGGCGAGAGCGCGTTGTTTGGTGACGTAATCCGCAATCTGTTCAGGTGTAAGAGAGCTGCTGCGTGGTACGCTGTTTCTTGGCGCTTCGGGTTCTGGTTGTGTTTGATTTAAGGCTTGGGGGGAGTTTTGTAGATTGTTTACAGCCTCGGCGAATTGGTTTGCTGATTCTTTCTCGGCTTCTTGCTTGGCTTTGATTTCTTCCATTTCTTTCAGACGTGCAGCTTCCCTGTTGGATATTCTAGGTAGTTCGACGAAAAAAGTACTGCCCTTGCTGCGGATACTCTCGGCCCATATGCGACCGCCCATTATTTCCGTCAATCTGCGGCAAATATACAGTCCCAAGCCGGTCCCGCCGATTTCACGAGTATCCTTGTTGTCGATTCGATAGAATTTTTGAAATAGATGGGTTATGTCATCAGAAGAGATGCCGATGCCGCTATCCTTGACGCTTAACGTTACTTTGTCATCATCGCCTGTTATATCGACTATTACTTCACCCGCTACGGTGTATTTGATGGCGTTTTCGATCAGGTTATTCATAATTTCGCGTATGTGGTCGTTATCAAGATTGACGAAATACACCGGAGCCAGTTGCCTTAGTCGAGAATCGTCCCTGATAGGTTTATATATCAGATTTATTTTCTTTTCGATTGCTTTTTGTTCCAACCCTTGGACTATACTGTGTACTAAAGTAACTACGTCAACTACTTTGGGGTTATTGGATAGTCGCCCGTCGTCGGCCTTTGAGACGTCCAGAAGGTCTTGAAAGAGGTGTCCTAAGTGTTCTGCAGCTTCATGGGCTTTTAATATGTAGTCGCGGGCTCTGGCGTCGATTTGAGCTGTTTGCGGGTTTAGTGCTAGACCTAGGTAGCCCTCGATTGAGGCAACTGGCGTACGCATCTCGTGGCTGGCCGTACTGATAAACTCGGCTTGTCCCCTCTCGAGAGCTTTTTCTTTGGTTATGTCGTGAAACACAGCGATGACTCCCGAGCCTGATTCGCTAACGGGAGAGACAACCAAAGATATAGCCAGCCGTTTTTCAACTTTTGTTATTACATTGAAATCGTTGGTTCTTACTTGCTGATTGGTTGACATAACATGCTGTACGGGATCGTTTATACTGTCAAGTGACTCACCTTTTTGGTTAACTAGTTTGAAAACTGATTTATAACTAAGAGCCAAAGCATCTTGCTTACCCCATCCGATAATTCTTTGTGCCGCCGGGTTAATCAGTCTAATAATACCCTGTCCGTCAATAGCCATCACGCCATCTCCTATGGCATTAATCACAACTTCTGATTTACTTGTCAATTCACTTAATTCGTTCGCGAGGTCTCGATAATTTTTAGCATCGTTATCAAGTTTTTCTTTGCGAGACTTTTTATGCCAAATAATGATACTGGCAATCAGAGGTAATATGCTACTGAGAACGATCGAAATAATCAAATCCAAGTCAAAATGAAATTTATCGGCGGTCAGTTGGAAATACCCAAAATAAATAGTAGCGGCAAATACCGGCAACGTTCCCCACAGTCCGAATACTCCCGAAAAAATTACGGCCGATATCCAAAGAACGATAAATGGCGATGACACGCCTCCCGCACCCATCAATAGTGTACCAGTCAGGGACGCGAACAACCAATAAACCAGCAAGGCCGCTTCGAAGGCAAATTTTCTCGGTATCCATAAATAAAAAACAAAGCTAACAAAAGTAGTGACACTGGCCACTACGAAAGCAGGCATACTTACATTAAGGGATTTACTAATACGGGGAGCTTGATTGAAATAGTCCCAAAAATAAATAGCAAGTATCGCGACCGAAACCAGAAACGTCGCTTCGCAAATACGCCTATGCCAAAAACGATTTATCGTAACTGGTTTTATATTTTGCCCCCCGATTCTTACGCTAATCTGATGGATATTATGACGTTTATGTTTACGTTTTTCAAGCGCTAATAGATAATATTCTCAAGGATTTCATTATAATGAATATTATGGACGGACCAGATTCGTGGAAAATACCATTTTTTTGGCGAAAATTGTTCATATATTTTTGGATATTTTCTATTTTAGGGCATTATTTCGAAGTCGTGGGTGCATATCTGATTCACTTTATCGTAAACAATGCCTTGTGGCATCCAGAGACGATGACGACGATACCTTTGGCGGTGCCATACGGCATAGGTGCCGTCGCATCGATATTGTTAGTTGGTGACCTTGCGAGGAGTCGTAAATTGAATTTCATTGAGGTATTTATCGTCAATACGGTCATTTGCAGCGTTATCGAATATACCTGTGCGGCGATTTTAATAAATTTTTACGGTCACAATAAATACTGGGATTACTCGGATAGCTTTATGAATCTGGACGGATACATTTGTCTGGAAGCAAGTCTGGTCTTTGGTATCCTTTCTACTATTTTCATATATTTCATATACCCAGCCACTGAAAATATCTTTAAAAAAATAAGCAAAGGTCAGGCGGACGCGTTATTTTGGTCGATGCTAATCGCCTATTCTATCGATTTGGTAGATTCGTATATTAAATGAACAAAATCAACAAACAGATGGTTGTTATGTTTACTAATTATTCATATAATAGCAATCAGGATTTAATATAAATAATGAGTACCGAATATTCCGATTCAGAAATAGCACCGATTATTGACGATTATGAGAACGCCAATGATTTCAAAGAAACTCAACAAATAACGGGGCTGATAGCGGCGGCCAGTATAATGTTTGTTGCTTTGGATGTTCTGCTTTTTCCGGTTTCCGCTAATATATCGCAAATCGTTTGGACGACTTTGGCCGCACTGGGCGGGTTTACGCTTTTATATTTTTTGATACCGCCGATTTATATGATAAGGGGCTTGTCATTTCTGCCTGATCTGATACTGATAAGCGGCTTTGCGATAATTATGACGATTATGGGTGAACGCGGAGGATTATTCATTTTATTGATAATAGCGTTCTCGTCAATAAGTGCCTACACTAAATCCAATTGGTTGTATATTATGACTATTTTCGAGGCTTTTACGGCTTTGATAATGTTTTTCATACTTAATACGGAATATTCCGAAAATTTGACCATAGCAAGTATAATATTCCAGATTATCGGCGTGTTTGCGCTGATTTCGATACTAAGGATATTTTCCAGAGAAATAATCCTGATGCGTAACTCGCAAAAGCGTCTTGTCAGGGCCGCGCGCGAACTTGAGAATCAAAAGAACGAAATATTGACCTTGATAAACAGCCTTTCGGACGGCCTGATTTCCGTCGATATCGATCGTAAAATTGCGATTGCTAACCGAGCAGCTTATTCGATGTTGGGTTTTAGCCAAGAAGATGAAGGCTTGGTTGGTAAAGTATTGAACGATGTTATGTCCGTGTCGTCAGATGAGGCTAGGTTATCTTTGGCGGATGAATCATTAAGAGTCGGCAAACAAATGTCATATGACGACCTCAAACTAATATCGCCGAACGGTGTATATAGGGTATCAGTAAACACTAATCCGATTTATAGCAAAGATAAGAGTCAGATTGGTGCGATTATTATGTTCAGGGATGTGACGGCTGAAAAGTCTCTCGAGGAACAACGAGCCGAATTTAACTCCATCGCCTCTCATGAGCTACGTACGCCACTGGCGATTATCGAAGGGTTTACTTTCAACCTGATGTTCGACAAAAAACTGAAATATGACAGTAAAACCAAAAACTATATTTCTCAGATTGACAAAGCAGTAAAAAGTCTTATCAAGTTGACGAACGACATTCTTACTGTCACGAAAGTAGATAATGATCAGATTAAATTAGACTTCAGCAATACTGATATGAAAAATCTTGTAAAAGGCTGCGTGGATGATTTCAAAGAAAAAGCCGATGCAAAACACCTGAAGTTGAATCTACTTGTCACCGATGACTTACCTGAGATCTTGACCGACGGTTCAATAGTAAAAGAAGTGCTGTCGAATATGATTGAAAATGCCATAAAATATACAGAAAAGGGTTCGGTAAGCGTGGAAGCGAGTG
>CAYQOL010000003.1:29037-43689 GCA_964419165.1 uncultured Saccharimonas sp. (SeqCode)
ATTGAAAATGCCATAAAATATACAGAAAAGGGTTCGGTAAGCGTGGAAGCGAGTGAGAACGAAAAGGGTATCGTGACGGTTAAGGTCGTAGATAGTGGTATAGGTATCAATGAAAATGACTTAGATAGAATCTTTAACCGATTTTACAGAATAGCGGACTTCAGAACCCAAAAAGTCGGAGGTACCGGTTTAGGACTTTATATTTGTCGTAATTTCATAACGGCCCTAGGCGGCAAGATAGGCGCCGAGAGCAAAAAAGGCAAAGGCAGCACGTTTTGGTTTTCAATCCCAGTTTCCATAAACAAGAAAACAGTAAAAGAAAAAAGTGAGGAGCAATTAGATAGTTTCATCCAAAGTATTTAATGCTAATTTCGTTAAACAATAATTATCCAACAGGAGGAAAAAATGAGCAAAACAATTATGGTCATTGATGATGACGAGCAAATCCGCGATTTGTATGAGGCTTCGTTAAAGCTCAAGGGTTATAAAGTAATCTCTGAACCTGACGGCGAGAAGGGCTTAAGCGCGTTGAGAAAGGCTGACAAAAAACCCGATTTAATACTGCTTGATGTTATGATGCCGAAAGTACATGGTTTGGATGTTCTTAATATGATCAAATCCGATAACGACATCAAGCACATCAAGGTTATTACCTTTACGGCTTTGTCTGATGATACGATTCGAGAAAAGGCAATGAAATACGGAGCATACGGCTATATCGTTAAATCCGAGCTTTCTATGATGGAAATTATCGACAAAATTGAAGAGGCATTGAAAGATTGACATTTTTGATTGTCGGACTAACATATACTTGGATACCTCCCGAATCAGGGAGGTATTTAGGTTTCGTAAAAAAGACCTGCAAGAACCATCAAATAGCCGATTGCGCTTACGATGCCAAAAATGATGAATGATAAAATAGTGCTGGAGGCGTCCTGGAGGGTACCTCCCACAGTTATACAAAAGAAGCCCAGCCCAAGTAGTAACGATTTTGGCGAGCGTAATTTACTGGCAAAGTATTCTTTCGTAAATATATAGGTAGTAACCACCCAAGGCAAAATAATCAAATAAGTCATTCCGGCCAATAATATAATATCTGCATCCCAATTAATCATCCCTGAAGGTTCGATTATGGGATGATTTCTGAAAAATAGTTGGTATGCTAAAAGCGCTAAACCTACGACTATCGCGACAATAGAAAACAAGAATCGTCGTTTGTCGTTCGGATAAAATTTATATAGCGGTATTTGAACCGAAAAAACAGCGGCCAAATAAAACAGTGCTCTACCTGTGAAATCAGACCAAAAAAGAATTTCGCTATTATTCATACTGGTTGCAATCGCACACATAATACCTGATTTTAGGAAACCGATTGATATAAAAGTCGATGACAAAAACAGGTAATTTGCGAAAGAGTTTTTCAGCCCCTTGCCGTAGCCAATCGAGTAACATTTATACGCAAAAAAACCGACGATGATACTGTCTATTAAATATATTGAAGCGGTTATCATATGGGTTAATAATACATTATTGTTATTATTGCGTCTATGCTTTAATTTTTTCGTACACGTTATTATCAGTCCTCATAATATAACCCGGCAAGAGCAAATAGATAACCTAATAGCGATATGATATTAAACGTGATGTATAGCGATACGATATTTGTGTACTCCTGACCGAAAACCCCGACCACAATCAACATAAAGCCGAAGCCCAATAATATCGACTTTAGGTTTTTCGACTTACTAGTCAAATATTCCCTGATAAAAATAAACGAAGTAGCTGCCCATGGTGCAACCATCAAACAACCCATTCCGGTAGTTAGAATCAAATCCGGATGCCAATCAATTATCCCGTTTGCTCCGAAAGTTGGTATGTTCCTGTTGAATACTTGGTATATAACTAGAGCTATCCCCAGTGCTCCGGCGATATAAGAGAATATGAAACGGCGCTTGTCATTGGGGTAGTATTTATATAGTGGTATTTGGACGGCAAAAATAGATGAAATATAGTATAAAGGACGGGTGGTTATGTCAGACCAAAATAACAATGTTTCATTCGAATTATAGAAAGCGGCAGCTACCATTATTGACATTTTGAAAGCCACTATGGCAACAAGCAGTGTAGTCCAGAACAGATAGTTGGAAAGGAATTTTTCAACCCATTTTTATAGCCAATTGAATAGCATTTATAAGCAAAAATACCGACGACGATGCCATTAAATAAGTAAGCCAGTGCCGTTATCATTGAAACAATATTACATTAGGTATCTTATATAGTCTATGCTTATTTTGGCAATCTATGGGATACGAAGCGATTTTGTGGTTAATTTATTAATTTAACTTAATCGGTAGTGTAACTATGAAATTCGAGCCGACATCTTCCATTGATTCGACTTCGATATTACCGCCCATCGCTTCAATATATTGCTTGATTATCCATAAACCGAGCCCTGTGCCGGAAATATTTTGCGTCTGGTCAGTTTTGACGCGATAAAATCGTTGGAATAGTCGCTGTCTGGCCGATGAGCTCATCCCAAAACCGGTGTCACGAACATTAGTGATAAGATTATTTTTATCAACTTTGTGGGAAACGGTTACGGAACCCTTTGCTGTATATTTGATAGCATTATCTATTAGATTGATAAATATTTCCTGAACCCTGTTTTCGTCGGCCTTGATAAATGGCACACTTTCCACTGGTTCGTAGACAATCTGGATATTTTTTTCTTCAGCGATAGGGCGATAGTTGCTTATTACCGTGTTTAATATTTTTACCGTGTCCACCTCAGTTATATTATATTGGACTCTCCCCTGTTCTACACGGCTGACGTTCAATAAATCCTGTACAAGTGAATTCAGGCGTTCGGTTTGGGTTATTGCGACCTGTATCTGTTCTTTTATCTTTGGGTCAATCTCGCCAAAATCTCCATCAATGATATTTGACAGGTAACCTTTTATGATTGACGTCGGCGATTTCAGTTCGTGAGTCGCTACTGATAAAAAGTCGCTCATAGCTTGGTTTAATTCTTTTTGTTTCGCCAATAATTGGGCATATCCGACTAGTCTGAAATGCCTGAATAATAGTCCGAAAATCAGCGCTATACTGATTATTAAAACGATATACGATTTTTGATAAGCTGAATCAATTGCCTTTTCGGCATCGACCGTCAAGTAATTTGCGGAAATAACGGCTATCACTTTTCCGTCATCTAAGACCGGTGACATAACGTTCCATGCCTGAGCGGGATTTGAGTTTCGATCATAGGTGTCGGTAAGGCTCGCTATCGACTGTTTGTTGCTGACCACTGCTCCTACTTGAGTTTTTTTGACTAAGTCTAGACTGTCATCAATCGCGGATTGACTGCGGGCGACGATAGTAAAATTATCGTTTTTATTCACGATTAACATACTATGCATCAAGGTCGGCTGTGAAGATTCCAAAGCAACCAAATTTTTCTGTAATTTGTCATATTCCCGATCTTTGATCAGCTGCAGAGATGATTGGGCGATGACGCCGTTCGCTAGATCAGCTTTGCGATTCAATTCCAAATTGAAAGCGTCGTTGGTGGTTTGGACTAATATGATCGTGTTAACGGCTACGATTACCGGGATCGTAACCAAGACGATTATCGAGTAGATTATCTCCAGCTTTTCGCGCTTCATTTTTTAAATATGATTTATCCTTGTTGATTTGTTTCGATCTTGTTTTCTTGTGGATTTAGTTGTTCGGTGCTTTCTTGAGGATTGTTAGTATTTCCAATTACCGTTATCTCTCCACTGTTTCTTATCGGTTCGGTGCTAAAGGTTATGTCATTGTTTATTATGCCGATTTTTTCATCGCCGATTGTGCTTGCTGGAGTGTCAGTTATCGCGTTGGAAGAAATAATGCTTGCGTTGGCAATTTCGTTGGATGTTACGATGTCGCCTGAAACAGCGACTACGGGCTTATGCTTTAAATGGATTCTGATTGCGATAAACAGGCTGATTATGGCAATCATTACGGCTACGACCGATGCTGCGATGTAATAAATTAAGTTGCTATCAGATCGTTTGGCTGTAGCTGCGGGAGAAGCTGCAAGTTTGAGACTTAAACCGTTGGGATTGGCAGCGGTAGCGGAGGCTGTACTAATAAGGAAAGCCAGCGGGTCGGACCGTTTGTATATGCCATCACCCTTATTTATGACGGTATATACCTCATGCTTACCCGGGACAAGCGGATCTTCAAGCGTATACTGCCAGTTGCCGTTTTCATCGCTGGTTGTCGTTATGATTAAAGGATCTGAAAATATATATATCATTACTATACTACTAGGCTTGGCTTTGCCGGAAAATTTAAGCGTCTGTACGTTCTTGCCTGAAGAGTCGGTTTTGGTTGAGTTCTCGATCTTATTGATTAATGACGTCGTATCAACCGTTACGGCATCGATTTTTGCCGG
This sequence comes from uncultured Saccharimonas sp. (SeqCode), assembly GCA_964419165.1. Classification (GTDB taxonomy): domain Bacteria; phylum Patescibacteriota; class Saccharimonadia; order Saccharimonadales; family Saccharimonadaceae; genus UBA1547. The sequence goes on from CAYQOL010000003.1 coordinate 33,476, forward strand.
GTCGACAGGCGAAAAGTTTGAAGGTAGGATGTAATTGCTTGTTGCAAAACAACTGGTTATTTTTGTCAGTTCGGCTGAGGTTGGTCTGGAAGTCCCGTCCCGTATCGCGTCTGAGCGTTCTTTGGTTATGGCGTTTTCGATGCAGCTTTTGGATATTTCACTGACTTTTATTTGAGAAGAAGTAATCTGAGTTACTGTTGATAATTCGGAAGTAGTAGATGGTTTAGTGATTTCGGTTTCGGACGGACTTGTGTTTGTCGGCTCCGTATTATTTGGGCTGATGCCCGATTGTTCGTCCGTCGTTTCGGTGATTTTTTCTTTTATTAGCACATCGATGTTCGCAGTAGCCAAAGCTCCTCCATAACGTACAGTCGAAGTTATCGTGTTATTTCCGGGCACTGAGCCGGGCCAATACATCACACCGGTACTGCTTAGAAAATCACTGTTTTTTGGCGACAGGATACCTATATTGGTCGAAGTTTGCCATTCGAAATAACCGAATATATTAGGATCCGAACCACTGATGTTTGGTAGTAAACCATCAATCGGTGATACCGATGCAATCACATTAAATTCCTTGACACTGCCCGACCCCGCTACCTCCTCGTAGTAAGTGGGGTTGGCGGTTAATTTCAACGATGCCGTTACGGTCGAATCCATTTTTTGGATAAAATATTGTGACGTACTAACGGCATCGCAGGGCGTTGTGCCACCGTTATAAACTATCCTTGCGACCATTTTCATTAGATTGTTCGTTCCTGACATATTTGATGGCCACAAAGAAGTATCCCAGATAAATTTCCAAATAGTATTGGTTTCGGATGCCTCGGCGGCTTGAGCTCGGCCAATTATGACATTACCTGTTTGAGTAGCTGCACTCATAGTTACATTGTTTGGCATTATATAAGTCGGGACCGACACGTTAATGGTCGTAACGCCGGATAATGGCGTAATATTGGTCCCCTCAGTTTGATTACTGGATTTGATTATTACTCCCGAACATGGGTTGGTTCCTTCCGTTACTGAAAACGAACTTTTGGTATTAACCAGGGCTAGTACTATCATCGAAATAATAGCCACAAAGCCAACCAATCCTATAGAAATAATTTTTCCTTTACGCATATGCTTTAAATGATACACTATTGTCAAGTATTTTTTAAGAGCTATGGGTATTTAAATAATTAGGTAGAATATTAACCCTACTGTGTCTGATTCATAACGAAATTCACCAAGTTAAAAAGTCCAACCTTTTCGGGCTGAACTTTTTAATTTGGTGATCGTACCGGGAATCGAACCCGGATTGTCAGGATGAGAACCTGATGTCCTAACCGTTAGACGATACGACCATACTAATATTTTAATCCATTTGGTTCGATTCCGCGTCGGGAATCGGTCACCTGTCGTTCGCGAGCGAACGCAGTCGACCCCGTCTCAACTCAGTGGCTTCGCCATCCGTGTTTCCGACTCTAAACTGCCGACTTGGCAGTTTTCGCCCGGATTGTCAGGATGAGAACCTGATGTCCTAACCGTTAGATGATGAGACCATAAACAAAACAACTTTAACAGATAATGATGGCTATGTCTAGTGTATGAATATGTCCCTACTACTCTATTTGCTGGATGAGTGATATTAATTTTTTCGGAGTTATTTCGGCTTTTATGAGATATGCGTCAGCGTATGTTTGCATCGCTATCCTTGATCCTTCGTCCTGTTCAAAATTCGTCAACACGATTATGTGGGTGTTGGGAATCAAATCCTCGCCATTTCCTCTGAGTGCTTTTAGTATGTCATTACCACGTCGTTCCGGAAGCATAATATCCAGTAATATTAGGTCATAAGGTTTATTGCGGGCGGCTATCAAGCCGTCGTCGCCGTCAACTACCCAATCCACTTCATAGCCGGCTTTTTTCAGGCTACGTACATACATTTCTCCTATAAAGCGGTCGTCTTCGATGCATAGAATCGTTTTTATAGCCATATTTATCCTCTGAACATCGAATGGTTTTTAATCCATCCGTTGCCTTCGCTTATTATTCCTTCGTTACTATTATCCTCTGCTAGTAATTTATCTGCAACCGTCGAGTATATCGGCAATGATACAGTGAATGTGGAGCCTTTTCCATCCTCGCTTTGTACGCTGATCGTGCCACCATGGGATTCGACTATCGCTTTGCTGATATATAATCCTATACCCGTTCCGGGCACGGTTTCGCGCGATCTATGTGAGCGGTAAAACTTTTGGAAAAGATTGCTTATTACACTTTCAGGCATACCTATGCCGTTATCTTCGACGGATATATCTACGAAATCACCATTCTTTTTTGCCGATACTGTCACGGCACCACCTTCATTACTGTATTTCAGAGCGTTGTCTATGAGGTTTCCTAAAACCTCACTCATACTGGCGCGATCAGCCGCAACGGTTGGCAGGTCTGATGGTAAATTGACTGAAAGTAATCTGTTTTGCGCACCAGCGCGCATCTTCATATCGTCACTTATCGTGTCATATATCGATGTGACATTTTCTTCCATTAGATGCATTTTTAGATGACGTCGATCATATTTCGAAGTGTTTAGGATATTGTCGATATATCCTGAAAGACGATTTGATGAAACGACAAGACGATTGAAAAGCTCCTGTTGATCACCCTCGAATATCGGCGATAACTCATCCCCTAATACATCCAAATAGCCCCTTATTACAGTAATGGGCCCGCGTAATTCATGGGCTGCGAAAGAAAGAAAGTCCAAGTTTTCTTCGTCATTAATATATTGTCCGGTTTTGTCAATCAGTGCCAATACCGTTTCGCAGGCAGCTCCTCTTTGATACGAAGCGATTATGTCGTAAAAATGTCGATTCTCTTCATTAGGTAAACGATCAGGAATGCGCACCCATGTATGCTCCGCGTGAACGGAACTCTCTTCACAATCGTCCAGCCATTTGTTCAAATCATCATTCGTATTAAATAAAACGTTCAGTATTTTTTTACCCTCAGGGTTCAATTTTATCGGGGCGGATTTGTTAGCGTATACGATTTCACGTTTGTTGTTCAGGGCGACGAATCCGCAAATAGTGCTATCAAGCGCATCTGAGACGGGCGTATTCTGTTGAGAGGATTCTTCTTGCTTTGAGACGACGGTCACCGTCTCTTTTTTTGCTGACATTTCGTAAATAGTTTTCAGGGCATCGCTGAGGCCAGTGTATTCGTTTAATTTACTGTTCATATCGGGCAGTTTCAGCTCCGGTTTTTCCCCGGAAACATGGATAACTGCCGATACCAAGTCCCTAAGTGGGCTCACAGCGTAATGTAGGATTAACAAACTTACAAGCAAGTTAAAAAAGAAAAAACTGCCAATAATAGTCCAAAGCGTAATCGAATCGGGCGTAAATACTTTCAGATAAACCAGTATTGTGCCTATACCAGCGCACACGATAATCTGAACAATGATGGTCGCAATGACGACGAAACGTTTAAACGGCAGCCAAAACTGGCTGGCTTGTTTCGATATCTTTTCTACTCCCATGATATATTTCCCCCGTCATTAGGTACTGCTACTACCCACGTCTGACCTCTGACTAATGGTATGTCATTGCTGGAAGTGTCAGTGAAAGTGATTTGTGCGGTTTTACTGTCTTTGTGCCAAGTGGCATCAATAGCACTGCCGTTTTGGAATATGACGGCGCTGCCACTTCCGATAGTTGTGATGTTCTCCCTGTATCCATCCTCTAGCACGGTGTTTTCATTAACCCTCATTGCAACTATGACACTAGGCGTGATTTGACCGGATTCACGATCCAAATGCGCCTCGCCACCTTGTGAGCGTGCGTAGGTGTTGGTCGACTGGTCATATATATACGTACTGTTGTACGGGTAACTGCTGATAATTATGTTGATATTGGTGGCGCCGGGTGTTTCGATGGCTTTTCCGTCCTTACGACTAAAGCCAGTGAAATTGGAGGTGGTATAACCTTTCGCGTTATTAAGAGCATCAATTTTTTCAAAACTCGTGTATACATTATGTGGTGCATATCTGTCGCTTGCCCGCCAATAGTACGAAGAGTTGAAAAACTGGTCGATATCGCGATAATTACCGTTTCTGACTTCCGATAACGCTGCGGCGCTGCCACCGACATGACCTATGCTGCAATCAAAAGCCGCCGCCCAGTCGACATCGTACAGGCGCAGGCTACGGACCGGTCCGATCAGTTGGGGTTTTTCTTGTTGGTAAAGGACTAAGAATCTGGTAATACCACCTTCGGCTATGGCTTCAAAAACAATACCACTGTTCTTTAAGCCTGATTGTGGTCTGGCATCGGGGCTGTTCTCGACCATTATGCCGGTTACGGGTTGTTTAGTGGCAGCTTCGTCAGCGACAAGCTTGCCAGTTAGTGGCGAATAATATTTGACGGTTTCTTTGATTACCGGTTTCGTTTTTACGGTTTTTACGGTTTTCTTTGGTGTGGCCTCTGCCGGTTTTTGTGACAATATCAAATATGCGACCACTCCTCCGGAAGCGGTAATAAACAATAAAACACTGCCCACTATAATTGCAGTTTTTCGGTGTAAGGACAGCCAATATCGAAAACGGGTCCACTTGTTTGTTTTTTCGGCTTCAAACATAGCTTAAGCGTTATTATAGCAGAAAAATAACGGCGTCAAACGGTTTCGATGGCGGTCTGTAATCTGGAATCGACTTTCTCTTTTCCTATCGCTGACAAGGTATCATTCAATGACGGGCTGAAAGGTGCCCAAGATACAGCAAGCCTTATCAGGCTGAACAAGACGGCCGGTTTTTGATTGGTCTTTATTAGTAATTTATTCAGGGTGTTCTGAATCGATTCGGTGTCAAACTCGCTTTCTCGTAGTGCTTTTTGTGCGGCTATTAGAAAATCTTTGATTTCTTGACGTGGCAGACTATTTAACTGTTTGTTATTTTCGATCATTTTCCAGTCCGGGACCGGTTCTTCGAAAAAGTATGGCGTCAGCACTGACAAATCGGTCAGGGTTTTTAGCCTGTCTTGTACTAATGCAAGAATCTGTTTTTTGAAATTCTCGTCGCTGTTCTTGGCTGCTTCCGGCCAAAATTCAAAGCATCGTTCATATAAATCATCCAATGAAAGTTTTCTTGTCCACTGGCTGTTCATCCAAAGTAATCGTTTTTCGTCGAAGCGTGCGCCGCTCCGTTGTACTCTGCCTAGACTGAATTTATTGGTTAGTTCGTCGATCGTAAATATTTCTTGCTCAGTTCCGTCGTTCCAGCCCATACTGGCAATGAAATTGACTAAAGCCTCTTGTAAATAGCCTTCTTTGAAATATTCCAATACGTCTTTTGCACCGTCCCTTTTGCCAAGTTTTTTCATTCCTGACTCGCCTAATATAGGCGGTACTGAGGCAAAAATCGGATGGTTTAATCCCAGCGCTTCGTATAAGTTCATATAATTGGGCTGACTGGAGATAAACTCCTGACCGCGCACTATGTGAGTAATTTTCATTTCGGCATCGTCAACGATATGCGCGAAATTGTATGTCGGGAACCCGTCGGATTTGATCAAGATGAAATCGTCGATTACTTCGGGACCGGTGTGCATATCCCCCATTATCTCGTCATGCCATGTGTATTCTTTGGGATCGGATTTAAACCTAAGAGGTGTTGTGCCGTCCCATTTTGGTAGTTCGCCCGATTGTGAAAGCGGTCTGTGATGGCGGTATAAAAAAGCACGCTTTTCAGCCGCGGCTTGATCGCGAAAAGTTTGGATTTGTTCGTGGCTGTAAGGGTCGGCGTAAGCCCGACCGGCATCAATAAGCTTCTGAGCCCATTTTTTATAGATATCCAACCGTTCGCTCTGGCGATAGGGCGCATATGGTCCGCCGATGTCCGGCCCCTCGTTGTAGTTGATGCCTAATTTTTTCAAACACACCATCAGATGTTCGTCGGAACCTTCGACCTCTCTTTTCTGATCGGTATCTTCAATTCTCAGGATGAATTTGCCCGATTCTTCTTTACGAGCGACCAGCCATGCAAAAAGTGCCGTCCTGACTCCGCCGACGTGCATAAAACCGGTCGGACTGGGCGCAAAACGAGTACGGATATTCTTCATAACACTGTTATTATACCACTTAGTGCCTTTTGTTATCTCATTGCCTTACTGCTCGACTACTATCACCTGCTCTATCTCAACAGCACACTCTAATAGGGTCACGGTCTGTTGTGACAGAGTAAGTGACAGTAGTCTCTGTTGATATCACGACAAAGAGATTAACATTGGTTATAAACGGCCCTTTAGTTCTAAAGGCTGGTTGCTATCCGTCTGATTTGATCACGGTTCAAATGTGCGTCACCGGAAATTGTGTATAATATGCCGGCGTTCACCCAAGCAGCGTTGCCACCATAAGTAAAAATTGTCAAACCCTGGTCCTCGGTAGTTAGAAACTCTCCTTTCGAATCTTTTTCTACCTTGTTTTTGACCGCCGTGGAATCCCACGTACTTTTCGACTGTTCGATAATAAATCCGCCGTTGCCGGTATTGGCGCGAAAACTGATTTTAACATTACCTTCGCTGTAAATAACCGGTCCGTTCAAGCTGAAACCGTCAGGCGAATACGAAGGATAGGTTGCTTTTATGCCCGCCTGAGCGCCTGCTATATGGACAGATAGACCGGGAATGTTATGATAAACGATTATTCCGCCGAATATCAATATTGCCAATAAAAACGCTGAAACGTTCGCGAATTTGGACCGACGCTTGAAAAAGGACATTTTCTTTTTAGGTTTATGATCGGTTTTGTTGAGCGCTTCGTTAATAGCTTCTTCTTTGATGGTTTTCAGAGGTTTCGAGACAATCGCCGGTTGAGTGGTTGGTTTGGTTTGAATATTCGGCCGTTTATTTTCGATATTTCGTATCAAAGGATGTTTTACTGGCGCGATGGCTGTGGTTGTATTTAACGATGGTCTATTGCTCGAGTTATGGTTTTTCGCGAAGTGAGCAATGCTTTTGCTGCGGGCAACGTCTATGTTCCGACTGACCTTTCGGGCGATATTGGCGCTATGTGCAATCGGTTTTTGTGTAGCGCGTCGATATAGAGTGTGTGATTTTTGAGTTAACGAGTGGAGTGAATTGGCGTCAGTTATTTTTTTGAAATCAGGGGCCCTATTAGAAGTTACCGGTCGGGAAATCGGCATCCCTGATACGCTATCGTATCTTTTGCCTTTTATCGTGACAATCTTGTCGTTTTTCATTCATTCCTCGCAGATTAAATAACTCCACTGATAATATTCCGCTTATACTATCTTAGGTATATTTCATTAAATATTCAATAGCTTGAATAAAAAATGGTATGACTTGATATAATATGATGTGGAAATAGATTATGTACAAGCGCCCGTCAAAAAGAAAGAAACTTGTCAGATTGATAACGGTTTATGCCGTTATGGTAATAGCGATTATCTCGATTACAACCTTTGTGATTCTATTAGTATTGGGGTTTCGTTTCAACAGGACTGATGGTCACGTTGAACAATATTCTTTATTGCAGTTCAATTCCTCCCCGTCCGGAGCGACCGTTATATTGGACGGTCAGAAATTAAATTCCAAGACGCCCTGTAAGGCGTCGGTTCCTGCCGGTACTCACACTGTAACTATCAGTAAGAGTGGTTACAAGAATTGGGTCAAAACGGTGAATGTCAATTCCGGAGTTGTTGGCTGGCTTAATTACACCTTGCTCGTACCTGATACGTTAACTATCGAGCCAGTTGGATATTACGGTGCGGTCCACTCTACCTTCGCTTCGCCTGACGGTCATTTCATACTGTTGCAAGGAAGCGTAGAAAGCCCCTCGTTCGAATTAATCAATATTAGTTCGGACAAGATAAAGACTACTTCTTTGGTTATACCGACGACCCTTTATAGTGAAGCCGGTTATTACAACGTGTCTCATAGTTTCAACGTCTATAAGTGGGATAAAGGTGAACGTTATGTTTTGATTAAGCATCAATACGGCGAAAAAACCGAATGGCTAGTGTTGGATACCCAGAACGTCGAGCAGACCCGTAATGTTAGTGAAGTGTTTAGTAGCCCTGTAGATAATATAGATTTTTTGGGTAGTGGTGGTAATGTATTCTATTTACAAAGTCAGTCTAATATATACAAACTGGAGTTGTCTTCGAAAGCGATTTCAGGACCGCTTATCAGTGGTGTTAAAAGCTTTAAATTATACGATCAATCGAACACGATTTCCTATGTCGCCGCGAACGAAACTGAACAGTATGTTGGTGTATACCGCGACGGCGATGATAAGCCTTATATACTTCAGACCGAACCTGTGGAGCCTAAATTAAAATTAAATATCGCCATCAGCCATTACTTTGACAACGATTACGTTGCTATAACTAAAGGACAGGCCGTCAACGTTCTGGGGGGAAATTACCCTGATTCGGAAAAAGACGTATCGATTAGTTTGAAAAAAATCGCAATATTTAATTTTGAAAAAGAAATCAACGAATTGTCTTTTAGCCCAAACGGGCAATACGTTATTGTTAGAAATGCAGACTCATTTGAGTCTTATGATTTGGAGTATAAGACGGCCTCAAAGTCGTCGATTATTGGAAGCGGACCTGAATATTCAATGAATTGGTTGGATAATAGTCATTTATGGACCATGCGTGACGGCAAGTTAAAAATCAGCGATTTTGACGGTGAAAATCTTAATGAAATTAATGCCACGGTTTACGGGCAGGACATTACGCTAACTGATAATGGCAGATACTTGTACAGTATCGGGAAAACAGACAGTGGGTTTCAATTGCAACGTGTCCGGCTGATATTGCCGTAACTTTCATTACCATTGTCCGGAGAATAACCAGTCAAAAAATCCTTTGGATGATGATCCCGGAATAGTTTCGGTCTCGGTGCTTTCCGCTGTTGGCACATTTTCGGCGATTAATGGGTCCGGACTGACTTGCTCGGTAGTGACTAATAATCTGTATTTGGAGGTGCCGACGGGAGTACAGGTTAATAGTGTTAATATCGGTTTGGTCGTAGTGTAGACTAATTTGTTTACCTCGTTTGGGTTGACTACCTCCTTTTTCGTGACTGTATAGGTATATCTTTTCGATTCGTAATTGGCGTATACGGTATCACCGGGCTCTAATTTATCAAGTTGTACGAATATGAATTTGTAGTCGCCTTTATCGAACAGGTCGTTGCTGCTGTGCCCTGATATGACCGTATTACCTATTTGTCCGGGATGACTGCTGGCGCCCGGTATGGCAAAATGCGACACACCCTTTGTCATAGCGGCCATCTGTGAGTCGTAGTCGTTACCGACATTATATATAACCGGTACGTCGACGTTTATCTTTGGTATGATAAGGCGCGGCTCCGGACCGACCGCTATGTCGGACGGGTTGATTATGATATTTTGTGGATTGATGTTACCGGGGCTCACATAAGCCAAAATGTTCGAAACGAGTAAATGGCTATATTGTAAGATAAGAAAAACCAGCACTACTAATAACCCTGAAATTATCGGAACGAAATGACGGCTTTTGCGGATATCTCCGGCCGATTCGCGGACTCTTCCGATTAGTTTTTGGCGCAAATCGAAAACTGCTTTGTCCCTGTCCGTCGTGTCAGTCAAGATTTTTTGATCAGAAAAATAACCTTGGTTTTGATTAATGTCCGGTTGTTTGCTGTAATGTTGAGCGAAGTAACCTTCGTAATAATTTTTATAATAATTCTGCCAAGCGGTATGGTATTTTTCCCATTGTTCGGGCAATGGTTGGGAACGGGTTTTGTGAGTCCGGTCATAAGGGTTGGTATCGTCAAATGGTTTGACTGACGATTCTACGTGTTCGACTTTTTCGTTCTTTTCATAGATACCATTAATCTGAGCCCTGACTACATTAGCCGCGGCTGCTTGTGAGGATGATATGGGATCTATTGCCCCACCCTGACCATTTTTGACTTCGTCCGGTCTCATATCTATAGATTCCTACTCGGTTCTATTGTACAATAAATAATTGCCATCTACTATTAGCAGATGCTAATAGTAGATAGTTCTTTTATATCTTGTGCCGCGATGGTGGAATGGTAGACACGCTAGACTCAAAATCTGGTGTCCTTACGGATGTGCCGGTTCAAGTCCGGCTCGCGGTACCAGATACAAAAGAACCAAAAAAAACTCCGAGATTATTCTCGGAGTTTTCGTTAAAT
>CAYQOL010000004.1:0-4316 GCA_964419165.1 uncultured Saccharimonas sp. (SeqCode)
TTTCATATCGTCATCGGCTTCGGCAAAAATATTAATTACTTTAGCGGCTCCTCTACTGCCCAGTTTTCGCGCAAGTGGCGTCAGCTTGCCAACAACATATGGATGGATGGCGAAATCTTTTGCGACATTATCTGTTTTTGACGCAGACGCGACTGCCGCCAACTGAAAACCTTGGGAAAACAATAGTGCCGACAGACGATATGGGTCTTCGGTCAATTCAAGCGTACGCAACATCTTTTCAACCTCTTTGGCGTCGCCGCGCACGGCCGTTTCGAACAAGTTGAATACGTTCTCGTTGGGGTTAGCGTCGATAATGTCGTTAATAGTTTCAACCGAAGCGTCGCCAGCCAGTGACAGTTTTTCAAGCGCATTAGACAACCCCCATTGATCGACGCCTACTCGGCCGACCAGGGTTTGAATACTTTTTTTATCCATTGATAAATCCAATTTTTTAGCCTCGTCACTCACCCACTTTTCAGCCTTTTGTTCGTCACGCTCGCTCCACAGCTCGAATTCCTTGACGACAGCTTTTTCTTTCAAAGCTTTAGACGTCATTGTTCGCCTGTCGGGTTTGGATTCGATGAGCACTAAATGGATATCGTCGGAAATACGATCAATCCAATCGCCGAAAACCGGCCAAATAGTCTTGTTTTGGCTAAGGTTCCTTATCACAACCGTCCGCGCCGTAGCAAACAAACTGATACCCATCAAGATATCCGGCAATTGCGTCAGCGATAGCACTTCGCCGTCAAATTTTTCAACCACGCCGTCGAAATCACTGGAAATCTTGGCAATCGCCCGCTCAATTTCGAACGAATTCTCCCCCATCAGCAAAGTTATCATCAACTCCATTATATCCCACCCATCCCCCATATCACACCATAACCATCTAACCCAACCTACCACCGGCACCAACCCCCTTGATTATATCCAAACCCACCTAAAACTCCTCGAATCACACCTACTTTTCTTAAAATTAGCTTATCAGGGTTCAACCCTGATAAGTTTTTTGCAAGCTTATTTTAAGTTTTGTGAGCACTTTGTAGGATTTTTTTCAAAATTTAAAATATCGAACAATTCAAGTGCCCCTATGATCGTCTTTATGTAGTCAACTAAAATTTCAAGTCAGTGATTTTTTCATCTGCTAGTTGATAATCGTTATCGTCGGTAATAAATCTCAGATACTCGCCTGCCGTCATACTATTCAGCCTTTGGGTACACATCCAATCGGCGTGTTTGTTATCGAGCCAATAATCCAAACTTGACCAATCATAATCCAAATAATTCTGCGGGTTGCGATGAATATATCTGGTCAAATATAGTAGATATTCATCGTTATTTATCTTTTTTGCTTTAAAAACTCCTTGGAATAATGAGCCGACGCGATTATATTTTTCGTTAAAATATGCGACATACGATGAAGAAACCGAACGCAACAACATCGTAATAGCGTTTAACTCACGCTGGTATAATAGCAAATGAAAATGATTTGACATCAGGCAAAAAGCAACGACTTCCACCTGCCCGGCAAGCCACACGTATTCGCGGCCTAAACTGCCAGAGTGCGGTTTATCGTCCAAATGCCTCTTAAGTAGACTGACAAATACCGAGAAATCTTGACAATCAAGGAATATCGGGCGTTTCTCTACCCCGCGATTGTATACATGATAATAACTATCGATATCATAAACCTTCACGATATTTTTATTTGGCATATGCTTATTTTAAGCTTTGTCTAATTATTAAACAAGCTTTATATATTTATCTAAATTAGTTTTTGCTGAGTTTTTGCTTATCAGGGTTCAACCCTGATAAGTTTATTTTAAGGTTTTATCAAGGTTGTTTATTTATTTGATATATTACAATTTGGTCCAGGTGCCGGTTTGGGTTCCGGTGTATGTCCCTGCTCCGCCGGCAGTATACGTAGTTCTGAAATCATTATTACTGGTTAGTAAATAGCTTCCTATAACAGTACTACCACTTTCCATCGTGATACTAGTCAAACTGTTCGTTTGCAACGCTTCCTGACCCAAGCTAGTAATACTGCTGGGAATCGTAATGCTGGTCAAACTGTTTTCCTTAAAGACCCATCCTTCTATGACGGTCACATTCGATGGAATCGTAACGCTAGTGAGGCCCATATTGCGATAGCTGTCATTTCCAAGAGTCGTAATGGTATCGGGTACGGTATAACTCGAAAAAGTCGGATCAGATCCGCAAAAAAGGTAGGACGTTACTCTGGTTACGCCAGCACCGAAGGCAATAGAACCGATTGTTGAACCAAGGAATGGTCCGTTATAGCGGTCACCAATCGAGGCAATTGAGGTATTCCAAGTCACACCACCAGTTAGCGGATTATGAGCAAAGGCTTGAGCACTCATAGAAGTAACTGTAGACGGAACAGTAACCGAAGATAATTGATTATAATCAAATGCCTCTTGGCCGATTGTAGTTACATTGCTTGGGATGCTGATACTAGTTATGTCATTTTCTTTAAAAGTCCATCCGCCGACTATAATCAGATTGTTTAAATTAACACTATTCAGCCCCATACCCCGAAGAGAATCAATACCCGTTTCGGTTATATGGTCGGGTATTGTATAGCTACTAAAAGTCGCATTCGCAAAACAGAATAAACGATTAGGTATTCTGGTAACGTTCGTACCAAAAGTAATTGGACCTATAGTAGAGCCTCTGAAGGCGCCGTTATAACGATCACTCCCTGCCGAAGTGATAGCCGCATTCCAAGTGACACCGTCAACTAAGGGGTTATAGGCGAAAGCCTGATTGCCAACCGAGTTCACAGTGGACGGCACGACGAGAGAAGCGATTGAATTACTTTTGAAAGCACTGGCACCAATCGTAGCAACCGTGCTTGGTATTTTAACTGAGGTCAGACCGTTTGAAGCGAAAGAGCTACTACCTAATGCGATAACATTAACACCACCAATCGATGAAGGTATTTTTACGACGGACGAACAACCCGGGTTGGTGTAGTAATAATCAGTAATGGTCCCTGTCCCGGAGTTGAAAGCAAAACACGATGCCGACGTCGCTCCGTTGAACTCAACAGTAAATTTGAGAGGCAGATAGATTATTGAATCGCCCGCTCCTGTATACGGTTCATAAGACGAAAAGTCATTGGCGGTAACGTCGACATTGGCCAGGCATTGACTGGCATCGCAGCTGACAGATACGTCATTTATAACCATATCGTCATCGTTGGACGTGGCCGAATGGGCTTGAAAGATTAGGGCCTGATCCAAGCTCACTTGGGTGGGCGTAGTTTGGCTTGGATACCACAAGACATCGCCAAGGTTACGCCTGACGATGTAATTTCGGAAATCATCCAGAGTGCTAAGCACGCTATCCTCGCTAACGCTGACTGTTTCTATATCTGATAACAACAAAGGTAGGTTGCCTAATTTGATAGTATAAGTGTAATTATACGAAGTAGTAGTGGACGAATCTACGTAACCGATACTGTAGTAGGTCTTGTAACAAGCACCAAATTCATCGCAAGTGCTATCATCCGTTTCCACTGGTATCTTGATATCTCTACCGCAAGTAGAACTGCCAGAATCGGATTCATCGTTATAGGACAACAGTACATCCAATGGTGTATCGTATTTCAAAGCTATCGTCACCCACTCGTCACAGGTATTGATTACGTCATAAGTGGCGCAGTCTGATTCGGGTACCTCTGACACGGTGATCACGTCAGTATCAGCACTCTTGGTAGCACAAAAGACACCTTTATAGAAAGCGACTGCGACCCTTTCGTTCTCATTGATGATAGTTATGCCGTCACCGGGAGGATCGTTGGTTTAATTCATCCTTAGACCGTCGGCATTGTATTGCACGCCATCTTTGAAATAGAACTTGTGATTGCCGGGATTCTGGTATTCGAACGCTTGGGCGGTACGGACTATCGACCTGGTGCTTGCCCTAATAGCTTCCCTATCAGCCTTTTTGACTATACCAACATAAGAAACGAAAGCGAATATGGCCAAGATGGCTATAATCACGGTGATTATAATCAATTCGATTATAGTAAAACCGTTTTGCCCGATTCTCTTTTTCATTGTGCTTATGATAGCACGAGAAAGTATCGTTGAGTAGTTTTACCAATTCGCCAGAATATCGCGAGCTCGATCATTGGCGATATTTTTTTGGCATTTCGGACATATATGAGTACCACGTCCGGCGACTTTGATTTTTAATATTTCAGTGCCGCAGCGCGGACATTCCAACCCCTCACGCCGAAAAACCCGGGCAAAATCCATATAACTCCCTTTTTTTCCTTCGGCATCGAC
>CAYQOL010000004.1:4416-9180 GCA_964419165.1 uncultured Saccharimonas sp. (SeqCode)
CGTGTCGATTTGTCGGGCAAAGAATGAACCAAACTGTCAGTCGGGTGACCAGCACCGAAACGTTTGTGTTTGCTGACAAAAACCAGTTGCCCTGTCATTTTCAAATGGACCACCAACGTGTGGTCGGTTGATAAGTCAATCATCAGCACTTTAGCGCGCCTGCGCACGTCGGTTACTTTACTACCAATCAAAAACTCCTCGACATCGGCCGAGGCGTTCGGAAAACTTTTTTGATTGTCGGATGACACGATTTTGATAATCTTGCCGATTATCAGCTTATGCAGTCCCCGCCTGACTGTTTCGACTTCCGGCAGCTCAGGCATATACTCAACCTACCATAAGTCATTTATGTAATCGTCGTCAGCGTCCGGTATTTGACCAATAAACAAATCCTCTAACGCACTCTTACTTACACCAAGAGAACCCTTGATCCTAGAACAAGAAGTCGTCCACAGTGTTTTAACCGATTCATTATCTTTGAGTACTTTAAATTCATAAAGTTCGCCATCAGAGCAAACACCCTTCGTATTATTGGCGTCTCCCGTCAGCTCGGTGCCACGTATCATATTGGCGTGATAAAGCGCATAAACGAATTGTTCATAAGAAGGAATATTATTGTTTAACTTTTTCTCATTCAAAACATCTTCCTTATAACCCTTGTAAGTCGTCAAAATCCTGTAATTTGGGCTGATTTTAATCTGATACGAACGAAAATTCTCATCGGCCACAATAGCACCACGGACTTTCATTATCACTGCGCGGTCAGCCGAGGTGTTTAGTAGTGCACTCTTGTCAGCATCGGACGTCTTGTTCGAACCACTAGGAAAAACAAAAACTCGCGCAAACGAAATAACGGCGGCAATAGCTACAGCAATAAGCAATAGCGAAAAAACCACCGTTATGACCCGAGATGTTTTATAACTAGTCATTTGACATAATTATAATATTCTTTTTATGATACGTCAACAGTGGTAACACTTTTGAAACCACTTTTGTTGACGTTTGACAAGTTAAGACCTGAGTGTTTTAAAAAATCATTTACCCTGATGAGTCCCAGTACTACCCCAACCACCGCCACCACGTTCAGTTTCGCTGAGGTTATCAACCTCCTGCCAAACAACGTGCTCGTATTTAGAAATAACCAGCTGCGCAATGCGCATACCCGGTTCGATAGCGAAAGGTTCTTTGCTGATATTAAATAACAAGACGCCGTATTCACCTCTATAATCACTTTCTATCGTACCTACTCCGTTCGCCATAGTTATACCGTTTTTTAATGCCAAGCCGCTGCGGGCACGTATCTGCGATTCATAACCAATGGGCAATTCTATCGAAAGGCCGGTTGGTATCAATACCCTTTCGAAAGGATTCAAAACTATCGGACCGTCAATACAAGCATGCAAATCCATTCCGGCCGAATACTTCGTCTGGTACTTTGGTAAAATGGCATTTTCATTGAGCTTGACGACCTTAACCTTTAAACTGACCATCAAAGTTCACTCCAATTACTGCCGGTACTGACATCGACCTTCAATTTAATCCCCAATTGCGGGGCGATGTGTTCCATCGTATCCTTTAGGACTTCGGCTACTTTTTCGGCGTTTTCCTTCGGACATTCCACCAATATACTGTCGTGTATCTGTAAAATTTGCTGCCCCAGACCGTCTAATCTGCGTTCGGCCTCTATCATCGCCAACTTCATTAAATCAGCTTCGGTTCCCTGTATCGGCATATTGCCAGCAGCTCGTTCGGCCGCCGAACGAACCATAAAGTTGCTAGACAACACATCAGGCGTCGGGCGGCGTCGACCGAATATGGTTTCGACATAACCTTTGGTACGCGCTTGCGTCAAAGTATCGTTGATATATTTATGTATCGGTTTGCGCAATTCGAAATATTGATCGATGAAAGTTTTTGCTTCAGAAAAACTCATACCTGTAGCGGCGCTTAAACCGTGCGGACTCATACCGTACAAAATACCGAAATTTATAACCTTGGCATTACGACGTTGATTCTTGGTAACCTCACCCATCGGAATATTGTAAACTTCACTGGCAGTTTTAGTATGGATGTCGATATCTTTGTTGAAATCGTTAATCAAATCGTGATCGCCAGCCAAAATTGCCGCCAGTCTCAATTCGAACTGAGAGTAATCGGCACTTACTAGCACATTCCCTTTTTCTGGTATAAAGGCTTCGCGAATCTGCCGTCCCAGATCCGATCTAATTGGGATGTTCTGCAAATTCGGGTTGGTACTGCTTAGACGCCCAGTGCTGGTCGTATCTTGATTGAAAGTGGTGTGAATACGATTATTCGAATCCACTAGTTTCGGCAAGGCATCGACGTAAGTATTCTGCAGTTTAGCCAGTTCTCTAGTGCGCTCGATAAGTTCTATTATCGGATGCTGGCCGCGTAATTTGTCGAGTTCTTTTTGACCAGTACTATAGCCAGTCTTGCCCTTTTTTATCCCTTCGGTCGGAAGCTGCAGTTTTGTAAACAGAACTTCGGAAAGCTGCTGCGGACTAGCGATATTGAATTCATATCCGACCGTACCGAACATTTCCCGTTCAAGATTTTTATGCTCAGCAGAAAGTTCGTGGCTCATCTTTTTTAGAACCGACGGATTAATTTTTACCCCTCTGTATTCCATTATAAACAGGATATAAACCAGTGGAAAATCAAAATCGCGGGCAATCCGTGCAAATTTCGGCTCGTCCATAAATGAATCGTATTGCTGCCCATATATATGCCACATTGCGGCTATTTGAGCATTCGGCTCTTCGGCAACTTCGATGTTCATCAGCCCCGAAAGTGAACGATCACGTGACAAAGGATTTATCAGAAATGCCGCTTGGTTGATGTCGTGAATCTCACCAAAACGAACAAAAACATTATTCGCCGCTAATTTATGATAAACAGTTTTGATATCATAACCTATTACCGTAGCTATCTCTAAAACACACCAGACACTGCGATCAATTTCGACGATTTTGCGGTGCATAACGGTTTTTTTGTCGATTGACAACCAAGCTTCATCGTCTTTGATATGTAGAATAACGGGACCGTCAATTTGCAGCACTTCCGGCCACTCTATCTCTTTAAGCAGGTTAATTTCTGTTTGCAGTTTAACCGCCTCCTTCGTTACGCTGTGCAGTTGCATATGTTTCGGCAACCGCCTGATCAACGATGTGAACTGAAGTTTCTTAAGGATCTCAGCGACGCGTTCCAAGTCTGTATCGTTAACATCAGCTACATCCCAATCCAGCTTTACTGGCGCTTCAATCCAGATGCGCGCCAGTTCTTTGGTCATATAAGCGTCTTTTTTGCCTGCTTTTAACTTTTCGGCGATTTTTGGATTGATTTTATCAAGATTGGCATATATTTCATCAAGCGTGCCATATTCACGCAATAGTTGCAAGGCGGTTTTTTCGCCAACACCAGGTACACCCGGTAGATTATCCGACGAATCGCCCGTTAATGATTTGAAATCCAAGAACTGATGCACATTGATGCCGTATTTATTTTGAAAATAATCAACGTCGAATTCTTCGATATTCGACAAACCCTTCTTCATAGCATAAACCTTGGTCATTGGACCGATAAGTTGCAGTGCGTCTAGGTCGCTAGTCAATAAACAGGTCTCAATCCCCTTTTCCTCTGCCTCTTTTGCAAACACACCCATAATGTCGTCAGCTTCGTAATCGTCAATTTCGTAAAGCGGCCAACCGAATGCTTCCAGTAACTCGTATAAAATCGGAATCTGGGTATAAAAGTCTTCTGGCGCCGGTTTGCGACCAGCCTTATATTCGGGATAAATCTCTTTACGTTTGCGGATATTTGTTCCGCGCTTATCCCAAGCTACCGCTACATAATCCGGTTCGAGTTTCTTGATAAGTTCAATAGCCAGACTGACAAATCCATAAACGCCGCCTGTCGGAGTGCCGTCAGGTAACGACAAACTCGGCATAGAATAATAGCCGCGATAAAACACTGACTTCCCATCGATAACCGCCAAACGCTTAGTCATACCCATATTATATCCTAATTCCTACCCCTAATCTAATGTCAAATAACCTCGTCATTAATCATCCCAAACATTTTACCCAAAAATATTCATCATAACCCTCACTTACAAGCTTAAAATTAGCTTATCAGGGTTGAACCCTGATAAGCTAATTTTAAGCTTTTTTTAATTGTTTATAATTTTATTTGTTTTGCTTCTGCTCTGTTACAATAATTCATATGACAAACAAAGACATTAAAATCGTGGCGTTCGTCGGGCTTCCCGGCGCTGGCAAAAGTTCGGCCGTCGATCACATCACAGCTAAGGGTTACCCGAAAGTTTATTTTGGCGGTGTAATTTTAGATGCAATGAGCGAAGCGGGGTTGGTTCATAACGAAGAAAATGAAAAGATATTTCGTGAAGAAATTCGTAAGAATGAAGGAAAAGATTTCGTAGTAAAACGCATTATAAAACAGATTCACGATTTGGCTGACGCCGGACAGCATCGGATAGTGGCTGACGGTCTGTATTCATGGACGGAATATAAATCGTTAAAGCATGAATTTCCCGGTGAACTGAATGTCTTTGCCGTAGTCGCAGCCAAAAAGTTACGTCACCGTCGCCTAGCCAATCGCCCATTGCGACCTTTGACTTCCGCTGAAGCCGACGAACGTGATTGGGCTGAAATCGAAAATCTGGAAAAAGGCGGTCCGATTGCCATAGCCGACCACTACATCATAAACAACGGCTCGATAGAACAT
>CAYQOL010000004.1:9280-41717 GCA_964419165.1 uncultured Saccharimonas sp. (SeqCode)
CGGTCCGATTGCCATAGCCGACCACTACATCATAAACAACGGCTCGATAGAACATTTGTACGAACAAATCGACGCCGCTTTGGACGAGATTGAGTTCTACGAACAATAATTGAGCCTGACAAGCAAAGCCGGCGCACATTCAATCCAGAAGACTGTAACCCAAAGACCGTCATCAGACGGTCCTGGGGTCAGCCGAACGCCATAGGCGGTGCTTTCCCCGTTAGACTGTGACGGGCGAAAGTCCCCCTATTAGAGTGTGCTGATGAATTGGATGTTCGCCGGCTTTGTGAGCTTATGAGACAGGTTTAGCTCAAATACTCGTGCAGTTTCTTGGCGTCTTTGTGCTTACGCAGTTTAGCAAGGGCCTTGGCCTCGATTTGGCGGATACGCTCACGGGTGACGGCGAATTCGCGACCAACCTCTTCGAGTGTATGGCTTTTGCCGCCTTCCAAGCCGAATCTCATCTTGACGATTTTCTGTTCGCGGTCCGAAAGGGTCGACAATACGGATTGAACCTGTTCTTTTAGTAGCTGCGATGTGGCCGATTCTTCCGGTGTCGCCGATTCACTGTCTTCGATAAAATCACCTAGTACCGATTCCTCATCATCACCATCACGCCCTACGCCAGCATCCAGCGAAGTAATATCTTGTTTAATCTTCATAACATACTCGACTTTTGCCGGCTCCATCTCTAGCTCATTCGCAAGTTCTTCGATAGTCGGTTCGCGGTTTAATTCCTGTGTCATACGGCGTTGGGTGCGCAGTAATTTGTTGATCGTTTCTACCATATGAACTGGTATACGGATAGTACGGGCTTGATCTGCTATAGCACGAGTGATTGCCTGACGAATCCACCAAGTAGCATATGTCGAGAATTTGAATCCTTTATCCGGATCAAATTTTTCGACGGCACGCAAAAGACCAGTATTACCCTCTTGAATCAAGTCCAAAAAGTCTAGGCCACGACCACTATAGCGTTTGGCGATACTGACGACCAGACGCATATTTGCTTCGGCCATTTTATCCTTGGCTTTTTTATCACCGGCCACCACCCTTTTTGCCAATTCCAATTCCTCTTCGGAATTAAGCAATGGAATTTTGCCGATTTCTCGCAAATAAAGACGCACGCTGTCATCACTGGCATCGTCGTAATATTGTCCTTGACTCAATCCTTCGTCAACGTCCTCTTCTAATTCATCTGTCAAATCTTCGATATCGGGCTCTTCAATATCAGTCAAAGCCGTTCCTTCTATTTCAACGGTTTCAATCTCTTCGATTTCATTGCTATTATCTTGATTGTCATTATCTTTGACCACTTCTCACCTCCTTGATTAAATCGTTGATTTCGGCGCGGATTTCGGCGGATTTCTTGTCATCGCCCAGTTCTTCAGCATCGCGCAGTTGATCGGTCAACAGGTCTTTTTGTTTTTGCTTGTGTTCGTTGATTACTTTGCGGAGTAACTCGGCTGCTTCCAAATATCGGTTCTGTTCATTCCAATCAGCGTAACGAGTCTCGGCTTTTAATATTAATATTTTTACATAGTTATCATATTTTTTCAACTCTTTAGGAGTATTATTAACCGGTTTGCCGATATGTTTCTTGACATATTCGACGGTCTCGCGCCTTTCCCCGTCGGCAAAAACGTTTATATCGACGGAACCAAGCAAGCTCTGAGCTTTAACATCAATCAAAGCAACCGCCAAAAAATCGTCCTGATGACGAAAACTTTCCTGTGACATTTCACTGTCGTAGTGAACAATTCTTTTATAATTTCTGGCGGACTTGTCGCCTAAACTGTCCAATTTTTCTTTCAAGGCTTCTACCGAAGAACCACTAATTCGCGCGGTCTTGGACAGATAATGTTCCTGCTCTACAGGGTCACGTAATGCTTTTATCATATTGATTGCGGCGGTGGTAAATTTGCGCTTTCCAATCGCGGTTTTCAAATCCTCCCTGCCAGCATATTGTTTCAACACCCAATCAACCGCCGGTTCTGCCTCGTCAATCGCCTGTTGCCATAATTTTGGATCTTGTTTAATAAGCTCGTCCGGATCCTTGGCGTCACCCGGCAAAGTTATGATTGTCAAATCAACCCCTACGTTTTGACCGATTACTATTGCACGCTCGGTCGCAGCCAGTCCGGCTTTGTCACTATCAAAAGCCAATCGGATATTTCCACTCAAGCGCGACAAGGCTTTCAGATGGTGTTCAGTCATAGCCGTTCCAGCCGTCGCTACGACATTGGTTACACCGACTTGATGGCTACTGACGACATCCAGATTGCCTTCGACGATTACCGAATAGTCGTTTTTTCGAATCGATTCCTTGGCTTGCGACAAGCCAAAAACATGACGACCTTTATCATATAACAACGTTTGCGGTGTATTCAGGTACTTGGGGGCATTAGGTTCATCAATGATTATCCGACCCGTGAAACCAATGACTTGTCCGCTCGAGTCCATCAGCGGTACGGTCATCCGACCACGGAACAAATCACCACCAAAACGGTTAGTCAGACCGGATTGTGATAATTCCTTCGCCGAAAATCCCTTTTTAATCATAAATTTCGTGAGTGCATCACCACTGTCTGGTGCGTAACCTATACCGAAATTCTGAACAACATTTTTATCAAAATCGCGTTTTTTGAATACATAATCTATTGAATGTTGATTATTCACCAAACTTTGCTGATAATAATTTTTTGCCAGTTCATGAGCTTCTAGCAGGCGCTTCTTCAATCTGGAAGTCTCTCCACTACCTTTGGTGTCATACATCGACATATCCACGCCGGCTTTTCGGGCTAAGTGCTCTAGACTCGCCCGAAAATCCATACCCTCGACCTCCATAATGAACGAAAAGATATCGCCGCCTTTATTCGAGGAAAAATCATGCCAAATCTGTTTATCCGGACTTACGATAAAACTGGCCGTTTTTTCGCCAGTGAACGGACTGAGGCCTTTGAAATTACGACCGGCACGCTTGAGCTGGACGTATTCACCGATTACGTCCTCGATATTCAACCGCGACCGTACCTCCTCTTTCGCGTCCTGCATATTAACCTAATTATACCTACGTCAAGATAGATATCAAAACACTGGCGATTTAGTCAAATCACAAAACCGTAAAATTCCACTGCTCGTGAACGTATGTATCGTATAGCCGTCGCTAGTATTCATGTCACTACCACTATCGCCGACATTACTTATTATCGAATTGCCCCACCCTGTAGGGCCGAACCGTTACCTCCATATGCAGTTACAACGTTAGATACGGAAAAAATAGTAATCTTACAACCGTCTGCCGTTTCTTCGACGTGTTATGCTATATACTATGGAAAAGATTCCGTCAAATAATGAAAATGAGGTATTCAATACGAACGATGACTTACCTGAAATTTTTAACCTTGACGATCAAGAACATAAAGTCGGTGAACAAGGCATTCGTACGTATAATATCGACGGTATTAATGTTAACGTCGATTGGATGCGTTTTTTGCCTGAGACAAACAATGGCGAGATAATCAAACCATTCGAAAAAGGCGTACTATACTTCAACGGCTGGTCAATGCCGTCAGATGCCAAATCTTCGGAAATATTAGTCAAAACGCTCGCCCAGGAAACAGTCAAAGATGGTGGCTCCTTGGCAATGTCTATCAGTACTAGAGCTGAAAATATCTCGGAAAGTTCATTGCCGACCGAGGCGAAGGCTATCATTGAGCTAATCAAAGAAATTGGTTTAAAAGAAGTGGTGTTAGCCGGACACTCCAAAGGCGGTCAAAAGGCCGCCAACGTAGTAGCCCAGATTCAAAGGAACGAACCCGACATAAAAGTCGATGGGCTTTTGCTTTTTTGTCCGGTAGGTTTATACGAACAAGGTAATCTGGAACTTACGAGAAAATTTTGGGGGCATGCTTTTACTCAGAGTTTAAAAGCTCAATCTAACAGGGAGATGGCTAGTACCTATAACTCACTGACCAAGGATATATCCAAGGAAATGATAGATGAAATCAAAAAATCCAAGTTAGACTACCCTAAAAGAGTAATAAGCGAAATAGCGGAAATGGCAAAAATGGATTCCGCTTTTTCCGAAGTAGAATGCCCGGTAATATTAATCCAGGGTCAAAATGATCCGGTTTCATCGCCAGAGAAAACAACTGAATCCGTATTAAAAGTCGAGAACGACACTTTTTCGATCAATCAGAACGAACTTTTAGGGAAGATATTCCCAAAAAGCCCTTATGTTAGATGGGTTAAAGGAAAAAAATCTAAAGAAAGATTAGGTGGCCACACCCTGCCCAACTATCGTCCAAGGGCCGTAGCAAGAGTTGCATCATATCTTACAAGACGCTATGAGAGAGAGCTCTCGCAAGACAGCTAGTTTTCAATTCCTACCGATTATGCTTAAATAACTAGTGATATGCAGCCTGAGAACAACCAATATTTTCCTCCTTTGGACTATCTTGACCAGATTGCCCCAAAATCGGTCAAACAGCCGAACTTCATCCAAAGGAAACCGATTGTTTTTGCCGTAATTCTTTTGATTGTCGCTTTCTTTTCGATGACTTTAATAGGCGCTCTAACTCCTAATAAAACCAAATCAACGCAACAACTGGCCGCCCGACTGGTTACTACCAAAGAAGTCACCGAGGATTCGGCAAAAAAAATCAAAAGCAACCAACTGCGCGCCATAAACAGTAATCTGAAAACCAATCTTTTAAATATGGTTAATAATATTACAACTCTTCTTGCCGAACAAAAAATCAACATTAACAAACTCGACAAAAAAATCCTTGCTAGCGAATCTAACGTCGATCTATTAAAGACTTTGGAAGAAGCCAGACTAAATGCCGTTTATGATCAGACTTACACGCGTGAAATGGTATACAGAATAAGTACAATTCTTAGCCTGATGGATCGGATTAATGACGATACGAACAGCAAGTCTATGAAAGATTTTATCAACGATGCAACAAAAAACCTCGAAGCAATAAAAAAACAATTGTCGGAATTTGATTTCAGCACATATTGACTTGACGATTTACCATTGAAGACAACTTATTCGTAATCACTTTGATCTCATTATGGAAAAAAAATACTTTTTATGATAAAGTAATTCCAAATTATAAAAGCCCATTAAAACAAAAAAGGTAATATATAATGAAAAAAACGTATATTTTAATAGGATTTCTTGTTATAGCGCTATCTTCTGTTGTCGGTTTCGGGACTTATTTCATATCTTCCAGTTATATGGCCTTAGATCAACAAGCCGTTAATGAAGCCAGAGCTATGCTTGTTAAACAGTTGACATACTACCCTATCGAAGGAGTCGATTTCAATATATTAAGTATGGTCGAAAGTACGTTGCCTAATAACACTGATGTTAGTATCTTATCATCTAACAGCTCGCAAATCTCCAATGACGGCACGATTACTTACGAGAACGAACCGACAACGGCTATAGTGACCGTAAAAATAAGAAAACGCCGTAGTTCCGTAACCGAACAAATTACGGCAGTAATACCGGTCGCAACCGAAACGGACGACACGAATACATCAGTTAATAACGACACCGGTACGGGCGACGAAGCAAGTACGAGTACCGACAACGGCAGCGGATCGACCACGACCGACACATCTAATGACAATACGAACGATAGCGATATTACTGCGAATAACGATATCATGCCGACCGGAGCCTTGAACGTGACAAGCTATGGGGCTAACGGCAGTAACCAGACTGATGATACGGCTGCTATTAACTCGGCTATTACGGCTGCTTATAACAAGGGGGGTGGTGTTGTTTGGGTACCTGGGGGGACTTATATGATTGATATTACTGGTGACGGAATAGGGATCTCAATGAAAAGTAATGTCACTCTTCAAATGAGTAGCAGCAGTACCCTAAGATCAAACGCTTCAAGCTTAGCAGGATATAAAATAATACTGATTGGTAATGCTAACAATGTTACTGTCAACGGTGGCAACATTATTGGTGACCGTAAGACACATAACGGCACCAGTGGCGAATGGGGCATGGGGATTAGCATACTTGGAAGCAGTAACGTGCATATTTTAAATGTGAATATTTCTGATTGCTGGGGTGACGGGATTTATATCGCCAATTCTTCGCAAAAAACATACTCAGAAAACATACTGGTTGAAAACTTCAATTTAACGAATAACCGGCGACAAGGCATCAGTATCATAAGCGTGAAAAAATGCACGATAAGAAATGGCGAGATTAGCTATACTAACGGTGTAGATCCTCAATCAGGGATTGATGTCGAACCTAACTCTACATCCCAGTATATTCAAGGATTGTTGATGGAAAACATCAATACGGAATATAACCAGGGATACGGGATTGAATTCACATGGGGATACTTCCTTAATACTACCAACCCATCGGATATTACTATTAAAAATCACACGGACACCGGAAGTATCAAAGGCAAACTCAGACCATATAGTCATTTGATAAGTAATATATGTAAAATTATAGTTATGTAATATAAAAAAAGGGTAAAAAATGAAAAAAACATACGCACTAATAGGATTCTTAGTTCTAGCACTGTCCTCTATCGTAGGCTTTGGTATCTATTACGTATCTTCCGAATATATAGCTTTGGATCAGCAGTCCGTCAACGAGGCCAAGTCTCTGCTTGCGGCCTCAATGACGCTTACACCCGTAGAAGGCGCCAATACTAATTTCCTGGATATGGTAAAGGATGCTTTGTCCGAATCCATCAGAACTGACATGCGTGGCACACAGGTAAAGATAATCTCGTCTACTAGCCCGCAGATAGCGGCTGACGGTACGATCACTTACGGCAATGCGCCGACTACGGCAACCGTAACCATAAAGATAAAGAAGCGTCGTAGCTCGACTACACAGGAGGTCACGGTGGATATACCGGCAAAGGCTTCTGTTTCGGAGCCTACACCTACTCCAGAACCGACACCTACTGCCGCACCCACGCCCATACCGACGACAACCACCGTTCCGGCCGGAGCTTTGAATGTTAAGAACTATGGGGCTAAGGGTGATGGAATAGCTGATGATACGGCGGCGATTAATAGTGCTATTCTGGCGGCTCCTAGCGGGGGGACTGTATATGTGCCTGGGGGTACTTATATGGTAGTTGCTCCGGACAGCACTCCTTATGATAAACGCAACATTGGAGCAATAAAAATGAAGAGTAATGTTAATTTAGTGTTAGCTAGTAATGCGACTATTAAAGTGACATCGAATAGTTATAGCGTATATAATACTGTCTATTTTGGTGATGGTGTGACTAATGCCAGTATTAGTGGGGGCAAAATAGAGGGAGATAGATATAGCCATTTAGGGACTACCGGAGAATCCGGACACGCCATTACAATTCATGGAGGAATAAATATTACGATTTCAAATATCCATCTTTCAAAATGTTGGGGTGATGGAATATATATAAGCGGTAAAACTTCTAGTACTGGATATGCTCAAAACGTTAATATAACAAATGTTAATATAACAGACTGTCGCAGGAACGGGATAAGTGTAATTAGTGTTGATGGGCTCACAATTAAAGATAGCGCAGCAACTAATATAAATGGTACAGAGCCTAAATCTGGCATAGATTTAGAGCCAAACAACACTACACAAATCCTAAGGAATGTTTTGATTGATAATTTTCACACTGAATATTGTGCTGACCACGGCATAGAAATATGGTTCGGAGCTGGCACATTAAATAACGTAGAATTGCCTATTGCTAATGTGAGTAACGTCAAAATTATTAACTATAGCGATATTGGAAGTGGTTCAAAAATAAATAACGCCACATTTTATACAAGTAGATATGATATTTCAATACTATAAAGTCGAGTAAAACAAAAAGAAGCGACTATAATTCCTAATCGGTACATGCATCATTACCTTGTTCGTAGTTATTGGTTTCGGCTATAACTTCATAGTAGTAGGTCTGCAAAATCTTAATACTGGGGTCATTACTTTTGCTAGGAACATCACCAATTCCACTACCTTGAAACCTATAGAAGGTACCGATACTAACATTATAGCTTTGGCGGAACAAACAGTCATCAAGGTACGACTGACAGTGTGACTGTAGTATCGTCTTCTAGCCCTCAGGTATCTTCGACCGGAGTAATATCTTATGGCACTGAACCAGTAACTGCGACTGTTACGCTTAGCATCAAGAAGAATGGCAGAGTCAGTACTAAAACCGTACGGGTAGTCATACCGGCCAAAGGTACGACACCTACGCATATATCGACACCGACGCCTAGTCCGACACCAGTTCCAACCCATACGCCAACGCCTACACCTACTACCGCACCCACGCCCATACCGACGACAACCACCGTTCCGGCCGGAGCTTTGAATATTAAGAACTATGGGGCTAAGGGTGATGGAATAGCTGATGATACGGCGGCGATTAATAGTGCTATTCTGGCGGCTCCTAGCGGGGGGACTGTATATGTGCCTGGGGGTACTTATATGATCAGCACTAGTCCTTGGGTAGGAGGCATCAATTTAAAGAGTAGTGTTTCGTTAAATTTTGCTTCTAACGCTGTCTTGAAACTAATACCTAATTCATATGACAGTAATGCAATAGCTAGAGGCTCCGGAGTGTCAAATGTGTCTATATCGGGTGGAAAAATAATCGGCGATAGGTTAACCCACACCGGCACTACCGGTGAATGGGGCATGGGAATCAACATATTAGGCAGTAACAATATTTCCATATATGATATCTCAATATCCAATTGCTGGGGTGATGGTATTTATATAGCTGGCGCAACCCAAGCTTATTCTCAAAATGTTACTGTCGAAAGGGTCATATCAGACAACAACAGGCGACAAGTTATTAGTATCATTAGTGTCAAGGGATTGATTATTAGAGACAGCACATTTTCTAATACAAATGGCACAAGGCCTCAATCGGGAATTGACCTAGAACCAGACAAATCGAATGAATTTATACAGAACGTTCTAATAGAGAATGTGATAGCAAGTAACAACTCTGGGTACGGAATAGAAATGTGGCTCGGCTGCGGGGCTACATACAATATGACAACACCTAAGAGCAACGTGAGCGTTATAATAAGGAACCTCACGGGCGCTAATAACACCGGTGGTTTAAAAACATCTAATATTCAATTTTATATAAATAATGGCTACAATATCGTCTTGTGAACTAGAGACAATTTCATTTTACGGGCAATACCGAACTGGTACTGTTAATCGTCAAATTATAACTATGTATTATCAGCCCTTTCAAATCTTCCTCTGATATCTGGCCACTGCAAATAATCGTGTTCCAATATTTTTTATTCAGGTTTTGAGCCGGCATAACGGTCTCATAGGTTTCGCGCAGTTTTTTAGCCAGTAGCGGATCGCATTTCAAGCTTAATCTGACCGGATGGCTATTCTTCACCAATAAGGCAAATATCTTGCCTTCGTTTTTTTCTTTATCCCCAATTTTATAAACTTCGGTATCCTCACCGAACGGAAAATCCAAATAAGTTTCTGTGAAGCCGAGTAGATATTCTGCAAGTTCTTTTTGATTCATAATATTATTTTACAAACTACCATAAGGCTCTTGCAACTGGTCAATTGTTGTCTGCCAATTCAGGCGTTCCAATATAGCCGACTGCTGTTCGGCCGTAGCCGGTTTGTTAATCTTGTCACCATCATTACTACCAACAACTCCAAAACGATAGGTCAAGTCAAGTTTTTTCAAGCCTTGGCTTGTCGCCTGCTCTAAACAATCGTCTTTGAAAGAACCGCAAGTTTTACCTAACGCTAACCATTTATCTAGTAAATCTGAATCGTCATCGTTATCATTGATTAACAAGTGAATAGCCGCCGAACGCGTCACTTCGACGGTGTCCTGCTGGTCAAAGATGAAATTGCCCATCGAATAAACTATCAAGTGACCATTATAACTTTCCGTATTCTGTATCCAGTGAGGATGGTCGCCTATTACCATATCAGCACCACCGTCAATCAAACCGCGATAAAAACTAATCTTCAATTCATCCGGTGCCGTTTTATATTCAGCGCCCATATGTGGCATGGCGATTACAGGCATATATTCGGCATATTGCTGCATTACATCGACAGATTCCTGAGACGGCAGTTGAAAAACGCCGTGATAACCGCAAGTTGCAACAGGCAATTTTCCGTCAGATTTCGAACCGTCGTCTTTTTCCACCGTGACCGGCACAGCAATAACCTCGCAAATATCATCAATCACCGTAGGGTCATAATGACCGAAGTACTGAATGCCGTTCTTTTCCAATTGCTCTTTCGTCTCTTCGAAACCATCCAAACCCTGATTATCAGTGTGATTATTTGCGAGCGTAACGACCGTGAACCATTTGGCAGCCTCAGGCAAATAGTCCGGCGAACAATTAAAAGTCAGTGTAGCGTCCTCTTCAGCTGAAGTCATACTGACGCCGGTTTTTGTCGGGCATTCCAGACCGGATATCCATGCATTATAACTGTTTCGATCGAATTCACTCAGTCGCGAGAAAGGATAGGCGTATTTAAGCGGGCTCGCCATCGACCAATCGTTGATATACCTGCCCCAATATATATTACCCGTAAATAATATGTTCGATGAAATCGCGCTCGTTTTCGGCACAGTTTTGACTTTTTCGGAAGTGTCGGTAGATTTGTTCTTGTCGGTGTTTTTATTAATAAACTTGTCATTTACAAACCATCCCACGGCAATAACTATCAAGACGACTACTATAATTCCCAGAACCACTCGGCGCCCGCGCTTGCTCTTTTTCTGCTCCACAATTAACATATTATTATATATTTTACCACTTATATTGAGGAATTGCGAATCATAACAATCATTCAACCCAAGAGACTTGTAATATAATTTACATATGAACAAAGCTAAACGCGTCATAAATGATTTTTTCCTAATTAACCCAGATTATATCGACTGTAAGGTCGAATTAATACAATCCGGTCACCGCCGCGACACTTACGAACTTACATCTAGAAACAATAAAAAATGCATTTTGAAAATGCAAAAAGAGACCGGTGACGTCTTTACCGGATCAAATGATGTATTAATGCAATCTTTTCTCAGATACAGCGGAATCAATTTTGTGCCTGAAATACTATTCTCAAACGACGACCACTCGACATACATCGAATCGTTCACTGGTGAAAAAGACACTTCGTTCAATGAGCTGGACGATTCGGACATCGATATCGTAGCTAAACAGTTATATGAAATACATTCAAAAAAAGCTGCGGATTATTTTGCCTTTGCTAAAAGAAACGGTTTTTCTGATACGAGGATAGGCCTCGGCGACATAGATATCGAGACTCCCCTATACCACTTGAATACCTACGGCTATGCAAGATTCGAAATAGTCAAAAAGGGTTGTAAAGATTCTTTCATCGTCAATTGGCTAGAAACCAGACTTGAAGAAAATAAAATAACCGTTGAAAAAATTATGCCTGAATCACTTGGCGAAGCACACCCGCAGTGGGGCGATATCGGAGGCAATCTCAGACGCACCGGAAATAAAATATTCTTCACCGACTTCGAACATTCACGTATTGGTTACGGTTCGGAGTTATCCTACATCAAGATACACTCGCATATGGATGAAGATAAATTTAATAAGCTAGTATCGCGATATTCATTTTATAGTAAAAAGCCCGAGAGTGAATTATTCAGTTCAATATTATTGAACGAGAAACTTACAAGAACCAATGACGTCGTGTGGGCTGCAATGAAGTGGGTATTGTCAGATACTAAAGAAGAAAAAGAGAAATATCGAGAATTAACTTATAAAAGGCTTGGGTTCGCCGAAAAAATAAAGTAACCCCATCTTGTTTCAACATTATATCGACAGTTTTTGCAAAGCATCCTTGGGTACTACCTCGTCGAAATTAACTACGGTTATTCCTTTTTGACGTAAAAGTCAAAAGTTCGCTATTTCCCTCTCGCTTTAACAAACATCACGTCACTCGCGATATATGTTTCGTAGAATATTTACTTAAATTTAGCCAGGTAATGTTTTAGCTCGACAATGCTGCCGCGAATGTCGTCTAGCGCGCGATGGGCGTCCGGTTTCGGAAATCTGTCGTGATATTTGTTCTCAAAAACCACTTTCCAAGCACTGACGTCCAACATACGATAATGCAACTTGGAATTGAATTTCGGCCAATTTTTTACAATAAACTGCCTATCGATATGGATTGAATTACCCGCCAAAAGGACTGGTACACCCGACTTGAAGTTCGTATCGACAAAATCAATAATCTCCTTCTCTATATCGACCAAAGTTTTTCCCATACCATTCTGACCAATTAGTCCTTGCTTTGACTCCGGATTTGCATCCCAAAAAGCTGCATTGGCTTTCAGGCGCTCATCCAGTAAATTTTCGTCGTTATTAATAACACCGTGATAATTTGCAACTTCGTAAAAATCCCAGTCAGTCACCAAAGCTGCCACTTCCAAAATCATATCATTTTCCGGCGACAAACCGGTCATCTCAAGATCAACCCAAAGTATGCGCTCGATTGGCAAGTTTTTCAGTTTCTTATCCATATTATTTTTTCTTTTTGTCTATATTTTCTATCCGCAACAAGTGCACGATGACATATATCACCAGCGCAATGACTATGAAATTAACAAAATCGTTCAAAAATATACCATAACTCAGTATTACTGGGCTTCCGGATGACGTCTCACCCAGCGTCCAAGTCAAACCTTTCAAGCCCTCAGCCGAACCTAACAAAAAGCCTAAGGGCGGCATTACGACATTATCAACCAAAGATTTGACCATAACACCGACCGCACCACCTAACACCAAACCTACAGCCAGCCCCACCACGCCTTGCGTGCGGATAAAATCCATAAACCCCTTCAACTGTGACTCGCCCACTTTTACGATTTTTCCGGGTTTGACATCTAAACGCTTAACTTTTTTCACGTTATTTTTCGATACTGGCATAACTTCCTCCTCTGATAACTACATTATATAACACAATCCAAACAGACACTCCAGCCCAACGCATTCTTATTATTAATTTTATATTAATATTTGCTTAAATATTGCTTATCAGGGTTGAACCCTTATAAGCGTATTTTAAGTTTTTTATAAATTTTTAATACTACATTTTTTCAGGAGTGGGAATGCCGAGAATATTAAGACCATTTTCTAAAATAGTGGCATATGCCGTAATTAGATGCAGCCTAATATTCTCACGTTCGTCACCGATCACACGGCTATTTTCGTAAAATCGATTGAATTCTTGCGCCAGTTCATAAAGATACGTACAGAGGTAATGTGGCAACAGCTCCGTGGTCGCTTTTTCCATAACTTCCTTATACTCGGTGATTTTAAACATCAAATCACGCTCGTGCTGCGAATAGTAACCGGGCGAGTCTAATCTCGCAACTCCCGGCGAAGCCTTGCGATGAATCGATTTTGCTCTAGCTAAAGCATACTGCAAATACGGACCACTATTACCCTGTAGGTTGACTGACTCTTTGGGTTCGAAAATAATATCGGCGCCAATACGGTTTTTCAAAAAAGCGTATTTTATCGCGCCTAAGACAGGCTCTTCGTCGCGGTTGCCTTGAGCTTTTTCATTTTCGTCAGCAGTCATATCAATAACATCAACTGCTCGTAAAAAATTCCCCCTACGACTGCTCATTTTGACGCCTCCGGTCAATTTGACGTTGCCGTGCGTAATATGCCTGGTCCTTGACGACAAATCCGGCCTGAACTGTTCGATGCTCGTAAGAACTACTTTCATATATTCGACGATATCATTACCCGTAATGATTATCGATTTATCAAAGTGAAAGTCGTCCCACTTCTTTATACTTAAGCCTACATCTTTGGCTTCATAAGTCGGCAGCCCCTCGTTATTAATGAATACTCGTGAATGTAGCCCGTAAGGTTCGCCTTCAAAAATAACAGCACCGTCGCTATTCTTGTATACGCCCATATCTCTTTGCTCAAGCACCGTATTAAGACCAATCTGTGCAGTCTCACTTTCCGGATAGAACTTTTCGAAACTCGTACCTATTCTGGCATAAAAAGCTTTGAAATAATCATAACTCCACTCGCGGCACGTCCAATAAATTCGAGCTAGTGGTGAATCGTGGTCATTTTCGGTATGAAGGCGGTATACCGCTTTGTTCATAACGACGATTTCATTTTTCACCTGCTCGTTATCTTCATACGCATTGCTGCCTTCGACATAACAGGCCGCCATCCATTCAGATCGATCGTTCTCGTTTATCTCCGATAATTTATCGGGAAATTCGCCACCGAGTTTCTTGACTATCGCCCACATCGTTTTGCCAACATGCAATCCAACATCACCGCCGAAATTAACCCTGTGGACTCGACCGCCGGCATTTTCTACAAGATTGGATATAGCATCACCTATAATACTGGTGTAAAGATGCCCGACATGCAAAACTTTGAACGGATTAGGGTCAGAATATTCAGTGACGATAACTTTCTCTTCATAATACTTCGGCTTGCCGTAACTATCAGGATCATTCAGAATATCATATAGTTCACCAGTGAGAATGTCGTCTTTCAATCTGATATTGATGAATCCAGGTCCGGCAACGGATACATCTGAAAAATCACCACTCTGGCGCAACCTACCTGTTAAAATATCTGCGACTTCACGCGGGTTTTTACTCAAAATACCGGATATTTGCATCGCGACGTTCGTGGAATAATCCCCAAACTGAGAATCAGGACGAGCCAAGCTGATATCAGCATCGATATCAAACAATTGTTTGACGGCATTTTTTATTTCTAATAATACTTTATCCATCGATTTCTAGTATAACCGAGAAAATCATTTAGCCAAACTGGCTTTGATTAAACCGATAAATAACGGGTGCGGACGGGTCGGACGCGAGCGGAATTCCGGATGAGCCTGCGTAGCTACGAAATAATCGCACCCTGGCGCCTCGATGAACTCAACCAGTTTACCGTCCGGCGAAGTACCACTAATAACCAAGCCGCCTTTTTTGATATCATCCAAAAATGCCTGATTGACTTCATAGCGATGGCGATGACGCTCAACAATTTTAACAGATTCATATATTTTTGATAGCAACGAGCCTTTCATTAATTTGGCCGGGTAGTCACCTAGTCTCAACGTGCCACCGGTCGATTCTTTGCCTGATTGACCTTCCATAATATAAACTACGTCGTTTTTCGTATCCGGATCGAATTCCGTACTGTTCGCGTCTTTTAGACCGCTCTTGCGAGCACTGGCAATGATAGCTACCTGAAGACCCAAACAAATACCCAAATATGGCACGTTGTTATCCATAGCATAACGTGCGGCTGCAATTTTACCTTCGATACCTCGCGGACCAAATCCGCCCGGTACCAACAGGGCATCAACTTTTTTGAAATCTTTCACACCAGCGGTTTCAGCATTAATCCAACATATTTTAAGACCGACTTTGTTATGCCAAGCAGCAGCCTTCAAAGCTTCGACCACAGATATATATGTATCTTCATTGTCCATATATTTCGCTACCAACCCGACCTTGACAATTTTGTCAGGTTTACTGCTTTGGCGCTTCACAACCTCTTTTAGGGCGGATAAATTAGGTTCGTTATCAAAATCAGAAAATTCTGACAGCAATTTATTCATATTACTGTTCGCCAGAATCAACGGTACCTGATAAACGGTTTCCGCGTTTGGCATCAACAAGACATTATCTTCATCTACTCCGCCAAACAAACTTATCTTCTTGGCAACTGAAACCGGCGCTTTAAGTTCGGTCCTAACAACGACCGCATCCGGGACAACACCGAAGCCTCGCAAATCATTCAAAGCATTCTGAGCGGGCTTGGTTTTAAATTCCTTACTGGTGCCGATATATGGCACGTAAACCACATGTACGAACAAACAATTGGATCGTCCGACTTTCTGGGCAAATTCACGAATAGCCTCTATAAAACTAAGCCCTTCATAGTCACCTACTGTGCCTCCGATCTCGGTAATATGAATATCACTGCCATCGGCGGCGGCGATAATGGAATTCTGAATTGAACGCGTCAAGTGAGGTACCAACTGGACGGTTTTACCACCGAATTTACCAGCCCGCTCTTCGTTTATTAAATCCAAAAACAACTTACCAGAAAGCGTAGCGTTCTTTTGCGTCAATTCGATGTCCAAGAACCTCTCGTAATGCCCCAGATCCAAATCAGTTTCTGCTCCATCCTTCGTAACGAAACACTCTCCGTGTTCCGCAGGATTCAAAAGACCCGCATCTACGTTAAGATACGGGTCACATTTTTGAATTGAGACTTTGGCGCCTTTTGCCTTTAATACGACTCCGATACTAGAAGCCGTAACACCTTTTCCTACCCCCGAGAGTACTCCTCCAGTTACAAAAATAAACTTCTGATTTTTTATTTTTTCCATGTACTGCCCAAAGCCTCCATGGAATTTCATTGTAACACGCAAAATACAATAAGCGCTACATCTAGCGTATTGTGTTGTTTATTCTACGCTATTTAAACACCTTAATAGTTTCAGACACTACCAAGTGGACTCTTTGTTCAAACATTGTCGGTAGTATTTTTCGCGGCGAAGGATCGGGTACGAAGTTAGCTATAGCAATAGCGACAGCTCCAAACATCTCGATTCTAAATTGAGGCATATTCTGTTCCAACATACCCCTGAAAGCACCCGGAAAGACCAGCGAATTGTTAATTTGGTTAGGGAAGTCGCTTCGTCCAGTGGCAACGATGTACGCTCCTGCGGCGATAGCTTCGTCCGGCATAATTTCTGGTGTCGGGTTAGCCAACGCGAAAATTATCGGTTTTTCAGCCATAGTCTTTACCATTTCTCCTGTCAGTAATCCCGGCTTCGACAGGCCAATAAAAACGTCCGTGCCCTTGATTGCGTCGGATAAACTGCCTAGTGAAGGCTCTGCAATGCTATTTTCTATCAGTTCCTGTTTTTCTTTGGTCAAATCGTTCCTGTCCTTGTGAATTATTCCTTGGCTATCACAGAAAATAATATTTTTGACTCCGAATGACATCAATAAGCGTCCGGTTGCTACGCCAGCTGCACCAACTCCGTTAATAATTACTTTGGCATCCTCTTTGGACTTTCCAACTAACTTCAACGAATTTATCAATCCAGCCAAAATAACGGTAGCCGCTCCCCATTGATCATCGTGCATTACAGGTATAGATAACTCCGAACGTAGACGTGACTCGATTTCAAAACACCTGGGCGCCGAAATATCCTCCAGATTTATTCCGCCGAATACCGGTGCAATCTGTTTTACGACCTTGATGATTTCCTCGGTGTCCTGGGTATCCAAACATATAGGGAAAGCATCTACGCCGGCAAATTCTTTGAACAAAGCTGCCTTTCCTTCCATTACCGGTATAGCCGCAAGCGCGCCCAAATTACCTAAACCTAGGATAGCCGATCCATCGGAAACTATTGCGATAGTGTTTCTTTTGAGGGTGTATTCTCTAGCTAATGAAGGGTCACGAGCGATTTCGCGCGATACCTCTGCCACACCTGGGGTATAAGCCAACGACAGCACCTCGTTGGAACTGATTTTCGCCTTACTAACGGTCTCTATTTTTCCGTGATTCCTTTTATGAAATTCTAGAGACCTTTGATATATATCATTTTGCATTATAAGTCGATTGATTAAAATAATTGAATTTCAACGCCCGTCATAGCTACAACCATCAGACTCACGGCAACTACAGCTATGGCAAACCAATAATACCAAGGCTGTTTCGTTAGATGTAAGTAAGCTAGTGCAGTAAACGTCATAAGAGACCCTAGTAGATAGCTAGCGAGAGGGTTCTCGTACAATATTACTCCGGAAACGACTAAAATAATTGTTGTCGGCACTATCATAATAGCTGCCTTATAAATATTGCTTAACTTAGATTTTAGTAAAAAGCCAAAACCAAGCAACAAAGCCAAGCTCACAACTAACATCCTGATAGATTCATACCAACTATTAGCTAATACGAATTCTTTTGGGACAAGATAATCGGTAATATTATAAACTGTGGCATATACCAAATATGTCACACACAATAAAATAAAGCCTACTAGAAAAATGAAAATCGCTTGTAGGGTTTTTTTAACATAAGGGTCTTTTATTTTTTTAAACATTAACACAATCCTCCTGCATACATTGTACACGAAAGCATAAACTTGAAAGATTTTTTTAAAAAGTAATTTATCCTAAAATATACGAAGCTATCTGGTAACCGGGTAATTTTATCTGTTCGCCCGTAGCCATATTCTTGACCGTATATTTACCGGTTGAGATTTCATCCTCGCCGACTACGATTACGTACGGTACGCCTAATTTATCGGCATATGTCATCTTTTTTTTCATCTTGCCGTCCTCCAGATATACTTCAGTCGGGACACTTTGTCCTCTTAATAACGCCGCGATTTCAAGAGCTTTCGAATAATCCTCGGCTAATGGCACTACTAGGACTTTCGCTAACGTCCCAATCTCGGATTCAATCAGACCAGCTGCTTTGAGTTGTGAAAATAGCCGGGTAAGTCCTATCGAAATACCCACTCCCGGCAATTTCCTGTCGATATATTTCTCGGCCAAATTATCATAACGGCCGCCGGAGCAAATCGAACCTACTTCCGGATAGTCAACGAGTACGGTTTCGTAAACCGTGCCGGTGTAATAATCCAATCCCCTAGCAATTGACAAATCAATAATAAAAGAATCCTCCGGCATACCGAGCAACCTAATATCTTTTACTACTTCCGCCAATTCCGAAATACCGTTTCGAAAAGATTCGTCCTCTACGTCCAAACTTTGTAACCTAATAATAATTTCGTCTTTATCACCTTTTATAGACAAGAAATCGAATATTCTGTGCGTGGCTTCTTCGGATACGCCCAACTTCATCAAGTCTTCTCGCACAACCTCTTCACCTATCTTTTCTATCTTGTCAATCAGGCGCATAACCTCAACGGACAAATCACCTATCCCGACTGAATTTAGCAAGCCCGTAATCAGTTTGCGATTATTGATGCGGATTACGAAACGACCGAAATCAAGTTTCTTAAACACGTCGTAGATTACCATCGTCACTTCGGCATCATTTATCAATCTGAGTGTTTCGTTGCCAATGATATCGATGTCACATTGGTAAAACTCGCGGAAACGACCCTTTTGAGGATTCTCGCCACGATAAACTTTGCCAATATGATAACGCTTGAATGGAAACACCAGATCATTAGAGTGTTCGGCGACGTAACGCGCCAGCGGCACGGTCAGGTCGAACCGTAATGCTAAATCGTTGTCACCTTTATTGAATCGGTAAATCTGTTTGGCATTTTCACCGCCGATTTTGGCATAAATTACTTCCGCTCGTTCAATGACAGGCGTATCAATAGGCAAAAAACCATATTGCTCGTAGACGCCGCGAATAGTATCAAGCATCTTATTAAAAGCTATCTGGTCGCGCGGCAATAGTTCCATAAAACCAGGCAGGACCCGCGTAGGGATGATTTCGTTTTTCGGTGGCATTATTATATTCGCTCCTTTTCGGATATTATCTCTTCTATTCTACCTCAAATCGGACTGCATAGACAAAACCATTTATAAAGGGTTCTGAATATTGATATATACATTTTCATCAGCCAAAACTTTTCCTTGCCAATTTTTCGACCTCCGGCACATAATCAATCAAACGCCACTCATCAACGTGCTGCGCTATAGTTCGTTCAAAAAATTCCTTAGTCTTTTCCTTTGAGTTCATTGTTCAATTAGTATAGACTAGCTAATTGATTAATTGAATATGCCATATCTTTCGCTCAAATTTTGCTTAGCCAAGGTCCGACCTTCGTTCAGTTATACTTAAGCTAAGATCAAAAAGAAAAAATTAAAAAATACCGACCAAAAAGGTCGGCATTTTTCTATGGCGGAGAGAACGAGATTCGAACTCGTGGTGCGGTTGCCCGCACACACGCTTTCCAAGCGTGCGCCTTCAACCACTCGGCCATCTCTCCAAACAACGATACCATTATAACACCTCAAATTTTTAATTACTAAATATACATTTTTAATTTAAACTTAAAATAAACTTATCAGGGTTGAACCCTGATAAGCTATTATTAAGCTATTTTTAATCTTTTTAAATTTGATATAGATATAGTTGTTATTTCCACTTTAAAGTGATGGTTGCCAATAGGTTTGTGTACTTGCATAATATATGTAATGACAAATGACAGCACTCCTCCGGTAATACGCTTGAAAAATTTGCGTAAAACTTTCGGTATTGGCGATGCCGAAAACGTAGCTTTAGACGGCATAGACCTTGATATTAAAAAAGGTGAATTTGTTGCCATCATGGGACCAAGTGGCTGTGGTAAAACTACTCTACTAAACGTTCTAGGATTACTTGACAGAACAATCGAAGGTGAATACGAATTGAACGGCGAAAACGTCGAATCCATATCTAAACGTAAACAAGCCCGCATCCGCAGCCGTCAAATCGGCTTCGTCTTTCAAAGTTTCAATTTAATCCCCCGCTTGAACGTCATAGATAACGTCGCATTGCCACTTACTTACAAGGGCGTCGGTAAGATTCGCAGACTGATTATGGCTAGTAATATCCTGCGTAATTTTCATCTGAATGAACGCGAATATTATATGCCACATCAACTGTCTGGCGGTCAAATGCAGCGCGTGGCAATTGCGCGCGCACTAGTCAATCAACCGTCAATAATCTTGGCTGATGAGCCGACTGGCAATCTGGATTCACGTTCCAGCCATATCATTATGGAAGAATTGGCAGACCTGCACAAACGCGGAAATACGATAATTATGGTCACTCACAATCCCCGCCTGACGACTTATGCCAGTCGCGTGATTACGATGCTGGACGGAAAAATCGATACGGACACTTTGAAGTCAGCGACAGTAAAACGCAAAAGGACAGCGCGTAAAAAACGTCGGAAAGCTTCGAAAGAATCCCAAGAAGAAACGGGTAATGAATAATGCGTATTCTATTTATCAATCACGTTCAAAATGCCCTTCAATCTTTGCACAGCAGCCGGATTCGAAGCGGACTGACAATGCTTGGGGTGACTATAGGCATAGCAAGTATCACGACGATAATGGCACTCTCTAGCGGTGCCAGTCAAATCGTAAGTAATCAAGTAAATTCACTTGGCGGTAATATCGCGGTCATCCGACCGGGTAAAATGATAGACCCCATTGATAATTTAACCAAGATGCATACGCAGAATAAATACACCCTCAGCACTTTGACCGAAAATGACGTAACTTCAATCAAAAAAATCCCTAATATACATCTAGTAGCACCGATTATGATCTTGGCTGGCGCAATCAAAGCCGATTCTGCCGCACCAAGCAGCTCAGTTATCGTAGCAACCACGCCGGAGCTTGCCGAACTTGCCGAGTTGAAAGTAAACGACGGTCAATTCCTGGATCCGGAAATCAGTCCTGACACGGCAGTAATCGGTACTCAGTTGTCGATTGACATTTTTGGGACCGAGTTATCCATTGGTCGCACATTTACGATTCACGATAATTCTTTTACGGTTATAGGGATTCTAAAACGTCAAAACAATCCGATTAATTTCAATTCGATTGATTTTGACAACGCGGCTATCATAAATTTTGATGTCGGTAAAAAGATGAATCAAAACATCACCCAGATTCAACAGATTAATATAAAAGCCGACTCCATTTCTAATCTAAACAAAGCAATCATCGATATCAACAAGACCCTTCTGAAAAATCATAATGGAGAAAATGATTTCTCAGTACTAACCGGAGACCAGATATCCCAACCGACCAGTCAATTTTTTTATACGATTGCCGGCGCGCTAACAGCCATAGCCGCCATATCGTTACTTGTTGGCGGCATCGGAATCATGAATATTATGCTAGTTACAGTCGCGGAAAGAACACGGGAAATCGGCATCAGAAAAGCTCTGGGCGCAAGCGATATGGACATTTCGATGCAATTCTTGATCGAATCGTTAGCAATCAGTGTTTGCGGCGGCATAACTGGTTATATATTGGGTTACATACTGGCATTTGCGATATGTACTTTTTTGACGTTCGAACCTGCCATTAATTGGCAAATTGCAGGAATATCCGTTGCGATATCGGTGATTATGGGGCTATTGTTCGGTCTTTACCCTGCCGTTCGGGCGGCCCGAAAAGACCCTATCGAATCTTTGCATAGATATGACTGATCTATCATGACTTTTATTTCCTTGCTACGAAGCAAAAATATATGATAAAGTATTAGATAAATAAGCGTAAACAATAACATTAGGGGTGGGTAATGGATACGAAAATACAATCAACGCAACCGATCAGTGATGACCAGGAACTAGCCAAAGCGTTAGCTGGTGTCCCGGGCATAAGCGACGATAACTTGGAATTTGAAGAAACGCCTGTACCTACCGCACAAGCATCGTCCGACCAAAAAGATGACGGGACGGTCTTACCGGAGCCGGTTAATATTCCCGAACCGAGCGCACTGCCCGATCCGATTGAGATTCCGGATTTACCCGAACCCGCACCAGCCGAAAATCAGCCATTCGAAGAGCCTGTCGTCGGATATAATCCTCCGGAAATTAATCAATCCGCGGAAATCCAGACAGAAACACCACCAGTCGTGAACGAACCCGCCCAAACATTGCCGCCTGCCACGAACTATGAATCACCGCAGCAACCGATGACACCAGTCCCCGTTAACGGCGAGTTGGATGAAATCAAGCAAGATGCATTATTGGAACTTCGCCCTCTAGTAGACAAACTAAGTCTAGCGCCGGAAGAAAGATTCGACATATATTTATTACTTCTTCGCAGCACCGACGACAAATCATTGATTGCGCCAGCGCACAATGCCGCCCAAGCCATCACCGACGAAAGTCGCCGCGCTGAAGCCTTACTAAACATCATCAAAGAAATCGATTACCTGTCAAATCAGCAAACTTCATAAAGGAATTGAATAAAATACCCGCGGCGCGACCCGCGGGTATTTTGTTGTTCGACGGTATTTAGTAACCCATTCCTCCACCCATACCTTCATGGGAATGCGATTCCTTTTCTGGAATATCAACGACCAACGCACCCATAGTAGCGGCGGTTGATGCAATTGAAACCGCATTCAAAACGGCTTCTTTGACAACGCGGGTCGGATCGATTACGCCGTCTTTCTTGACATCAATCAGACCTTTATCGGATTTATTGACATTAATCCCAAATCCAGGCTTTGCTGATTCGACTTGTGCCAACAGCGCATTACTGTTCAGCCCAGCGTTTTCGGTAATCTGCAAGAACGGCTGTTTCAGGGCGTTCTTTAGAATTTGGCGGCCAGCATTGATCGAATCAGCGCCACTTACGACGATTTTGTCCGATAAGTTAACTAGCGTTACGCCACCACCCGGTACGATACCTTCCGCCAAGGCTGATTTAGTGGCAGCCACGGCGTCATCGACACGGAATTTCTTTTCGTCGATTTCAGTTTCGGTCGCACCGCCGACTTTGATAACAGCAACCTTACCTGATAACGACGCCGCACGCTTGACGAAATTTTCCTTGTCATATTTATTGCTTGAGTTTTCGGCTTGGGAATTGATTTGTACGATACGCAGTTTAATATCGCTCGCTTTACCAGCCCCTTCGATGATAGTTGTTTCGTCCTTGCCAACAATAACTTTGCGGGCCGTGCCGATAACTTCCAGACCGGCATTTTCGAACGTCAAGCCTTGGTCTTCACTAATAACAGTCGCACCCGTCAGAATAGCAATATCTGACAATATTTCCTTACGCCTATCACCGAAAGCCGGAGCTTTGACAGCGACTGTGTTGAACACGCCCTTCAACTTATTAAGTACTAAGATACTAAGTGCTTCACCTTCAACTTCGTCAGCTATCAGTACTACGTCTTTTTTGCCGGCCGTGACCAATTTTTCCAAAATCGGCAAGAATTCCTGAGCGCTTGAAACTTTTTTGTCAGTAATTACGATGGCCGGTTTTTCATAAACAGCTTCTTGGCGGTTGATATCAGTCACGAAGAATTGGCTGACGAAACCGCGGTCGAACGTAAAACCTTCTACGACTTCCGACTCCAGTTCCATACCTTGGCTGGCTTCGACAGTAACTACGCCATCTTTGCCAACTTTTTCTATAACATCAGCAATTAGCTTGCCAATGATTTCGTCACCAGCGCTAATAGTTGCAACTTCGGCGACGCGGTCGGACTTACCTTCGATACTTTCGCTAAGTTTGTCGATTTCAGACACGATTTCCGCACCGGCCGCTTCTATACCTTTGCGCAGCTCCATTGGATTATGTCCGGCCGCAATCAGCCGGCTAGCTTCTTTCAAGATGCTATATGTCAATACAGTGACGGTCGTCGTGCCGTCGCCAGCGGTTTTGTTCAATTTACTGGCAGCCTGTTTGATAAGTTCAGCTCCGACTTTGTAGCCCAAGGTCTTGTCGTCCTCTTCAGGCAAATCCATAGCCTCAGCTACTGTCACACCGTCGTGCGTAATCGTCGGGCCGCCGTATCCCTTGGCAATCATCACGTTACGCCCCTTTGGACCGTATGTCACCTTTACGGCATCATACAAAGCCTTCGCCCCACCAAGCACTCGCTCGCGAGCATCATCATCATAAAATACTTTCTTTGCCATTTTTTTTAAACTCCTACTTAAACGATTGTCGCCAGGACATCTTCTTCTTTTACAATCAAATATTCTTTATCGCCGATTTTCAAGTCGGTCGTGGTGTATTCTTTGTAGACAATACGGTCTCCAACTTTGACACTTTTAACGTCAGGACCGACAGCCTCGACCTTTGCAATGACCGGTTTTTCTTTGGCATTATCCGGCAAGTAAAGCCCCGAAGCAGTTTTTGTCTGAGCTTCTTCGCGTACGGCTACTACCCTGCCCGCCAGAGGTTTGATTGGTGTACTCATAAATTACTCCTCCTAATTTTTTACGTACTTATCATTGTAAACAAAAAAATTGGCACTTTCAACCCCCGAGTGCCAAAATATTTGATACAAAAAATCCAGAAGTTCTTATGCTATATTAATAAACATAATGAAACAAATATTCAAATATCCTAGTATTTTTCAAAAGAACATCATCATAACAACCATCATTCTGTTTGTGGCAATAATTGCCTTACAAATTTCAACCTATTTTACATTAGGCCAGATTATGGATTCCCGAGAATTAGTTAGTGATTACATAATTAATTTTGGTTTGTATTTAGTATTACCGATAGTATTTTTTACTACGGCTTTTCTAAATATAAAAAGTAGCAAAGACTCGACTCTTGCAAAGATATTCAATTCCACAATCTGGGCGTTGTTCGGATTGCTGATTTGGCTTGCAATCTGCACCC
Organism: uncultured Saccharimonas sp. (SeqCode); assembly: GCA_964419165.1. Classification (GTDB taxonomy): domain Bacteria; phylum Patescibacteriota; class Saccharimonadia; order Saccharimonadales; family Saccharimonadaceae; genus UBA1547. The sequence goes on from CAYQOL010000004.1 coordinate 34,738, forward strand.
TTGCTAAATGGACGCCTTCATTGGTTAATGGCGCAACAGAGAATATGATCGGTATCGAAATAAGTGTCCTGATAGAATTGATTTCTTCAGTAGCCATCTATAGCATATTCTTGCATAGATACTTGAAGGTAGATTCTAAAAAAGAAATTGAGAGATTTTCAAACACATTCAAGATAACCTTTTTAATATGCCTACTATTGGTATTCTCGGATATGTTAAAAGACATATATTATTCAAGCGGCAACTCCTTAGACGCCCTTATTATTACAATTGCTCAATGTACTATCGCAATAGTCGCCTTTATTATCCCTGGTTTTATCTTACTCAGGAGAAAAATGAATAATTTATCCAAATTATTCACGATATCAATCGGCATATTTTACGTGGCCATTTTTCCATCACTCATGTATGCAATTAAATATACATTATTGCCGGACGAACCGACGGATAGTGTTATTTCCGCTATCCATTCTGCCGCAACGTTAATTGTTTCACTCGTATGGTTCTATGTGACTTTAGTGTGGGCAAAAGATTAATTGCCGCCTACTTCGACAACATGCCTTCATTTTTACACCTCAAGCGATTACAATGAATGTTAATGAAAGTCCGTTTCGCTGACGCTCAAGAGATCAAAGAATGGGATAAATACATCCTGAACAATCCCGACGGGGGCAATGTTTTTTCCAGTTTTGAATATGCTACGCAAAAGGAAACTGGCGGATACAAGGCTTATTTCGTTTTCATCGGTGATTTAGCCGTGACTATTCTGGAAAAGAACGTGCCCGGACTTGGAAAATTGTGGTATTTGCCGAAAGGACCGAACGTCACTTCATCGCAAGCTTTATTTGATGTACTAGAGAAATTGAAACCGTTCGCCGAAAAAAACGGCGCTTTTGTCATCCGTGTTGAAACCGAACTTAATCGCAGTGAACAGCCAAAAATGGAAAAACACGGACTTGTTAAATCCAGACCGATAATCCCTAACCCCTCAACTATTACTCTCGACATCAGTGATACGCTCGACAGCGTGTTGATGAAATTACCACAGAAAGGCCGCCACGCTATCAGGCGCGCCGAACGTGACGGGGTAATTGTCAAACAGGTAACATCAAATGACGAAAACTGCCGTGTAATGTATAATTTACTAGCCGAAACAGCCGAAGGTCAATTTGGTATCAGAGGCTATTATTACTATAGAACTTTCTGGCAAAGATTCGAAGCGGCCGGACTGGGACAGCTTTTTTTTGCATACTATGATAATCAGGTAGTTGCCGGCGCCTTCGCTATGACGTTCGGAAGAAAAAGCACCTACAAAGACGGTGCTAGTATTCGCAAACGTACGGTTTACGGCGCCAGCCATCTGTTACAATGGCACGTCATCGAGTGGTCTAAATCACGCGGTTCGACTTTTCACGATTTTTGCGGCTCTCCACCAAGCGAAGAAATCAATAACCCTCAGCATAAACACTACGGCATAGGCCTATTCAAGACCGGTTTCAATAAAACAGTGACCGATTATATCGGTTGTTATGATTTAATAATTCATCAGGTAAAATACAAGCTGTGGAATAAATTAGGCGAGCGAATCGCCCACCGTTTACACTATTACAAACACCACGATTCATATTATTAAAAATCCGAGTCTCAAAACCCTAATCGAGGACAACATTTTGCGGGGTGGCCCCAAAATTGTTTTTTGGCAATCCGTAAAGAATCTTATAGGCGGACCGGACAGCAGGCCCTGAGGAGGTTTCGCGATTCAAGTTATAATCTTTAACCAAACAAAATCATTTCAATAAATGAAAAGTAGTGCTGGCAATCGCGATTATTTTACAATTCCTCTTAGTAATTTTTTTGTGACTTCAGTCTCATTCCAAGGGTAGTCGCCGTCAGCTCTCTCGATAAATTTCTCTTGGCCTTTACCCATCAAAGCGATCGTGTCGCCCGATGACTTGGCTCTACTAAGCGCAAATCTGATTGCGGCCTCTCGGTCGTGAACCAAAAACATATCCTTGTCCAATATTTTGCCGGCTTTTTTTGCGCCCTCACTAATTTGTTCCATAATTTTTTGGCCGTCTTCGTCTCGATCAGCCTCTTCGGTTATGATTACTTCGTCACAATATTTTCCAGCTATCTCACCTTGGACGGAACGTTTGGACACGTCACGTCGTCCAGCCGAGCCGAATACGGCTATTAATTTGCCTTTCGTTGTGGGCTTCACATAATAGAAAAATCGCTCAAAAGCATCCGGGGTCGAAGCGTGATCGATAATAACCCTGAATGGCTGCCCTTCATTGATTACCGCCATACGGCCCTCGATATACTTTACCGATTCAATACCTTTCTCGATTTTTTCTTTACTTATACCCAACTCCCGCCCGACGGCTACGGCCGCTAAACTGTTACTGACATTGAAATCACCTAACATATTTAGCTTGATGTTATAGGCTTCATCACCGATAACAGCCCTATATGTCGCCCCGTCTACCGCCAATTTGATATTTTTTGCTCTAAGTTCACCGGCATTTATACCATACGTTACTGACCTAGGTATACTGTCGATAAACCGTTTCGCATTAGGGTCATCGGCATTAACAATGCCGAATTTACGACCATGTCTAGAAGCGATTTTAAATACCCGCAGTTTTGCATCCAGATACCTATCAAATGTCACATGATAATCCAAATGGTCGTCGGTTACGTTAGTCATCACTGCTATCTCAAAAGGAATTCCCCAAACCCGATATTGAGCCAATGAATGACTTGATGTTTCAATAACTACCCACTTGACGCCAGCTTTTTTGAAGTCGCGCAGTCGTCGCTGCAAAACGCCAGGTTGCGCCGTTGTTATGTGTTCAATCTGGGGGTTTTGTTTTTTACCGTGCCCATACGCAACCGTACTCAGGAATCCTGCCTTATAACCAGCCTCGTGAAGTAGCCTGTGAATAAAAAACGTCGTGGAGGTTTTTCCATTCGTACCAGTCACGCCAATAACGTGCATTCCACGCGACGGAAAACCGTAACGTATATTGGCGACTATCGCCTCGATCAGATGCCCAAAAGGCTCGATTTTATTAAACAGACCTGTTGGTATTATTATTTTAACGGTTTCCCTAATACTAGCCATAATAAGATATTATACCCGATATCAAACACTTAGATCTCTTGAAGTATACTTTTTGTATGCAGACACAATCATTATGATTATTAAAGCCAAAGAGATTGAAACGTAAACCGGATCGAGGCTGCCTTTTTGCAACAAATCCTTAGCATCAAAGTAACGGAACGGTGTGAAATATTTCAGATCACTCAATTTTTCATTAATATTGATAAATACCGTCAATATGAATGCCAGCAACAAAATCGAAGTAGCAATCGAACCTGACAGTTTCGATCTTTTCAAAATGGACGCTGCTGCGACGCCAACAAAAAAGAATATGAGTTGTAAGAATAACAACCCCACCATCAGTAACGCCAAGTCGCCAGACGACATACTATTTTTGCCATAATAATCAACGAAGTAACAAGACGAGGCCCACGTCACCAAATTAAAAATAACTAAACAGAATAGGCCGGCAAAAATCTTGGAAGTTAATATTTTAACGCGTGAAATCGGTCGGACGAACAGAAATTCCGTAGTACGGTCACGTTCTTCCTTGGCGATAATATCCGAACCGATTATCACGGCATGAACAGTAGCCATCAATGCGATATATGTAAACATAACACCATAGAAACCACTGATCGTCGTCAAATCGAACCCGGTCATACCGAATATTGCCTGAATAGAACGAGGAAATTGCTTCATCATTTCGGTAATCGACTGACCGGAAGTGGAGAACGCGGAATACTTTACCATACTGGCCCAAATCAACATAAGCATACCGACAGACCAAAATATCAAGTTTTTTCGATAAGCTTTCAATTCTCTAAAAAATACGTTCATCATTTATTCCTTACGCCGCCGCCCTGACGTCTTTTTTGATATACAAAATATAGCTAGCAGTGATAGCAACGACTATGAAAACTGCTTCAATTATCAAATATTTCAAATCAAAAGCGGAGTGGTCGATAATATAGTTTGAATCATAATACTTGAAAGGGCTGAGGTATTTGATGTTTTCGTTGTCCAATATCGAACCGAGCATACCAATAAAGAACACCGCAAAGACCGCTGGTAACGAAACCCCGATTACCGATTTGATTTTTGGAATAATAACTGATAATAACGCACCGAAAGACAAAAAGAACAATTGGATTAACAGCATAGTTGTCGCAATTAGCAGGTAAATTTTTTCGTCAAAGTCTACTTTCGAGACCGCCTCGCCCATAGCTATAGAGACCGAAACGAATATCGCATTAGTAAACAGTATTAATAATAAGGCTGCCAACAATTTACCAGTCACAACCCTAGTGCGAGTAATCGGCTTGGAAAGCAAAAAATCGACCGTCTTGCTACTTTCTTCCTTGGAAATAATACCAACTCCTAAATTCATGGCTTGGATTGCACCGGCAAGCGTCAAGAAAGTCAAAAGATAAGCCAAAAATCCGTAAATCGTAAACAAGTTACGAAGCGACAGGTTGAAAGCCGTCCGAATTGCCGGCGGAAAATGCTCCATTATACTTTTCGTGGCGTCGACGTCACCAGAAAATGCCGAGAACATCGATAGGAAAACAACCACGCCAACTGATAATGAAGCTGACCAAACCAGAGTCGATTTCCAGTATGCTTTGATTTCTCTATTGAATACGTTCATCATCTACTCGTCATCGGTTTTGTAATAATGCATAAATATCTCTTCCAAATCGGGCTCTTCAATCAGCATATTAGTCAACTCAAGCCCGGCAGCCAGTTTGATGATCCGGTTTATATTACCCCTGTAAAGAAAACTTGCCGAATTACCATCGATAGACAAATTACCTACTCCATCCAATTCTTCAAATATATTTTTATCGATTGGTTTTGACGTTTCGATCTTGAAACGTTTATGGGTATTTTTTGCCAAATCAGCGATTTTTTCGACCTTGATGATACGGCCATTCTTGATAATAGCCACTCGGTCGCACAATTTTTGAACCTCATTCAGGATATGGGAGGAGAATAGTATTGTCACGCCTTTTTTATTTTCTTCACGAAGTAAATCGAAGAATTTTTGCTGCATCAAAGGGTCTAGGCCTCCGGTCGGCTCATCAAGAATAATTAGTTTCGGCTGATGCAACAAGCCCTGCACGATGCCTATTTTCTTTTTGTTGCCATAAGATAAGTCATCAATTTTTTTATTCAGATCCAAGTCCAGATATTCGGCCAGTTCCTTTATGCGTGATTCGATTTCCTGCTTATCTTTCTTGTAAAAACTGCCCGAATACCTTAGCAAATCGATAACTTTCATATCGTCATAATAAAAAACTTCGGACGGCAGATAACCGATATCTTCTTTGATTTCAGGGCCATACTTCGTAATATCCTTGCCAAAAATCGTCGCGCTACCGCTCGTAGGATGGATAAGCCCTAATAGCGTCCTGATCGTCGTCGATTTCCCAGCACCGTTCGGACCGATAAAACCGAAAATCTCGCCTTCATAAACCGTCATATTGACATCCGCTATACCTAACGTTTTGCCGTAATACTTGGTTAATTTCTTGGTCTCGATAATATTCACTGCGACCCCCAAATTTCTATTGCTTACTATTATCATAGGCTTTCAAGCGTCTATTATCAAATACAAAATAGGTTATAATGTGGTTATTATGCATAACAAGTACAAAGGAAAATTGTTCTGTTTCTCACCCCCGGTAATGCTAGCTACTTTCTTGATTGAATTCGGTCTGGCATTTTATACGTTTTGGCGTTATAAAATCAATACCGTCACCAGATTGGCGATTATTATGTTAATATCGCTCGGTACATTCCAATTGGCCGAATATATGATTTGCGGCGGTATGGGGCTTACTAATTTCGAATGGGCTCGGTTAGGATACGGAGCAATTACTTTACTACCGGCGCTTGGAATTCATATGCTGACGGCTATTTCCGGCAAGAAAATGCCGGCATTGGTCTGCGCGGCGTATGCAAGTTGTGCGATTTTTATTGCATTCTATCTATTTGCATTAGGCTCCGTAAACATAAAAGAATGCTATGCGAATTATGCTGTTTTTAGCACTATCAAATCGATTTCCGTACCGTTCGGTGTGTATTATTATGGCTGGCTTTTGATAGGAACCTATATGGCATGGATATGGAGCAACGAATTGCCTAAAAGCAAAAAAGCCCTACAATCAATGGCCATCGGTTATCTGGTATTCATCCTACCAACTACCACAGTAAACGTCATTGATCCGAGCACATTAAAGGGGATCCCTTCCATTATGTGTGGCTTCGCCGTATTGTTTGCGGTCATTTTAGTCGCCAAAGTATTGCCTAATTGCGATCTAAAAGTCCGTGAAATGGCTCGAGATTTCGTCGCCACAATAAAAGCTAGGATATAACCCACTAATGAAAGTACCCTTTTTCGGCGACAGTATTACCAGAGGTTGCGAAAATAACATCGAAATTACAAGAGCTCCTAAAATCTTAGACTGATATCCGTAGGATATGCTACAATAAATCAACGAGAACAGCGTGGAGCATCCAAGTGACTGCTGTGTGGAACGCAAGTGAATAGACGGGAACCGTCCCCGCGCTTGCGCTTCATACAGGAGTTACGTGGCGAACGTAACTCATATTTTAAGTAGGAGTACCCAAGTGGCTGCTGCGTGAAACGTGAATTATTGGACGGAACCGTCCCCTAACTTACGATTTACGCAAAAGATACGCAAAAAGTGCATACTAATATCCTAAGGAGGAGTACCCAAGTGGCTGAAGGGGACGGTTTGCTAAATCGTTAGTCTGGGGAGACCTGGAGCGGGAGTTCGAATCTCCCCTCCTCCGCCAAAATTTAATTACGACCCTCGCGGTCGTTATTTTATTTAGCCAAGTGAAA
>CAYQOL010000005.1:0-9265 GCA_964419165.1 uncultured Saccharimonas sp. (SeqCode)
CTTACGATGATTCATCGGGTGTGGCGGGCGACATATATTATCGCGATAGCGGCGGTAATTTTGTTAGGTTAGCCATAGGTACTGCAGCTGGGCAGATTTTGAACGTCAGTAGCGGCAATTTACCTGCATGGACCGAATTAAAAGATAGTTATCGACAACCGAGGGTAACTACCATCTCATCCAGCTCAACCCCAACTCCGAACAGTGATACTACTGATTTATACACTATAACCGCGCAAGCTGCTGGAGCGACGTTCGGAGCACCAACCGGAACGCCGGCAGAGGGCAGGAAGTTGATGATCAGAATAAAGGATAACGGGGTGGCTCGAACGCTCGCTTGGAATGCGATATATCGTGCTGGTACGGAAATCGCATTACCCACGACGACAGTGGTTTCAAAAACGATGTATTTAGGTTTTATCTATAACAACACTGATTCCAAATGGGATCTAGTGGCGATGACCGGGAATATTTAATGACACAAGTTACTTATACATCTTCGGGAACTTGGACCTGCCCCGTGGGGGTAACTTTTGTCCAAGTTGAGTGTTGGGGTGGCGGTGGAGCTGGCGGTAATGGAACGATAAATGGTCGAAATGGCGGCGGTGGCGGCGGTGGCGGTGCGTATTCCAGATTAAATTCTTACCACGTGATACCCGGGAATAACTACGTTTACGTGGTAGGTGGAGATACATATTTCGTTAATACTTCGACGGTCTTGGCAAAAGCCGGCGGAACTGGCGGTAATAACGGCGGTGCTGGTGGGACCGGCGGGCAGGCTTCGGCTGGAGTAGGGGACGTAAAATACAATGGTGGTAACGGCTACACATCTACTACGACTGCGGGCGGCGGCGGTGCTGGATCGGGCGGTTCTGGGTCGAATGGCAATAACGCTACTTCACAGACCGGTGCTACGGCCATAACTGACGGTGGGCCCGGTGGTAATGGTGGAAACCGGAAGTCGAATGGTAATCCACCGGCTTCCGGACCTGGTGGAGGCGGAGGCGGTGCTGGCGGTAGACAGGGTACTTCGACCACAGGTGGTGTCGGCTATACCGGGCAGATAAGGCTTACTTATGTAATATCATCAGGCGATATGTTCAAGATGTTCTAAGGTATTTTATTATTTATTGGATGAAGTCAAAGATTAATCGAAAACCATTCGCAAATTTGCAGGGTGTTGTCGTATTGCGAAACATTTTTGTAGTCGTTTTAACAATATATTGTTTAGTTTTTGGTACGTGTGTCGCATACGCCGGAAACGAATCTGCGGTGCAGTCAAAGGGCTTGACACTGTCGCCACTTAGGAGCGAATTCAATATCGCGCCGGGGACATCGCATAAGGGCAGTTTGACGGTCACTAATTCGAGCGGTGAATCGATTGACGTAAAATTCAATGCCAATGAATTCAGTGTAATAAATCAGCAATATGATTATGCATTTACCGAAGAGTCCGAAGTATCAAAGTGGATTGTGTTTGAAACCGATGAAGTTACTTTGAAAGCTAATGAAACCAAAAAGATATTCTACGATATTGGCGTGCCGCAATCAGCCGAACCCGGCGGACGTTATGTTAGCTTGTTTGCTAGCACTGGGTCTAGGTCATCAGAAAAGGGAATCGTTTCCGAGCAAAGAATCGCGTCGCTTTTATATATTACCGTGACTGGTGAAGTATCGCGTATCGGTAGCTTGATGTCATTAGCATCGCCATGGTATGTCACGAAAAACGGCCAATGGAGCGTGCTGTTGAGTAACAAGGGAACGACGCATTATCGCAGCCGTTATAACGTGACGTTTTATGATCCTTTCGGCCAGATAGCGAGTGAAAGTAAAACCGGAGAGTCATTAATATTACCCGGTACTGCCAGATTGGTAACGGATAGTTTTTCGATGCCGAAATGGCCCGGACTATACAAGGTCGTATACGTAATCGGACTTGGTGATACGCCAGCTGAAATAACCGTCCGTTATATGCTGTATTTGCCGGTTTGGGCGGTCATTGCAATTATATCCGCTTTCGTAGGATTGATAATATATCTGAAGCGTAGGTTTGTGCGTAGAAAAAATCAATCAGTTTGAGGAACTGCTGTATATATTACGGTCGTCGTGTAGTTACCGGCGGGCTTTGATAAATTCATATATATTCCGTATTTGACGTTCGTAATGTCGCCGTTCTTTACGGGGGATGTCACTGACTTGATTAATGAGTCTGACAAAGTTATACCCAAATAATTATCTGATGCATCGGTATTATAGCCCCAAGTATTTATAGATAGTGGCGCGGGTAATCCGTTAGATGAGGCCGGCAAAGCCGCTCCGGAATTATTCAGATTCGTATCCGATAGAGCGCGAATATACAGTTTGTAACCTTTGACATCAGTGGAGGTTACCGTAATGGTACTTGAGCCGTCCGCAAGAACGCCGCTGTCGGTCGGAATGATCGGTATACCCACGTTGCCGTTTACGGCAATCGAAAGTGAAGTTTGAGTGCCATATGGTACATCCTCATCATAAAGACCTTTACCGTAAGGCTGAGCCACGCACGATAATGGCAAAAAAATCATCGTTAAGATGATTATAAGCATAAACGTTATTGTAAATTTTTTCATGCTTATGTTATTATAACACTTGAGTATCAATAAAAATAAGGCTACGAGTCGCCTGAAGTAAATATTTATGACAAAAACAGATTTTAAAACAAAAATTTTGCGTACAGTATGCGGTTTATTAACCATCGCAATGCTGACGATATATTATCCCGGATTTGCGTCCGCGGATCCGATAACTAATCGTTCCGTAGTGATAGGCAGCTCGGTAGCCAGTGCTAATACGACTTATAATTTTACATTTACCGCTGCCCAGTCAACGGCTATTGAATCCGTTAGGTTCCAAGCTTGTGATACGGCCAGTGGCGCTTGTACGCAAAGCGGTAGCGCCAGTGGTTTTTCGTCTTCGTCTCCAGGAGCGTCATTGAATGGTCAGCCTACTAATATCGGTAGCGGGGGTACGTGGACAATAGATACCTCGGATGCGACGTCGCTTCGAATAAAGAACACTTCAAATACAGGTTCGCCGTCGGCAGGAATAACGGTAAATTTTTCGAACGTACATAATCCGAGCGCGACGAACTCGACTTTCTATGTGAGGATAACTACCTATTCCGATGATGCATGGACGACGCCTATTGATACGGGCGTGTTAGCGACTTCGACGGCGGGACAGATAACGGTAACGGCGTCGGTTGACGAGACCCTGACTTTTACGTTAGCGTCGGACACTGTAGCGCTTGGTACGTTGTCGACCGGTGGTACTGGCACGGGTACGTCGTCTATGACGGTTGCGACGAATGCTACGTCAGGCTATACAGTTAATTATAGTGGTGACACGTTAAAATCGGGTTTGAATTCGATTACGGCGATGTCAGAGGCTGGTTCTTCGTCTACTAATTCGAAACAATTCGGTATTAATTTGATGGCGAACACGACACCATCGGTTGGATCGAACGTGACAGGGAGTGGTAGTGGTGCGCCTTTGACTGGTTACGGCACGGCCAATACTTTCAAATTCAGTACTTCGGGTGATTCGATTGCTTCCGCTTCGGTACCTACAAACAGTAATACTTTTACTACCAGTTATATCGCGAACATCGATGGTTCGACCGCACCGGGTCAATACTCGACGGTAATAACATATACCGCGACTGCAAATTTCTAATGATATGAGACATTACAAAAAGCTTATTTTGAGGTTCGTCGGGGGCTTGCTGTTCTTATGTATTTTTGCGTCTCTTACATTGACGGTTAAAGCTGATGACTCATATTCAAATGCTGCCGACGGGTCACAAATCAGCCCGACGCGCTACGATTTTAATGCGTCAAGGGGTGATACGAAAATATTGAAATTGAACATCACTAATGTTACAGCCTCGGATTTAATATATACATCATCAGTTAGTGATTTTTCAGCCAAAGATGAAAGTGGTTCCCCTAAAATTTCCATTGACGATTCATTACCTGCTACTTCATCAATCCGAAGTTGGATATCGGTCTCGTCGACTTTTAAACTAGGCTCGCACCAGTCCATACAGTTAGATGCAACCGTAACGATTCCTGATAATGCCGAACCGGGCGGTCACTACGGAGTCATCAGTTTTTCCGGTAGTGCCCCGGAAGTTAGCGGAAGTGCCGTGGGCTTGTCGGCTAGTACTGGAGTATTAGTTCTCATTACTGTCGACGGTGATATAAAAGAAAATGCCAGTATGGCCGAATTTTTTAGTTCACAGGATGGTAAACAGAGCTGGTTTTTTGAAAACGGTCCGGTCACTTTCGTAACTAGGGTAAAAAATGATGGCAACGTCCACATTAAACCTACAGGGACTATTGAATTACGGGATATGTTCGGAGGACTTACCGCTACTATGAATGTAAATAAGGCCGATTCCCAGGAAAAAATTTCGAACGTTCTGCCGAACAGTATTCGTAGGTTTGAATCTACTTATGATAAAAAATGGATGTTCGGTCGCTATACGGCCAACCTCGCTCTCAGCTATGGTTCGAAAGGCCAAGCAATAGTAAATACTATCAGTTTTTGGGTAATTCCTTACAAATTAATCATAGCTGGACTATTCATATTAATAACAATCATATTCATTCTTACGCGTATAATAAAAGTGTATAATAAACGTATCATTGAACGGCATGAAAAAGCACACAAAAATAAACACGATCAAGAAAAAAACGGCAGTTAAACGACGGAAGAATACTGTAAGAATCGTCAAGTCGGACTATTTGCTGTGGCGCCATTTTAAACTGCTGGAACATAAACACACATTCAAGCTGATACATCTTCGTCATACTTCGCATTTGTCATTGACTGTAGTACTAGTATTCTTGGGTATTTCCCTTTTTCCTAATGGGTCAATGACGGTGGGGGCGATTACGCATAATTCTGATGTAACCGTGTATGCAACGGTGACTGGGCCGCCACCGGCTATTGGGGCTTTTATAACATCGCCAACGGATGGCTTAGAGCTGATTGACGAATCAAGAGTAGAAGTAAAGGGTACTTGCCCTTTAGGGACTTACGTAGTCCTGCGAAATAACGAAGTTCTCGGCGGTTCAACCGTTTGCGATGATAGTGGCGTATTTGTATTAATGATTGAACTGGGGCTGGGCGAAAATATCATTAGTGCACGAGACTATGATGATTACAATCAAACAGGACCTGTGACACCGACTGTAAAAGTTACGGTCAAAGCTTCCCATAAAGAACCGAGTGCCGCTCCGATTTTGCCGATTACTCCTTTGACCAGTCCGATTCTTCCGGAAAACCCTTCTATTATATCCGGAAAGGATGACAGTTGTGATAGTTATATTCTGGGTAGCTTGCCAATTAGTACAACGCCTCGAATAGCTGTAGTTTGTGTCCCTAGACTTTTTCTGCCGAATATACAGGAAAAGCTAGGTATTCTTATTTGGGGAGGTATACCGCCTTATGTCGTTAATATTGATTGGGGAGGTGGGATAGGTGAAGAACATTATAATTTTGATACGGTTGGTTATCATCTGATAACTTTTAAGTATCCATCAGCTGGTGTCTACGAGATTAACTTTAGTATGACTGACAAGCAGAATAAGCATACGTTAGTGCAGACTGCCGTGCAGGTGAACGGCGACGAAAGTATAGCGGGCTCGGGTGCTAGTAAAGACAATGATTCAAACAACATATTATGGTTCGAGACGCCAGTGCCGCTTTATGTTTTGGCTGTGGCGCTAACATTAGGTTTTTGGGGTGGTGATATATTCGATCGCAAATTCGGCTATGGATATAATCATCACAGAATCAAAAGAAGAGTAGCTTAGATTATTTGCATCGCTCACATATAGAATTGATGATACTGGCGGTGACCTGTTCGCGACTGCCGCGTCCGTCAATTTCGATTAATAGGTCCAGTTTGCGGTAAAAATCAATTACCGGCATAGTTTTTTCTTGAAATTCAGCAAAACGGGTTTTTAAAATCTCCTCGTTATCGTCATCGAGCCGGTTTTGACGATCGTTGACCTTGTCAAGCTTAAGCCAACGAGTATAGGCGTCTTCATAAGTAATATCCAGGTAAATGACGGTTTTTAGCGGATGCCCGGATTCTTTGACGGCCGTAATCACACCCATTTCTTCGCCGTGCCAACGTCCGACCGAACTAAGAATCAGAGGCTTGCCAACTAGTTGCGACTGGCTGAGATATGGTAAGACGATATTTACGTAATCTTCACTTGGAATCAGTTTCCCTGTATGTAAACATTCTTTCGCTCGTTCCGGTATGACACTACCGCGCAAAATATCTCCACCACCTAGTAAATTACCACCTAGTAGGTCTGCTAAAATTTCGCCTTGGTAATCCTTGCCAGCAAAAGGACGTCCGAAAATATTGACTGACCCCGTTCCTAGCCAGTTTTTTATCAAAGGAATATTTTCCGGTTCGTACATATAAACAAAAGTATAATGTACCGAATAAAAAGCGGCAAGTTTGCATCAGTCGCAACTGCCTCTCGGACTAATAAGCAAGGTCCGGCTCTCTGCTTGGCACTCGTTGACACTGAGTGCCAGTCTAAGATATAATTGCTGTTATGACAGAGCGTCAAATCCAAATTCTCTGCGCTATTATTGAGCAGCATGCCGAAATCGCATCGCCTATCGGAAGTGTTATGCTGGCGAAACTATTCGGTGTGTCCAGTGCGACTATTCGCAGTGAGATGTCCAGATTAGAAGAAATGGGTCTGATTATGCAACCTCACACCAGCGCAGGTCGTATTCCGACTGATGCCGGCTACCGTTTTTACGTCAATATGTTGAATGAAATAAATGACCAGAAAAATCTTCCGGGATTCGATCGCAGTGCGAGAGCGATCGACGCGAGGGTTTCGACGCACGGCGATCATGCCGCAAGAGCTATTAGGAGTGCAGTGGATAGTTTAGTGGACTTGACGCATAATTTGGGAATTGCCACTATCGGTGATGAGTTGTATATGAGTGGTATCGGTAATTTGTTTTCTCAACCGGAATTTACGACAGCCGAACACGCGCAGGCTGTAGCTAGACTTTTAGATAATTTAGAACCGTGGCTGCGCGAGGCTGCTCCGAACGCGCCCTTGAACGTATATATTGGCGCTGAGAACCCTATTGGCAAGGCTAGCGGTGTTAGTTTGATAATCAGTCGCTATCGTTCGCCATACAGTGACCGCAGCTATATCGGCGTTTTGGGCTCGACGCGTCAAAGTTATGCCAAGGTAATGAGATTAGTCCGCCACGCCGGCGCTATGCTAGAGGAAGTTTTATAATATGGTCAAGAAATCAAAAAAAGATATTGAATTCGAACAAAAAATAGGCGAGTTGACTCAGGACTTGCAGCGTACCCGCGCGGATTTCGAAAACTTCCGTAAACGCTGTGAACTAGATCAGGCTATGGCGCGTCAATTAGCACAGGCTGGCACAATTCTGAAATTACTGCCGGTAATTGATAACATCGAACGGGCTATCGCGCATATTCCGGATGAATTGAAGGAAAATGCATGGGCTCAAGGTATTGCTGGTCTTGCTAAGAATCTGGAAAAATCGCTGGAAAATATGAATTTGAAAAGAATCGAAGCCGCGGTTGGAACGGCGTTTAATCCCGATTTACACGAAGCCATCCAATTCGATGAAGAAGCGACAGGTGAGCAGGAAGTAATAGCCGAGGAATTACAAGCAGGCTACACCCTAAACGGTCAACCTATTCGCCATTCGATGGTCAAAGTCACCCGCCAATAATGTGTTAAAATATTAGATAATATCAAATCAATCAAATAAATAGGTATTAAGTTACCGAAGGTAAAAAAATGTCAAAAGAACCTCTTGTACTTGTAGTTAATCCGGGCAGTTCCAGCCGTAAGTATGCTTTATTTGCTGGCATTGAAAAAAAGGCAAATATTCATTTCGAATTTGAAGATGACAAAGTAACCGGTGCTGTTGAGTATCAAGGTGTCAAAACTCCGCGCGCTTATGATGATGCCGATTTATCAAAAGTATCGCGGTACGTTGATGGTTTGCTTCATGAATATAAACTTCTTTCGGATGATGACGAACTGACGGCTATCGGTATTCGTATCGTCGCGCCAAGTATGCGTTTTATGAAAGATATGGAAATTACTGACGAGGTTGTTGCCACTCTGGAATCTTTACAACAAAAGGCGCCTCTTCATATCACAACAGCGTTGGCCGAAATCAAACAGATTAAAGAGTATTTTCCTGGAGTTCATCTGATAGGTGTTTCTGACACAGGTTTTCATATCGACAAACAAGAATACGCTTGGCATTACGGCATCGATACTGAACTGGCAGAAAAATATGAGATCAAGCGCTACGGCTATCACGGAATCTCTATGGGTTCGGTCGTGCATTGCTTGAAAGAACAGGGCAAACTGGCTCCAAGGATGGTTATATGTCATCTTGGCAGCGGTAGCAGCTTGACGGCGGTACAGGACGGAAAGAGTGCCGATACGACTATGGGCTATTCGCCTCTCGAAGGTATTATGATGGCAACGCGCAGCGGAACGGTCGACGTTTCGGCGGCACTGGCTATCAAACGCGAACTTAATATGTCCGACAATGAACTGGAACAATTTTTGAATAAAAAGAGCGGTCTTATCGGTGTTAGTGGCAGTTCCAATGATATCCGTCAACTCGTTTCGATGGAAGAGCAGGGGGATGATCGCGCCCGATTAGCACTCGGACTGTTCGTCTACAAAATCCAGCTTGCTATTGGCCAAATGGCTGCTAGTATGGGGGGTATTGACGCGATTGTATTTACTGGTACGGTTGGTGAAAGATCATTCATTATGCGTGGCCGTATCCTGAGTAAGCTAGATTATCTTGGACTCAATTATGACAAGAAGCTGAACGAAGACACTTTCGAGCCGAAACAAGCTACGAACATAGGTGACCCATCGAGTAAACCGATTATCGTCATTTCAACCGATGAAAACGCCGAAATAGCCCGCCACTGCGCAATGTATCTGCAAGACAAATAAAGCAAATGATAATTGTAAAGTAACATAAAAATTAAAAAAAGCTTAAAATTAACTTATCAGGGTTCAACCCTGATAAGTTAATTTTAAGCTTATGTTAATAAATGAATGTTTATTAATAAGTAATTACGTTAGCACTCTTGACGCGGGAGTGCTAATTATTTACAATTAAATCATTGGCAATCTAGTTAGTAGAGTGCTAGAAT
>CAYQOL010000005.1:9365-27660 GCA_964419165.1 uncultured Saccharimonas sp. (SeqCode)
GACCTTGGTACGACCAATAGCGCCGTCGCTTATATGGTAGCTGGCAAACCTGAGGTTATTGCTAACGCCGAAGGTAATCGAACCACGCCAAGCGTCGTAGCTATTAATAAAGCTGGCGAGCGTCTGGTTGGGCAGGTTGCACAACGTCAGCGCGTAACCAACGCCAAAAACACGATTTACGGCGTCAAGCGTCTGATTGGTCGCAAATTTAGCGACAAAGAAGTTCAAAAAGATTTAGATATTATGCCATATGCCATCGTCAAAAAGGGTGACGGCGTAGCGGTCAAGATGGGTGACAAAGATTATACACCGGAAGAAGTCTCGGCTATGATTTTGTCTAAAATAAAGGCTGATGCCGAAGCTTTCTTGGGTGAAAAAGTCACAGAAGCCGTTATTACCGTGCCGGCCTATTTTGACGATTCACAGCGTCAGGCTACTAAAGATGCCGGTAAAATTGCTGGTCTAGAAGTAAAACGCATTATTAACGAGCCGACCGCGGCTGCATTAGCTTATGGCCTGGATAGTAAAAAAGACGAAAAAATCGTCGTTTTCGACCTTGGTGGCGGTACGTTTGACGTTTCCGTCCTCGAACTGGGTGATGGAGTCTTTGAGGTCAAGTCGACCAATGGAGATACTCACCTTGGCGGCGAAGATTTTGACAACCGTATTGTCAATCACTTTTTGGAGGTTTTCAAGAACGAACAAGGTATCGATCTGAAAAATGACAAGGCCGCTATGCAACGTCTCAAAGACGAAGCTGAAAAGGCCAAGAAGGAGCTTTCCTCAACCAATGAAACCGAAATCAACTTGCCGTTTCTTACGGCTGATGCCGAAGGTCCAAAGCATTTCGAGTACAAACTTACCCGTTCTAAACTAGAAGAACTGGTCAAAGATTTGATCGATCGTTTAGCTGGTCCGGCCGAAAAAGCACTCAAGGATGCCGGTCTAAAAGCAAGTGATATTAACGAAGTTGTTCTGGTAGGTGGTATGACTCGTATGCCGTCAGTCGTTGATAAGGTCAAGGCGATTTTTGGCAAAGAACCCCTAAAAGGCGTTAACCCTGATGAAGTCGTAGCTGTTGGTGCTGCCATTCAAGGCGGCGTACTAGCTGGCGACGTCAAGGATGTGTTGTTATTGGACGTTACGCCGCTGTCGCTCGGTATCGAGACGATGGGTGGTATCGCTACTAAACTCATCGAACGCAACTCTACCATCCCAACATCTAAATCCGAGGTTTTCAGTACTGCCGCCGATAATCAGCCGCAGGTTGAAATTCACGTTACTCAAGGCGAACGCGAAATGGCTGCTGATAACAAATCACTTGGTCGCTTCACCCTGGACGGTATCGCGCCGGCACCTCGCGGTATCCCTCAGATAGAAGTAACCTTCAATATCGACGCCAACGGCATTTTGAATGTAACGGCCAAGGATAAAGGCACTGGCAAAGAACAGAGCATTACAATTTCTAATAGTGGTAATCTCAGCAAGGATGACATTGCCAAAGCTCAGGCAGAGGCCGAAGCGCATGCCGATGAGGACAAGAAAAAGCGCGAAGCCATCGAAATCCGCAACAAACTAGAGAGCGCTATTTATCAGGCCGAAAAAATGCCTGATGAATTCAAAGATAAAATTAGTGATGAGGACAAAAAAGTCATCAACGACGCCGTCGAAGAAGCCAAGAAGCACGAAAAAAGCGATGACAAGGATGAGCTGGAGGTAGCCGTCAAAGCCTTGAATGATGCCATTATGCCGATTGGCGCCAAAATGTACGAAGCCACCTCTAAAGAGGATTCCCCGAAGGAAGGCGAAGCTGAGTCTGACGCTGATAAAAAGGACGAACCCATCGAGGGCGAAATCGTCGACGAAAAATAAATAATCCAAACATTGGTCCTAAAGGCCGCCTTTGAGGACGGCCTTTAGTTTAATTGAAAACAATACATTTATATTGTATAATTACAAATCAAGATTGCCTTTAGTGAGTACTATTTTGACGCCTTAAGGTGATTGATCTTTTATTTTTCAGACTGCATAAAGAGGAGAGTGGTTTGCTTTGAAGAAGCGGAAAACGTTGATTGAACACATCCGAGATGATTGGGATAAAACGGCCAATCTGATAACAGAAGGTAGACTGCTTTTTAGTTTTTTACCGCCTCTGTTCATATTTCTATGGCCGGACATATCCCAGATTTGGTGGGCGGCATTGATACTGTTCATCGTAATTGCCAGTACTGATGCGCTTGACGGGCATGTGGCCCGCAAATTTGACCAAGTGACAGAGTTAGGGACATTTATGGATCCATTGGTCGATAAGGTCCTTATAATATTGTCACTTTTCAGTCTAAGTTGGCATTTCGGCACAAAAGCTCTTTGGATTTTGACCGCGATTGTCTGCCTAAGAGAATTTTCGGTTACATGTCTGAGGGTTTATGCCAAAAAGACGGTCAATGTAGTCATAGCAGCAGCAAAATCAGGCAAACACAAGATGATTTCGCAGGCGATTTTTGTCGGCATGTTATTTTTTACGCCGATTGTCTTGTCGCTTGCGTTTGTTCAAATTGTTACTGGTTGGCTAGTAATTGTTGATATCGCTGGTTTTGCTATGGCAGCATTGACGATTTATTCAGGTGGTGAATATTTTTACAATCTTTTTTCCGGAAAGTATAAACCCATTCAGGAATAACTGGCAGCCAAAAGGAGAGTGGGGTGATGAATGATGACTAAATATTTGGTCAAATTTTTCAGTGAAATGAAAAAAGACTGGAACGGACCTATCAATCTGTTTACGGAATTTCGTTTTTTCCTTGGTTTAATCCCCGGACTGCTTTTAATCGAATACCCTCAGAATAATGATATCCGATTGATTGCGACTGTGTTGTTTGCGATCGTAGCTATCATGGATATGGACGGTTTTTTAGCTCGTAAACTAAAAAAAGTCACAGAGTTTGGAAAAATGCTCGATCCGGTGGTGGACGCATTTTTCTCCTTTTATACCCTGGCCATTCTTTGTGTAGTATACAGGTATGACTATGTCTATTTAATTTTTACGTTATTCGTAATAGCCAGTGGAGTCATAGCAGGAATATTTTTGTATTACGTAGGAAACAGCGGTACGGACGTCTCGGTTAATAATAGCGGGAAAATAAAAACAGCTCTGTTATCCGTGACGATAGGCTTGATGTTCTTGCCAATAGACAGAATGCATCAACCAATCGTATGGTTCTTTATGGTTCTCTCCTCTATTGCCATAATATGGTCAAAATATGAATATTGGCGAGACTATTCTGGTAAGTGCAAAATGAAAGATTAAGATTGGCGGTTAAGTTTTAACTTGGCCGCTTTTTTAATTTGCAGGAATTGCTGGCACTCTTGAAAACAGAGTGCTAATTTATTACAATGAGTAGATAGCAAACATCTATTATGACAAAAAGAGATTATTACGAAATATTAGGAATTTCCAAGAGCGCCTCGGCCGATGAGATAAAAAAAGCTTATCGTAAGGCGGCTGTTAAATATCATCCCGATAAAGAAGGTGGCGACGAAGATAAATTCAAAGAAGTTAACGAAGCCTACGAGGTATTGAAGGACAGCCAAAAGCGTCAACGTTACGATCAATTCGGTCACGCCGGCGTCGGTGGTAACGGTGGTATGGGCGGTAACCCGTTCGGTGGATTTTCCGGCTTTGGTGGGAATACTCAGAACGTGCATTTTGATTTTGGAGACGGAGGATTGGGTGATATCTTCAGTCAGTTTTTCGGAGGCAATACGGGCGGCAGCAACCGTGGTCCCAGGCGTGGCCGCGATGTCGAGGCTACACTGCAGCTAACTTTTGAAGAAGCTGTTTTTGGCGTCGAGGAAAAAATCGCAATCGAAATGGACGATGAATGTTCGCGCTGTCATGGTACGACCGTCGAGCCCGGCTATGAAATGAAAACCTGCCCGACTTGCAAGGGTGCCGGTCAGGTTAATCGCGTTATGAACACGATTTTCGGACCTATCCAGCAAGCGGCAACTTGTGAAACCTGTAGCGGTCGGGGAAAAGTACCGGAAAAGGTTTGTTCGGCTTGCCACGGCAAAGGTGTCGAGCGACGCAAGCAAACCATTAATCTGAAGGTTCCGGCTGGTATTGATGATGGCGCCACCATTCGTCTGCGCGAAAAAGGCGAGGCGGTTGGTAACGGTTCTAGAGGTGATTTGTATGTTCATATTCGAGTCAAGGCCCATAAACGCTTTACTCGCGAGGGTGATATTATCTTGTCGGAAGAACATATCGGTATGGTCGAAGCGGCACTTGGTACCGAGATTGATGTCGAGACCGTTGATGGGTTGGTTCGTATGAAAGTACCCGCCGGTACGCAGTCTGGTACTGACTTTAAGTTGTCTGGTCACGGTGTGCCTCATATCAAAGGCGAAAGACGAGGATCCCATATCGTCAGTATTATCGTTGATATACCAACGAAACTGTCGCGCAAACAGCGCGAACTGCTGGAGGAATTCGAAAACTCCAAAAAACGGGGCATCTTTTAGTCGTAATCTTCGATAAACAAATCAAGGCGTTTGCTTTTAGCGATTGACAAGATGTAATGAATTATGCTATAATATTAGATAAAGTTACCTATTAATAATTGCTGATTTGATTTAAGCTTAGATTATAAACGTAAGCGATAACGGTTGGATATTTGATAAAGATTATTTTCAAGATGGAGTAATATAATGACGGATGATATGACAGTGAAAAAGAAAAAAATTCTATTTCTTTTCGCGAATGATTTTATTCGCAAGGGCTTGTGCGACCCTGAGTCGCTCAATTTTCTGATGAGTCAAGCTTCCGATAAGCTTGAGGCTGATATGGAATTTTATTTTTCATATGCTCGAAGCCTGTCATTTTTTATTTCCAATAATAAAGTCAAAATTAGAGACCATAGGAATCATATGGACCTTGAAGAATATGATTTCGTATATTTTCGCAAAGCCGGAACGGCTATGCAACAGATGCTGACCTGCGCTTTATATCTGAAAGACAAAGGTATCCCCTTTTTCGACAGGGAAATCGCGGAAACCACGTCACGCAACAAACTTAGTCAGATGTATATGTTACGGCGTAATTCTTTGCCGATTCCTAAAACATTATTTTGTCGTAATAACCGACGTTTAGCGAGACTTGTCGAGAAAAGGTACGTGAAAGACTTTCAGTTCCCATTGATCGTCAAGGCTACTGGCGGGTCAAGAGGAGATGCGAATTATCTGGTCAAGTCTATTGATGAGCTAAAAGAAATCGTTTCGAATGAAAAACGACATTTTATGATTCAGGAATTCATTCCCAACGAAGGTGATATTAGATTTTTCATTGCTGGTGGCGGTCTGAGCGGTAGCATTAAGAGATGCTCCGTAGAAGGTAGCCATCTGAATAACACCTCAAAGGGAGGGAGCGCTGAATTGGTGCCAAGGAGCGACTTTTCTTCCAGTATTATCAATGATGCCTTGGGAGCTGCTTTGGTGTTTAAACGTGATTGTGCGGGCGTGGATGTAATTATTGATAAAAACACTGGCAAGCACTATATATTAGAGGTTAATCGTGCTCCTCAGATAGAGCATGCTACTTTCGAGAATGAAAAAGCGGAATGGTTAGTAAAAGCGATTCAAAAAACTATGGACGATCATCAACCCATAAAAAAGAATGGCAAGGATGACGGTATTTTCGGTCGCTTCGAACCGGTTGTCGTTGGTTTTCCTGACGGTTCTAGGGAAAAAGTAATTGCCAAAATAGATACAGGTGCCGATTCCTCCAGTATACACGCGACTGACATAATGGTCTTGGATAACGTTTTGGAATGCAAAATCGCAGGCAGGCCTATGTCATTTACGGACTTCACCGACAGAAAGGTTAGGTCGTCAAACGGCGTTTGGCAACACCGCTATTTGGTTACTTTGCCAGTCAAAATAGGTAAGGTCGAGTATGATATGAAACTTACCTTGAATGATCGTTCAGAAATGAATTATGAAATGTTGATAGGTAGACGCTTTCTAAGAACTCATAGATTATTGGTAGATGTCGGCCGAAGGCATATAACCAAAGGTAAAGCAAGCAAGGAGGCGAAATGAAAATAGCCATTTTATCAAACGGTCCTGGTAATTATTCGACGAAAAGATTAAAGCAAGAGGCGATTGCGCGTGGCCACGAGGTTAGGGTAATCAAGTATAAAAACTGCTATGCTTCGATAGAACAAAATAATCCAACCGTAAGTTATAAGGGTGAAAACCTGACTGACTTTGATGCTATGATACCGCGCATAGCCTCGAATATGACCAAATATGGTACGGCAATAGTCCGGCAACTTGAGATGCAGGGCGTTTATACCGCATCAAGTTCAATTGCTATCAGCCGTTCGCGCGATAAATTACGTACTCTTCAACTGCTTGCTAAATCCGGCGTAGGCATACCTAGGACGGTCGTTTCGCGAAATACCGCTGATATCGATAACTTGCTTGAGAGGCTAGGCGGGATGCCTGTGATTATTAAATTGGCTCGCGGAACCCATGGAAACGGCGTCGTTTTGGCCGAGACTAAAAAAGCTGCTAAATCGGTATTGCAGGCTTTCTATTTGACGAACGATGACGGTACTAACATCCTTTTGCAAGAATTCATAGAAGAATCTGCTGGTACTGACATACGTGCATTCGTGGTCGGTAGTAGGGTTATCGCTAGTATGAAGCGTCAAAGTCTTGATGATGATTTCAGGTCAAATTTACACAAAGGTGGCGAGGGAACCGCGATAAAACTGACTGACGAGGAAAAAAAGATGGCTGTCAAAGCCGCCAAGGCGATGGGACTAAATATCGCTGGTGTCGATTTGATGCGTTCAAACCGCGGACCGCTGGTTTTGGAAGTCAACGCCAGCCCGGGATTCGGTATCGAAAAAGTTACTGGACGTAACGTCGCCGGCGCAATTATCGATTATGTCGAGCAAAACGCCAAACAACGTCACAAAAAAGACAAAGTCGGCGCATAATACCGTCATAGTACGCTATAATATGCTTATGGTATTTCGTAGGTATTCTTTATGAGTTTGCGAAAGGATTTGACGGTAGGTCCGGTAATCGCGCTAGTATTGATTATTGTCGTTTTTTTGGTCATTTTCGTAATTATTCCAATTATGCAATCTACAGTCAGCCTCAAGATGAGCGATGGTATATTTCGGGCTCGCACAGCTACTAGTGTAGTCGACAGGGATAAGGCTTTTTACAATACCGATAAATTAGAAGACTATCAAGCGGTATTATTGGCTTTCCCAAGTGAAGATAAATGGAGCGTTGCGGCCAAGGATATCAAGGTGCCGGCTGATATAGTTTGGCTGGATGCGGAGAAGAAGGTTGTATATGCTCTGACGAACATTTCTCCGGATGAATTCAGTACGAAAGAGTACTATCCTAAAAGCGCTGCTAAATATATGATTGAATTCACGGCTGGCACGGTCAATAGTAAATCTATTAATAAAGGCAGTAAGGCCGTTTTCGACATCAAGGAGGAGGATATAGAATAGAGTGAATTTCGTCGTCATTTTTATAGTGCTCGCGATTGCTCTGTTTGTTTCGGCATATATTACGAAAAGACGTTTCGGTCTATTGGGTTTGGCTTTGGCAGCAGGTTCGTTACTGAGTGAAATATGGGGTTATAACGCCGAATTAATCGTCGGGATTGCGGGTATCCAATCGGGAGTATATTCTTCGGCAATCGTACATTCCGTAATTATATTATTGCCGGCCGGTCTTTTGTTATTTCACGGCTATACTTACAAATCTGCCATTGGGCGTATTATCGGCGCTGTAATGTTCACTGTGCTGGCGCTGGCGTTTTTGATAGGTCCGCTCGGACGCATATTGGTGATGCAGGGTGACGTCGCGAGAATGTATGATTGGTTGACTGATAACCGAGAAGTTATTATCGGATTCGGACTGACAATGTCTGTCTTTGATTTGTTTTTGACCAAGCCTGCTCATCTGGCCGACAAAAAGCATCGACATTGACAATTACCTCTATCGGTGGTAACCTTTTTAAGTGGCGCGGAATGTAGCTACTGTTAATATTTTGGGACCATAGCTCAGGTGGTTAGAGCGTCTGCCTTTTAAGCAGAATGTCGTGGGTTCAAGTCCCACTGGTCCCTCCAAATTAATAATCCATCCGAAAGGATGGATTATTTATTTGGACGTAGCCATTAGGCCTTGAATCCACGACGTTTGTTTTGATTTATCAAAACAAACTTGGTCGTGGGGTCGCGAAGAGAACGAAGTGAAGAAAAGCGTCCGCCGCGTGGCGGATATTTTTCTGAGCGAGTGAACTGAGGAGACTGAAAGCCGATAGCCCCACTGGTCTCGTTTGGATATAGTTAGTGATTACAAATAACTGACAGTAAAAATTAAGTATTTGTTATACTTGATTTAATGAACTGGTGGGTGCTAAGGTGTAAAGTTCATCCTTCGTGGTTGACTGCGATAACTTGCGTTGGCGTTTCCGCTGGGGTGTTTCTTGCGCGATATGTAGGCGTTACCGGTAGCGAATCAACGATATGTTTGGTCGTGTCGTTAATTATTATCATAGTTTCTATGTCGCTAAAATATCGGTATCTTATCCCTCTTTTGATTCTAGGTGGAATATTACTGGGGCTATGGCGTGGCTCACTGTTTACGGTAAAGATGGCTTCATTTGAATCTTTATACGGTGGAACAGTTTATGTTAACGGGGTAGTTAAGGATGACGTTGATACCGGTTCGTCCGGACAAATTGTTATCAGGTTAGATGATATAAAAATCGATGGTGAATCGATGCAAGGTATGCTTTGGGTGATATCGGATAACACTGATATTAAACGTGGTGACGAACTGGCGCTTCATGGCGAGCTGAGAGAAGGCTTTGGTAATTTTTCGGGTGTTATTCGCAATGCTGTCATTGATAGAATTATACATTCCAATAAAGACTTAGCGCTTGTTGTGCGTGACCGATTTGCGAATGCAATTCGGGTGGCTTTACCCGACCCCGAGGCTAGTTTGGGTATCGGTTATTTAGTAGGTCAACGTCGGTCGTTACCTACCGATTTAGTCTTGGCTTTGCAGATGGCCGGTTTGACGCATATCGTGGTTGCTAGCGGATACAACTTGACGATACTCGTAAGATTGACGAGAAGGCTTTTTGCGCGCATATCTAAATATCTATCGGTGCTTACGGCGGTAATTATGATTATTTCGTTTACTGCCATTACGGGAATGAGCCCAAGTATGTCCAGAGCAGGATTGGTAGCTGGGCTAAGTCTGGCAGCGTGGTATTACGGTCGTAGATTTCATCCGCTGATACTTTTAAGCTTGGCTGTCACAGTGACGTTAATTATCAATCCGGCATACGCGTGGGATGATTTGGGATGGCAATTATCTTTTGCGGCTTTCGCTGGCGTAATGGTATTAGCTCCCTTGACACAGCGGTATCTCTTCGGCGATAAAAAGCCGGGTTTTATTAGGCAGGCATTGGGTGAAACAGTGTCAGCGCAAATAGCAACGGCGCCGCTATTGATAGTAGCGTTCGGGCAAATATCGAACGTTGCGGTGTTATCTAACTTGTTAATCTTACCACTCGTGCCGCTTGCTATGTTACTGACTTTTGCCGCCGGAATCGGCAGCCTGATATTTCCTTCAGTGTCGCATCTGTTGGCATTGCCGGCTTTTTGGCTGCTGCATTATATGGTAAATATTGCTGAATTTTTTGCTGACTTACCGTGGGCGGCCAGTAATATTCAATTCGGATTTTTTGGCGCCTCGTTATCCTATGTGATTATTATTCTTGGATGCGTATATATGTCATATACCACGAAATACAGACTAAGAGACGTCAATTTAGTAGAATAATCTGTTATAATACTATAAATACGAATAAAATCAACGCGAGGAACTATAAATGTCAGGACACAGTAAATGGTCAACCATTAAGCGTGAAAAAGGTGCCAAAGATGCCAAGCGTGGTGCTATTTTCACTAAAATCGGCAATCAGATTGCAATCGCTGCACGTGGTGGCACTGATCCGACAATGAATTCAGCCTTGGCAATGGCGATCGAAAAAGCCAAAGCCGCCAATATGCCGGCAGCTAATATTCAGAGGGCGATTGACAGGGTAGCTGATAAAAACGCGGTCGCTCTGGAAGAGATTACTTACGAGGGTATGGGACCGGGCGGAATAGGAATCATTATTGAAGCTGCTACCGACAATCGTAACCGAACTTTGCCGGAAGTAAAGAACGCGCTTGTAAAAAACGGTGGCAGAATTGCAGATTCCGGGAGTGTTGCTTTTCAATTTACGAAAAAAGGTGTAATAAGGGTATCTGAGACTGATGAGGAAGCGTTGCTTAAAGTACTAGATGCCGGAGCTGAAGATGCTGTCGAAGAAGATGGCGAACTAGTAGTTTACACCGATCAAAAAGACCTGGCCAAGGTTAGGACTGTAATTATGGGGAATGGTCTAAAGGCTAACGCGGCTGAATTACAATATGTTCCGAACTCATTGATTGAAATATCCGATACGGAAATTGCCTTGAAGATAATAAAATTACTAGAAGCAATCGATGACTTGGACGATGTGGTAAATGTTTTCAGCAACGTAGATATTACGGCAGACTTAGACGGTTAATATAAAAAACTTGAAACAAGCTTAGAAATAGCATACTATTTTGATATGCATAAGCTTTATTTTGTGAAACTATTTGCGTACATTGTTATTATTTGTTTAATAACTGCGCAGCCGTTGTATGCTGTGGGCGAAAGTATATTAATCAGTCAAATCCAACTTGGCGATAAAATATCAGCTAAAAACGAATTTGTTGAACTGTATAATAATGGTTCCTCTGATCAAGAATTTACTGATTGGTGCTTATATTATCAAAGTATCAGTTTAGCCCAAAACAAGATGGTATGTATGACACCCGCTAGGGACGACTTGCATATTTTTCTACCTTCTCACTCACATATGATAATCGTGTCGAATGAATTGGCACTATATAATCCCTTAATGCCGGGAGACTTTAGATTTTCTGCTACGTTATCAGGGACGGGCGGATATGTAAAATTATTTAATGGCGGTGGAGTCGAAATAGATAAGGTCGGTTGGGGCAACTCTGATTCAGTAACCAATTTAGCTCCCATTGCGCCAGTCGGCAGTGTTTTGAGCAGAAAAACTCTATCTGAAGAAATCTTGCAAGATACGGACGTACTTAGTGATGATTTTGAAATCGTCCAACCGAAATCGACATATACATTCGGTTCTATCTACGAAGTCGAGGATTTATGTACCAATCTGGACGGAATTCAAGATAATTTGCCTGAAGGATACGAACTGAACGAGAACCTCGAATGTTATTTGCCGCCGACTGATGTATGTCTGAACTTGGAAGGCATACAAACAGTATTGCCTGATGGCTTCGAGGTTGACGATAGTGGAAATTGTATTTCTTATGACGAATGTCCTAATCTGGAAGGTATTCAAGCGTCAGTCCCGGACGGTTATATAGAAGCCGATAATGTTTGTAAGAAAATTGCTTTGCCTGTCGTGATAACCGAATTACTCCCCAACCCCACGGACACTGACGACGGTAGTGAATTCATAGAATTATTTAATCCGAATAATGAGGTTATAGAATTGTCGAATTATCAATTCGTGGTCGAAGGGAAAACCTACGCCTTTTTAAACGGATTTGCTGTTGATGCTGGCGGGTACGCGTCATTTGATAATGAAGATATCAAATTCACTCTGGTAAATACCGGTGGAAATGTATTCATAAGTTCCATAGACAACTCATTTGTAAGTGACTCTATATCATACACGGATGCCAAAGAAGGTTTGTCGTGGGCCTTGATAGGTGATAGTTGGCAATATTCCAACAGACCGACACCGGGAAATGAAAATCTACCGTCATTTATAGAGGATGTAATCTTGATTCCGGCTGAGAGTATATCCGAATTAAAGCCCTGTCCTGAAGGTCAGGAACGCAATCCGGAGACAAATCGATGCCGCAAGATAGTATCGGAATCAAGCTCTTTATTAAAACCATGCAAAGACGGTCAATATAGAAGTGAAGAAACCGGGCGCTGTCGAAATATAGCTTCGGACGTAGCCATATTAATACCTTGTCCAGAGGGTCAAGAGCGCAATCCGGAGACTAACCGATGCCGAACGATTGCGACGGTTTTGGGCGTTTCGACTTTAAAGCCCTGTCCTGAAGGTCAGGAACGTAATCCCGAGACGAACCGATGTCGTAAAATTTCTGGAACAATGCCAGTGGCCACCTACGCGCCGGAAAAAATGTCCAAAGAGCAATCTAATCCGATGTTATTATGGTCTCTGGTCGCGTTGGGTGCGGCTGCCGTTTGTTATGGTATCTGGGAGTGGCGAAAAGAATTATATTGCTTGATCGGAAGAATCGGCAAGATTATTTCAAGGTCAAAATAGAATATACTGGTTGTATGAGAATAATCGGAATTGATCCTGGAACGGGCATATTAGGGTTCGGTGTCATTGACGCAGACAAGGATAAATTTCAGCTGGTTGATGCCGGTGTAATCAAAACGCCACCGCATACGCCGCTAAATGATCGTCTGAATGAAATATTTGACGGTTTGAATCAGATTATAAATGAAACCAAACCAGATGTTATGTCGATAGAAAAATTATTTTTTGCTCAGAACACGACCACGGCTATGAGCGTATCGCATGCTCGCGGCGTAGCGATGTTGGTTGGTCAAAGAAACAATTTGAAAATTGCCGAATATACGCCACTGCAAATCAAACAGACGATAACCGGATATGGCAAGGCCGATAAAAAACAGGTTCAAGAAATGGTGCGTATCAGGTTGAGACTAAAGAAAGTTCCGAAACCTGACGATATGGCCGACGCTTTAGCAGCGGCAATTACCCATTCGTTGATGACTCGGGTATAATATTATTAATGATTGCGCATATTTTTGGGAAAGTGGCCGAAAAATTCAATTCCTCAGTTATCGTGGATGTTAATGGCGTAGGCTATGAGATTCAACTGGCAGCTGGTGATTTTGATTCGGTCGAAATTGATTCGGAAGTAAAGTTTTTTACATATCATCATATTCGTGAACAAAGTCAGGAATTATACGGCTTTTCTAGCTTGGTTGCCAAGAAGCTCTTTGAAATGCTAATTACAGTACAAGGCGTTGGTCCGAAGGCGGCGCTGGCTATTTTATCGCTCGGTGATCATGAAGCCGTAAGGAACGCAATTGCTGGTAGTGATGCCATATTTATTTCAAGGGCAAGTGGTGTCGGTAAAAAGACAGCCGAGCGTGTCGTAGTTGATTTGTCGGATAAAGTCGGTCATGTGATAATGTCAAATGTTAATAATTTGGGTTATTCCAGGATAGTACCGGGCAATGACGAAGCGCTTGAGGCATTGATGGCGCTTGGTTTTAATTTGAATGATGCCTCAAAGGCTCTTGAGGATGTATCAACCGAGCTATCGGTCTCAGAGCGTGTAAAGCAAGCTCTGAGGAGGAGATAATATGGCAATTGAACGTATTACTGATGTTAGTGCGCACGATGACCCCGAAGAGAAGCAAATCGAGGTTACTTTGCGTCCGAAAATATTCAAAGAGTATATTGGCCAAGACAGACTTAAGGCGAATCTGAAATTGGCAATTGATGCGGCTAAAAAACGCCAAGAGCCAATCGATCATGTACTGTTATATGGCCCACCAGGACTTGGCAAGACGACAATGGCTACGGTCATTGCTAATGAAATGGGTACAAGTATTAAAATAACTGCTGGTTCGGCCATCGAGCGGGCAGGAGATTTAGCAAGTATCCTGACTAATCTGAGTGACGGCGATGTATTATTTATCGATGAAATTCATCGCTTGGGTCGATCGGTCGAAGAGGTTTTGTATAGCGCTATGGAAGATTTCAAACTGGATATTATGATTGGTAAAGGTCCGGCGGCGCGAAGTGTGCGGTTGGATTTGCCAAAATTCACGGTTATAGGCGCAACGACTCGCACGGGCGCTTTGGCGGCGCCACTACGTGATCGCTTCGGATTAATTCATCGATTGGAATTTTATACGTCGGACGAAATAGCGCGGATTATTGAAAGAGCTTCGAATATTTTGAATAGTAAGATTAAAAGCGAGGCAGCCGAAATACTGTCGACGCGCGCCAGACTGACACCGCGAATTGCCAACCGTTTATTGAAAAGAGTCCGTGATTATGCCGATGTTAACGGTGACGGTATAATCGATGTCCCAGTGACGGAAGCGGCTCTTTCTATGCTTGAAATCGATGAGTTGGGACTTGATCCGGGTGACCGCAATCTGCTCGAAAGCATAATTGAAAATTATGGCACTAATCCGGTGGGGCTAAATACGATAGCGGCGCTTACGGGTGATGAAGCTACTACGATAGAGGATTTTTACGAGCCTTATTTGTTGCAGATAGGGTTTATTGAGCGAACACCTCGAGGTAGGCGCGTAACACCCAAAGCTTATAAGCATATTGGCAAAAACTATAAACTAGGCGAAAACCAACAAAAATTGGTATAATTATCTTATGAAACCAGGGCAGCAGTCGTCAGACGATTACGAACATCCGGTAGCTTATGACGCTGATGCGCATCCTCTCTACGCGCATCCGCCGTTAGAAAAGACCGAAGCCGATATACAAGACAAAGTAACGAAGAAAAAGAAGCAAGTGAAATCACCCAATAATCACGATATACCGGACGATGTGAAACTGAAGCATGGCAGGTCCGTCAGGGATTATCCGGGTGTTAGTCTTGGAGATGAAGAATATATTATTGCCGCCGTGTTTCGTCATCCAATTGGTCTGGTCCCACCTATTGTGCTTGGTGCATTTTTAGTCTCTCTAGCGCTAATAATATTATTTAATTACGACTTAGTGGCTCAATCATTACGATTAACGGATTCTCTCACTACCGCCTCGGTAATAATATTGCCGGCGATTATTATGATTGGTCTCGTGGTTTTCGTGTCCTATACGATGTGCTTCGTATATATTAATAACAGATTATTTTTGACAAATAACAACGTGATATTAAAAACCCAAACGGCACCGTTTTCGGAACGTGAACAAATTGTTGGTTTGGCGAATATAGAAGACGTTAGCTATAGTCAGAATGGCATACTTCAAAAAATATTCAATTATGGTTCTATTCAACTTACGATTGAGGGTTATGGAGCAGTTTACATATTTTCTTACGCCGCCCAACCAAGAGAGTATATGGTTATATTTGATAATACGATTGAAAAATATCAATATCATCATCCGTCAAAATTCAGGCGTTAGTATTATTTGTTGATACTGGTTTTTATGTAGTCGCCCTCTTTTTCGAGGGATGATTTCAGTGTATAACTTTTACATTTATTATTCGAACAATCGGTCGGTGAATAAGTATATGAGCTTTCGGGGCTATTTACGGCTATACCGTTGGGGTCATTGAATAAACTAGGGTCTACCGACGGTAGTATGTCGCTATTGATGGTTTGAGGATAATACCTATGGGTCTGATAATAGACTTCCTCCAAACTGTAATACATCGCGTTAATGGCAATTTTTTTCTTATCATCTCTGGACGAGATTTCGATGTTTTGCTTTTGGATGTAGAATAATATGCTTGCAAAACCAAGCAGTGCGATAACAAATATCAGCTCGATAACAGTGAATCCGTTTTTGTGCTTTGTCATTTGATATATTATAGCAAATTAACGGCAGTCAAAGTATAATTAAAAGATATATAGGAGAGAAATAACGAGATGGCTAAAAAAATAGAAAAAACGAGCTTAGGTGAAAAACCTATTGCGAGCGAAGGTAAGCTGAAAGCTTTGGGATTAGCGCAGGAACAGATAAACAAGCAGTTTGGTGACGGGGCGATTCGTCGTCTTGGTGATACTAAAACGGTCTCGGTGGATTTGTTTAGTAGCGGAGCATTATCACTTGATTTGGCCCTTGGTGGCGGCTTCCCGAAAGGTCGTATAATTGAAATTTTTGGGCCTGAGTCATCAGGGAAAACTACTCTGGCTCTTCATGCAATTGCCGAAGTTCAAAAAAACGGCGGTTCGGCGGCATTTATTGATGCCGAGCACGCTTTGGACCCTGCCTACGCGAAAAAGTTAGGTGTTGATACGGATAACTTGCTTGTTTCACAGCCCGATAACGGCGAGCAGGCGCTTGAAATAGCCGAAACACTTGTTAGATCGAATGCGGTGGATATAGTGATTATTGACTCGGTCGCGGCGCTTGTACCTCAGGCGGAGATAGACGGTGAAATGGGCGATAGTCATATGGGATTACAAGCAAGGTTGATGAGTCAAGCTCTTAGGAAACTAACAGGTATTATTTCGAAAAGTAAGACTACGGTTATTTTCATAAATCAGATACGAATGAAAATTGGTGTGATGTTTGGTAATCCGGAAACGACAACAGGTGGTAACGCTTTGAAATTTTATGCTTCGATACGGATAGATATACGTAGGACTGGTCAGATAAAATCGGGCGAAGAAATCATTGGCAGCCGGACAAAAGTCAAGATTGTTAAAAACAAAATTGCGCCACCGTTCCGTGTTGCCGAGTTCGATATTATGTATAACGAAGGTATCAGTAAGACCGGCGATGTCTTGGACTTGGCAGTACAACACGGTATTGTTGGCAAATCCGGTGCGTGGTTTGATTACGGAGAAAACAAAATTGGGCAAGGCCGAGAAGCCAGCAAGGAATATCTGTCAAAAAACCCAAAAATTATGGCTGAAATTGAGAAAAAAGTTAGAGAGAAAGTCGCCGAACAAGGGGTGTGAGAATGAATCGTGCCATAATAATCCATGGCTATTATTCAAAAAAAGAATTTTTTGTCAGTGAGCAAGATAGCCCAAGTAATGGGCATTGGTTACCGTGGTTGCAGCTTCAATTGTTGCGTAATGACGTGTTGGCGCAGACTCCCGAGATGCCCAGGTCTTATGAACCTGATTATTATGAGTGGAAAAAAGAATTCGAGAAGCTTTCGCCAGACAAAAATACGCTATTAGTTGGGCATAGTTGCGGCGGCGGTTTTTTGGTGCGCTGGTTGAGCGAAAGCGCTGAACACAAAGCGTATAAAGTCGTCTTGATAGCACCTTGGCTGGATATAGAAAGGAAACATAGCCCACTGTTTGATTTCGATATCCGTAGTGATATTTCGGTACAGTCAGAAAGTGGCATAGATGTTTTATTCTCCACGAATGATATGCCTGAAATAAACTCAACAATTGATGTATTGCGTCGAAATACAGAGGGATTGAAATATAATGAGTTTTCGGGGTATGGCCATTTCTGTTTAGGTGATATGAAAACCCGCGAATTTCCTGAACTGTTAAATATTTGTCTGGAAAACTAAGTTGAAAATTACTGCCATTAAGGCCCAAAAAAATAACGATGCTCGCGTCAATGTATTTATTGATGGTGAATACAGTTTTAGCTTGGATATCAGCCAGTTTGTCGAGATGGGTCTGAAAGTAGGGCGGGATGTCAGTAAGTCTGATATGACCAAATTCGCTACTGAAAGTGAATTTGGCAAATTGTATTCAAGATCATTAAAGTACTGTTTGGATCGCCCCAGAAGTATGCTCGAGATTAAAAAATATTTGTTAAGAATAACTTTTATGGATAAAAAAAATGGTGTCTCTTTTTCGGACGAGATTGTATCGAGGGTAATCGACCGCCTAATTGAAAAAAGATATATTGATGATTTCAAATTCGCATCATTCTGGGTAGAAAACAGAATGGTGAGAAGGGGAATCAGTCGTCTCAAACTGACAGCTGAGCTTAGGGGTAAAGGCGTGGGGAACGAAATAATTGAACAAGTACTTCGTGAATCTGACCGCGATGAAATAATAGAGCTAAAGAAGGTAATCGAAAAAAAACGCTCAAAATACGGTGACGAAAAAAAGCTTATCCAGTATCTCGTCCGGCTTGGCTTTAATTATGATGACGTGAAAAACTCTTTGATAATCGATTGAATCAAGACTTGATATTTTCGACTTGCGGGCTAGTAGATCTGAAAGGGTTGATGTATGACAACTGATTCGGTTTTGTTATCGTCTGTAGTTTTTTAGCGGTTGTTCTAACAACAATATTCTGGTCGTTTATCTCGACTATTTGAGAACGATGGATCAAAAGTCCGGTTTCGGTTAAGCTTTTGATAATACTGCGCTTGACGTTGAATTGTTGGATTATGAAACTGTCAGTGTCAATATTATAATC
>CAYQOL010000005.1:27760-39441 GCA_964419165.1 uncultured Saccharimonas sp. (SeqCode)
TGCGCTTGACGTTGAATTGTTGGATTATGAAACTGTCAGTGTCAATATTATAATCATCGACTTTTCCAAGTTTATGACCTATTTCATCAATTACGTTATGACCAATCAGTTTAAAATCGAGATCATAGATTTTTTTCATTGAAATGACATCGTCCAGACCTACGAATTCATCACTGGAGTCGATGATCATCCCTACGTCGCTAAGCTCTCGGACATCGTCAATTCTGATAAAAGAAGGATGTTCTGTAAGCAACCTACCTTCGACTTCGTAGGCGATAATCTTCAAATTACTGGGGTCAATGATAGGATTTTTTGTTTCAGCTAATTTCGTACCGGTTTGTAGGCCCATAATGGGTGTTCCTATCAGTCTGGATCCAAGAATTAACATACTTATAGTATAAGCGTTTTGTTTGATGTTGCCAATTATTCGGAAAAAGGGTTTATTCTCTCGCCGGAAGGTAAATCTTGACCGTTGGAATTTTTATCGCTGGACGATAATTTATCTATCATAGACTGGATTTCCGGATTGATATCAATCTCGTTTTCCATTGAACTGTCATAATATGAATCGGACGATTGCTGAGCGATGATGTTAATCATAGCAAAGACGGATGCTATCAGAAACAAAGTCACGACAATTATAAATAATGTCGTAATAAATCTCCTGAGTGTACCTCCGACGGGGTTTGTCTTGTATACGATTTTCTTATGCGTGGGGATTTCTTTCATAGTTACTTGTGTATATATACCCTTACGGTGATGGGCTCGACCGTTATCATATCGTATGAAGCGTTACTCTTTGTAATATTTAACCCAGTAATTTGTATTGCAGGTAGGTTGGTTTCAATATATTTCAAGAACCTAATAAAATTTGAATAAGAAACGGGGTTATTTAATGAAATAATGATTATCTTGGAATCTGGTCTTGAGATTGATGGTAGTCCGTTCGTCGATAACGCGTCAGATTTACTGAAATCGTAGGTTGGTGCGGATATACCGCTCATCGAAGCGTATTTATTCAGGTCATTCATTATTTGGTTTTTGTAATTATCCTCGGGTATGATCATATCCGAGATTTTATCAGAGACTAGTTTGTATTGATTAGCTTCACTCTGAAGTTTTTTTATCGACTGGTCTTCCTCTTTGCTGGTAAATGTTCTCGGGGCTGTCTTGTACACTTCGACGGCGTATTGATCTAGCCAGTTATAGCCTATATAAAAACCGCCAGCAGTTAAAAAAACTACCAGAAAAAAAGTTAGCGCTAATATGATTCGAAGTGAAGTTGCCGAAATGCCCTTTTCATTCATAAAGTTGGGCCTTATTGATTCTGACGGATATATTTACCTCTACGGGGTAACCGAATGCATTTTGAGAATCGGGATTGGTATTAATTAAATTAGGTTCCGAAAATATCGGACCAGTGAACCTGTCTGTTAACTGTTGCGTGATGTCGCTAGATTTTGCGTTCAATTTGAGATTAATTTTCGAATTAAAGGCGTCGTTATTGAGTGAAATGGAGTCGATAATTACACCGCTTGGCAGAACACTGCCTATTTTTGTTAGAACGCTACTATACGGAACGTAGTTGCTGAACATATACTCAGCACCTGATATTTGCGTTTTGATATCGTCCACCTTTGACTTAGCAAGCGTATAAGGTGTTATCACGCTGCCACCCTTGGCTTTTTGTTCTATATTATTAAGGATTAGATACGTTGAAATGCAGGTGAATACTAGAAAAATAATCGCGAAAAGCATTATGACTAAAAAATTAACCAATATCGCATTTAACCTTGCGGCCTTCATCTGATTCTTTAGCTCTTCGGGCATCAAATTTATCATTTCCAAATATCTCCAGGGTTAATACTGGCAAGACCGGCGACGGTGATATATCTTGGACGGAATTGTCTGACTGGTTCAGGTAATTTGCCAAAATCCAATTTTTGCCAAGGGCTTGCTACTCGGGATGGCAAAATGAGTTCATTGGTGAAATATTCGCCGATTCCAGGCATATTGCTGCCACTGCCGACTATTAATAATTGCTCTATCTTTACTTCACTACTCATTCTTTCGTTATAGTAACGCATAACTTTTCGGATTTCTGTGGAGATTCTCTTTAGACTTGGTTCGACCGAACTCTTGATCTTATCTTGTTTTGGACCCGCATTAAGACCGTTTAAAACTTTCAGTTGATGGGCATTTTCGAGTTCGACGCCTAATTTTCTAGCAATATCGATAGTGAAAGTATTACCTCCGATAGCGGTCCCTCCCGTTACGCGGACGATTCCGCCGTCTAATACGGCGATATCTGTACTGGCAGGACCGATATCAACAACTACGCTCGGTAGATGACCATCTTCGGTTTTAGTAAGTAAGCGAGCAACTGAGTTCATACTTGGTTCGATGAGGCAAACGTTTAGCCCGGCGCCTTCGGCTGCTGATATACAATTATCAATCAATGTTTTTGGTACGGCGCTCATCAGTATGTTGATACTAGTTTTGGTCTTTTCGATAACCTTGAAATCAACGTAAAGTGAAGCTCTGGATAATGGTATATACTGGTCTACTTCTAGGTCAACAGCGTCCTTTAAAGAGTTCGACACGTTTGATGGGAGTGAAAACGTTCTAGAGTACGTGCGAGCAGTCGGTATGCTAATAGCTATATGATTACTGGGTAAATTACCTATTACCCTTTCTTTTATTAGCGTCTTGATGTTGTCTGATAAATAAGAGCTTGAGTTTTCTAATGCTTCCTTGATTTTGATTGGTTCCAGATCAAGTGAGCCATAACCAGTCACTACCGACTCCCTTTGATTAATGGACATAACCTTAATACCAGTACTACTGATATCAAGGCCTACAACCGGTTTATCTTTGAATATTAATTTTGACATGATGCCCACAAGTGAATGCTGATGATTATTATATCACGAGCACTTTCAAGTGTCATCTATTAGGCTTTGATATTTTCTGCCAAGTTTGCGATCGGCAGCATAACACTGGCGGCAATCAATCCCACCATTCCACCCATTACAAGGATCATAATCGGTTCGATGATAGAGCCTAACCCCGCAATAGACAAATCGACTTCTTCTTCGTAAAAATCTGCAACCTTGATAAGGATTCTATCCGTTTGACCGGTTTCTTCACCTACTAGCAACATTTGAGGCACGATTGGAGGGAATATCAATTTCTTTTCGATGACCGACGACAGGGATTTGCCGTTCTTTACCTCTTCAGCTGCTTGCAATAGAGCTTCTTCGAAACGAGCGTTGCCGACAGCTCTTGCAGTAACGTGGAGAGCTTCGATTACGGCGACACCAGCTTGAGTAAGAGCGGAAAATGTTCGGGCAAAATTAGCGACTGCGATTTTCATTATTAGTTTTTTGATTACAGGTGTTTTTAATAGTACTCCATGAAACCAGTATCTGCCTTTGGTCGTCTTGATGAACTTCAAGAAAAAGAATACCAAGGCGACGCTACCGCCGATAATCAGATACCAATAATTGCCTATAAAATGACTTAAATCAAGCATAAATACTGTAAGTGCTGGCAACTTTGCTTCTGGACCGCCCAGTTCCGTGATGACTTTTTCGATCTGTGGGATAATAAAGAACATCAGGCCGAAAAATGCCAGACCGGTGATAGTAATCAGTACGATTGGGTAATTCATAGAACTCTTTATTTTTTTACGCATAGCGGAACTTTTCTCCTGCTGGAGAGCAAGCCTGTTCAAGATTTCCTCAAGTATTCCGGCGGCCTCACCGGCGCGCACCATATTAACATAAACGTCGCTGAATGTTGCTGGATATTTTGCTAATGCGTCACCAAGAGTGGAGCCTGCTTCAACGTCACTGATTACACCGGTAAGTATTTGTTGCAATACGGGACTTTCGGTTATGTGTTCACATAAAGACGTCAATGCACGAAGAAGAGGTACTCCCGCACCGACCATAGCCGCAAGTTGCCTTGTGAATATAACCAGCTGATCATTTTTAACCCTTTGGTTTTTTGATGCCGTACCAGTCGATCTTTTGGTATTTTTTACTGCATTAGTTTTAGCTTCTTTGATACTGACGGGTCGTAAGCCCTGTTTGACTAATGCGTCAATCGCACTAGTTCTATCGGGTTGTTCAATGGAACCATTGACCGGATTGTTTTGATTATTTACTGCTATGTATGAAAAAGTTGGCATCTTTTTATTCCTTTGTTACTCTCATTACTTCTTCGACGGTGGTTTCTCCACGTAAAGCTTTAATTAAACCATCGACTTGCATCGTTATCATACCCTCGCTGATTGCCAGAGTCTTTAACTGAGTGCTGTTGGCGTTGGCCATTATAAGATTTTGCATAGGGACGCTATTGTTTAATGCCTCGAAAATACCAATACGACCTTTATAGCCGTTGAGTGAACCACTATTGTTGTCTTCAGGGTTGTTTTTCCACATCGTTTTGATGCCGTTCTCATCTGTACTTAGCGGCGTATCCCCGCCGACACCCTCGGCGGCAGCTTGTTTCTCAAGTTCATGTATATAACTGAAGTCTTGACCGGGTCCCAAATTAAACATCTTGATAATGGTCTGTTTTTCTTTCTCGCTGGGGACGTAGCTGATTCTGGTTTCATGATTTAACTTACGCACAAGCCTTTGACCGACTACGACACGTACGATACTGGCAATAAGAAAAGGTTCAATCTTCATATCCAATAAACGTGGTAGACAAGTGGCCGCATCGTTTGTATGTAGGGTGCTGAATACTAAATGGCCCGTCAATGCCGCCTGAACCGCAAGGTCAGCCGTTTCACTGTCGCGAATCTCACCGATCATTATAATATTCGGATCTTGGCGAAGCAGAGCCCTGAGGCCGTTTGCGAACGTCATTCCGGCTTGGGGGTTTGTCTGGGTCTGATTCACGCCTGGAATTTTATACTCGACAGGATCCTCGATGGTCGATATATTTACGGCCGTCGTATTAAGTATCGTGAGTGCACTGAATAAACTGGTAGACTTACCACTGCCGGTAGGACCGGTAATCAGTATCATCCCATTCGCTTCTATTAGTGATGATCTGAAGGTTTCCCGTGATTTTCCCCACAGACCAAGTTCTTCTAATGCCAAGGCCTGGTTGGATTCGTCAAGAATACGCAAGACTGTTTTTTCGCCATCACTTACGGGTATCGTACTGACACGAAGGGCGTATTGCTTGCTGCCAACCTTTATTTTAAAGCGGCCATCCTGCGGAACGCGGCGTTCGTCAATCTTTAGGTTACTAAGAATTTTTATGCGGCTAACCAAAGCGTTTAATACGTTACGAGGCA
Organism: uncultured Saccharimonas sp. (SeqCode); assembly: GCA_964419165.1. Lineage (GTDB taxonomy): Bacteria > Patescibacteriota > Saccharimonadia > Saccharimonadales > Saccharimonadaceae > UBA1547. The sequence goes on from CAYQOL010000005.1 coordinate 33,078, forward strand.
GTCGGTTCACTTCTTTTAGTACACCGTCAATACGATAACGGACTTCCACGAAACCCTCTCGAGGCTCTATATGAATATCGCTTGCATGCTGACGGATTGCGTACTCAAGTAACAGATTTACAGTTTGAGCGATTGGCGAGTCTTCGGATACCTCTTGTTCGGAAACATTCTCGCTAACCTCAATTTCGTCAGCTCTTTGAATATCGATGACTTCGTTAAGTTCTTGGTCAACATCGCTACGGTACGCCTCCAACGCTTCTATGATGTTGGAGTGCGGGGTTATATATATTTTCGTATTTGTGCCGAATTCTTTTTCCAAAAAGTCAATGGCTTGGACGTCATCGGGATCATCCATGGCCATATGGCAAGTTCCGTCTTCGTCAACTTTGAAAAGAATAGCGTTATATTGTCTGGCTATGCGTTCAGGTATCTTATTTAGTACGTCCGACGGAATATTGCTGGGGTTGAGTTCGATATATGGTATTTGGGCGTATTCGGAAAAGGCTTTAGTTAGAGTCTTTTCATCGATAATGTCATTTTGTGTCGCCAAATCCTGAAGAGAGTGCTTTAAACGGGACGCTTCTTCTTTTAAAGCGTCAACTTGCTCTGCAGTAGCCACACCACTGCGTATGAGCAACTTTTCCATGGTAACGTCAGAAATACGCATACTGCTTGTGCTCCATTGTAAATGACAATATGAAAAAACACTAGGTGTTATAATGTCAAAGGTATGACTATCGAGGTGAAAGATGAAAATAATATGATAAATCTGGGTAAAACTCTAGGATCTTATTTGTCGGGCGGTGAAGCTATTGAACTTGTCGGTGATGTTGGTTCTGGAAAAACGACCCTTACGAAAGGGATTGCTATTGGCTTGGGTATCAAAGAAATCATTCAGAGTCCAAGTTTTACTATTAGTAGACAATATTCCGGTCGGGACGGCATCATACTCTTACATTACGATTTTTATCGCCTAAAAGACGCTGGCGTGATGAATGAGGATATAAAGGAAGTAATAGGCGACGATAAAACGGTCACAGTCATAGAGTGGTCTGAGGCGGTCAAAGACGTACTACCGGATGACAGATTATCTATCAGAATAAATGTACTTGCCGATGACTCAAGAAAATTATTTTTTTCATCGGGCGGTGGAATAAGCTCCGAATTAATAGGGAGGATGAAAGATGTTTTTACTGTTAGATAGCAGTACGCCCGTTTGCAGACTGACTCTGATTGATGAGAATTGGCGCCGGGACATCGAATGGCAAGCCGATAGAACTCTAGCAAAAGGCTTATTAAAATTTATTGACTCTAGCCTCAATAATAACGATAAAACTTGGTATGATATCTCTGCTATAGGTGTTTTCGAAGGACCGGGTAGTTTTACTGGGTTAAGAATAGGTATGACTGTTCTGAACACGATAGCCGATACGCTAAGTGTCCCAATAGTTGGCGGACGCGGCAAAGATTGGCAAGATAGAGTTCTCGATAAGCTCAATTCTTCAGTCAATGAAAAAGTAGTATTACCTTATTACGGCAGCGAAGCCAAGATAACGTTGCCGAAAAAGTAATTTTATATTGGTCTATTACATAATTTATCTTGCGCTTGAAACATAAAAAAGGTTACTATATATTTAGTCCATTTTCGGACTTTTGGAATATTTTTGAAACCGCTGCCTTAAGGCAAACTGAATATTGATACTTACGGTTATGACTTCGAGTTACAAATAAACAGAGTGCCTTGGCGAGGAAGGATTAACGATGATAGAACTAATTATTCCCGGTGTAATTGGGGCTGCTTTTGGAGTTGGCGGAACTTTCGTCTATGAAAAACGCCGTCAGATTTCCGGTAAAACAAAAATAGAAAAAGAAATCGCCGCCGCAAAAACTAAAGCGAGTGACATCGTGTTGAAGGCAAAAGATGAGGCGATTAAAATGGAAAGCGAGCGTCGCAAAGAGTTAAAGAAAACTGAAGATAGGCTGGCGGAACGCGAGGTCTCAATTGATCGCAAGATTGACGAGCTAGACAAAAGAGCTGAAAACTTGCGCGTCAAAGAGCGCGATGTCGAGGGTCTAAAGGATGAAATTCGTGACATTCGTACTAAACAACAGGATAAATTGGAAAAGATTGCGAAACTAACCAAGACCGAAGCCGCTGAGAAACTGATGCAGATGACCGAGCGAGACGTCAAACAGGATTTGGTTGGGCTTGTATCTAAGCTCCAGAATGATGCCAAAGAAGATGCCGAAGAACAAGCTCAGACAATTCTAGTAACGGCTATGGAGCGTATGTCCTCGGAGGTTACCGCCGAGCGTACGGTAACGGCAATTAAGTTGCCTGATGAAGAAATCAAAGGTCGGATTATCGGAAAAGAAGGGCGCAATATTCAAGCTTTGCAACGTGTCACCGGTGTCGATATTTTGGTTGATGATACCCCGGGTATGATAATACTCAGTTCATTCGATCCGGTTCGCCGTCAGGTCGCCAGGATGAGTTTAGAGCTGTTGATGAAAGACGGTCGCATCCATCCTGGGCGCATAGAAGAGGTTGTTGCCAAGGCTGAAAATGAAATCAATAAGGAAATCAATCGTGCGGGTGAGGATGCAGCCAGAGAAGTCGGTGTCGTCGGTATCCCTAGGGAAATGCTAAGGTTACTGGGTGAATTGAAGTTTCGTACTAGTTACGGACAGAACGTATTGATGCATAGCGTCGAAATGGCACACATTGCCGGATTGATAGCAGAAGAAATCGGCGCCGACGTTCGCGTTGCAAAAATCGCAACGTTACTTCATGACACCGGCAAGGCTGTAACTCACAAGATGGAAGGCAAACATCATCACATAGCAGGTGAACTTGCGCGTAAATATGGCATATCCGAAGAGATTGCTCACGCTATCGAAGCTCACCATGATGACATTGATGCTACCACTCCGGAAGCTTTGATCGTACGTATTTGCGACGCGTTATCTACGGCTCGTCCCGGTGCTCGTAATATCAGTGCCGAAAACTTCGTCGAAAGAATGCGCGATTTGGAAAATATTGCCAACGGGTTCAATGGTATCGACAAGGCCTATGCTATCAGTGCCGGACGTGAAGTTCGTGTCATTGTCAGTCCTAAAGTGATTGATGACCTAAGTGCTATTAAGTTAGCGCGCGATATCGCCGTCAAGATCGAAAGCACAATGCAATACCCCGGTACTATCAAGGTGAACGTCATTCGTGAAACCCGCGCTATCGAATACGCAAAATAATTTTCTTGAATATTGGTTACAAGATTATTTATCGGTTAAGCCGGATTTGTTAATAATCTTTGTTGGGATATTTGTATTTTCTTTCAACGAAAAAGAAATCTTGCTTTCGGACCAATTCAACGGTTTCATCGATTGATTCGAATTTTTTATCCTTTTTCAATACATCTTCGACGCTTAGCCACTCATTACGATGGCCCTCGTTATCTACTATTAGATTACCTTTCGGATTCGTGGCATGGATGACACAAAAGTACTTATCTTCCAACAAAATATCGGTAGATTCGTCGTAATCCATTTTATGGAACAGCCCAGCTACCCTCATATCGGCACTCAGTCCGGTTTCTTCCATAAGCTCGCGCGCAGCTGATTCGGCCAGTGTTTCTCCCCAGCGGACTTTTCCAGTCGGATGTCCCCAGTATCCATAATAAGGATGTTTTAGGCGCTGTTGTTCAAGCACTTGACCTTTGTGGTTCTCGATTATCAAGACGACCGATATTTTTGGCTGACGTTCTATTACGTTCTCGTCAGTATCCATACGATTAGAATATTCTTTTCCGGCTATCGTAAGCGAGTACCTATCTTTTTCTTTAATGATAAACCCGGATTTTACTAGTTTTTTGATGTGGAAAGTAAAATGATCACTAGTCATATCAGTTTCTTTTTGGAGTTCGGCAAAACTTGCATCTTTTGTCATTAATAGATGTCGTAATATTTTCATTTGAGCTTGGTGGGCATCGGGTTCGTAACTCATAAAACTAACCCTTTCTTTAGTTCGTCGCGCAATTTCATCCATATCTTGCCAAGGTTATTAAGACCCAGCCTGTCCGATCCCCAGCCCCAGTAACTGTCTGTCGGCGAATCTTCAACGATTGGCGCGTCGGCAGTTTGCAGTAATTTCTTTTTTATATATTCATGCTGGGATAGCTTGTGTCTGCAAATATCCATCATTACTGATTCTTTGATATCATCCCAGTTTTTTTGTTGGCGGTATTTGTTGGCCATGGCGATTTCGAAAGCTTGATGGGCGGAGCTGGCGATTTTGATTTTTTCATATAAATCCGTGGCGGTATCCTTAAAACGGGAGGCTTGATAGGCGTGTTCCGAGGTGGGCCACGTTACTCCATGCCACTTGACTTGAAAGCTGGAAAAATTACAAAAAGGATAAAATTCCCTTGGGTAAAATCCGGCAACCTCACCGGAAATATCCAATTGGGAATCACGGAATTGAACGAATTTGGTCATTTGCTTCTCCTTATGATTTAGTATAAGCAAACTATACCACCGTGTTCTGTTTGGTTTCCAGTATAATTCACTTTACTAATCATTTTTAATATCAAGAAGTTGACTGTTTGAGGAGTTTCAGTATTTGGGTATTTAATAAACAGTAAGTTGGTGGGGTATGACGGTCTCGAACCGCCGACCTCGGCAATGTGAATGCCGCACTCTAGCCAACTGAGCTAATACCCCATAATCTAAATATACTCCAAGTGTGTTATTTGCACAGAGCAAGAATAAATATTCCAAATGCCGTGTAGGTGGCTAGCCAGCTGATACTGTAAATTGCCGCCTTGATACTTTCTTTCTTTTTGTTATCGAAAAACAAAAATACCGATTCACCAAAAATTAGTCCGCCAACGACTGCGGCCGACAACGAAAACAACATTAGTACCACGAAAGACCCAATCATTTGATTCTCCGTATCGAACCATTTGTCGCCGTTAATCATTATTTGTGATACCAAAAAAATGTATATCACTGCAATCGTTACGTTCCTGAAAGTTATTTTTTTGATTGATTTATTCATAGTTAAATTTTATCACACGAAATTTTGGTGGAGTATGGCGGAGTCGAACCGCCGGCCTCAGCAATGCGAATGCTGCGCTCTACCAACTGAGCTAATACCCCATATGTCCGAGCCAAGCTGCCCTTATGTGACAAAGGCAGCCAACTGCCATATCATTCGATATGGTTTTGTCGAATGACAGGAAACTGATACCTCGAACCTATCAACTACTATACCACTGTTGATTTATATTTTACCAACTGACTCAAATGGTGATGAGTGGTATTATCAAATATAGATATGTGCGCAAAAATAAATAGGAAATTTCTTGCCGATTTGTTGATGCTATTTGTATTGATAACTGTTATTTCTTTGTACTCGTTGATTAACGAACCGCATGGAACGGTTTACGTGTTGAGATCTGTAATCGATGATTGGATTCCTAGGATACCGGCTTTTTCGGTGGTTTATTTGGCATTCTTGCCATGGGTAGCTCTCACGATATTTTTTGCTTGGTATAAAAAACATGATTTTCGTCAATTATTATATTCATTAATTGTCGTTAATATGATTGCTTATACTGTGTATCTAATTTTTCAAACTCACGTACCGCGCGATCCAATAGTATCAAACGATATTTTTTCAAGGATTATGCAATTCATTTATGATCATGACGGGTCGTATAATTGTTTTCCTAGTTTGCATTCGGCTTTTTCAACTGTCGTTGCGACATATTTTGTTTTGCAAAAAAGCAGATGGTCTTGGGCTGCAGTCACGTTTGCTTTTTTGATTATTATCTCGACATTGTTCGTTAAGCAACACTTTATAGCGGATGCAATTTCGGGAGTTATTCTTGGATTCGTGGTGACTTGGGCGATTTACAATTGTTGTTTTAAAAAACCTCCGACTAATTAAATTAATAACCGGATATAATTACATAAAGATTAGTGGTGGCCTATAATTTATATAGCCTATATTTGGTCGGGATGACAGGACTTGAACCTGCGACCTCACGGCCCCCAGCCGTGCGCGCTACCAGACTGCGCCACATCCCGATATTTTTATGATACTACAAAGGCAAGAAAAAAATGAAAGGACTCGGTCACGGATAATTTGCCTCAGCAAATTTCCGCGACCCCGCCTCAGTCGGTGACGTTCTTCATCCGGCTTCTGGCCTTGCGGACCGCCGACGTGGCAGTCCTCACCTTCGACCTCATTGGGTCGAAGATTGAGCCCACACGATTCAAAATAAAATAACTATCGCAAGGATAGTTATTTTATTTTGGTCGGGGTGAAAGGACTCGAACCTTCGACCTCACGCTCCCAAAG
>CAYQOL010000006.1:0-11265 GCA_964419165.1 uncultured Saccharimonas sp. (SeqCode)
ATTCGCTCAACGCTTCAAACAGGCTGTCTTCAACATTTTTGTGCTTTATCGGCGCAGCCGGCTTTGGTACGGTCGTTTGTTCAATATCAATTTCATATCCCGTCAATATACTCGCTAAACGAACATTCTGACCGGAACGACCAATAGCGATTGATTGCTGGTCTTCATTAACATAGACTGTAGCTCTTTTGGACTTATCGTTGATTTCAACTTTTTCAACTTCAGCCGGACTTAGAGCGTTTTTGATGAATTGAATAATATCCTTATCATAAGCAATAATATCGATTTTTTCCTGATCTCCGATTTCATTCATAACTGACTGAACGCGAGTACCGTGACCACCTACGAAGGTCCCAACCGGATCAACACCGGGTACGGTACTAGCGACAGCGATTTTCGTTCTTCGTCCAGCCTCGCGTGCGATGGCTTTGATTTCAACCGCACCAGTTTCAATTTCGGGCACTTCTTGGCGGAATAAATATTCAATGAATTGCTCGTTACCGCGGCTAAGTATAAGCTGGGGTCCGCGACTGTCTCGTTCGATATCCTTTATATACACCTTGATTCGACTTCCGATACCGTAATACTCACCCTGAATTTGCTCGCTCTGCGGTATAATACCAACTGCTTTTCCTAAATCTACCCGCACGACACGAGGTTCGACTCGTTGCACCGTGCCATTGACAACAGTGCCGATTTTATCTTCATATTCCGTCAGTACTACTTCACGCTCAGCTTCACGTAGACGCTGTAAAACTACCTGCTTAGCGGTCTGAGCAGCTACACGACCAAACGAAGTGACTTCAAATCCCTCTTCTATCTTATCGCCTATGAAAGCGTCTTCTTTGAATTTCTTAGCATCTTCAAGACTTATTTCAATTGCCGGCGAGACAACTTCTTCGACGACTTCATGAGCAATAAATACCTTTGCTGTCCCTTTATTTACGTTCAATTCGCATCGCACCTCTTGCTCGCGTTCGCCGTTATCACGACGCCAAGCAGCGGCAATGGCTTGTTCAATAACTGACAAAACCGTATCTTCCGATAGGTTTTTTTCCTCCGCTATCGACCTGATAGCTAAAATAAGTTGTTTAATATTGATTTCTTCCATAATCATCTCCTTCATTTAAAAAAGCCGACCTGCCGGCCGACGTTGTGCAATGTACTTACATCATTATATGTCATTATTATGGGTTTGGCAATAATTGATCCGGACATTTGCTCAATACATTTTTTATCGCATCATATTCTGCTTGGGTAACCCAAAGGTCATATTTATATTTGACTGCTATTTGACGCGCTACATATTGGCAACGAAAAGACTTGTTTGATGGTAGCCAAGTAGCAGCATCGCCGTCACCTTTTTGCTGATTAGTCGTACCATCGACGGCAATAAGCTCGAGGGGATCATTTGCTAACTCGATTCTCTTTTCCCTACTCAGCAGTTGAGCCCCTTTTTGCCAAGCATCAGACAAAGCTACAATATGATCGATTTGCACGTCGTCGCTTGTATTACTACCTCGTAGAAATGAAATTGTTTTTCCAGTATAAGGATCTTCCAGAACGCCACTCGTCACATTGCAATCAATGTCAATCATCACATTTTTCAAGTCACGATTAAGAATAATATTTCTCATATCACAACCGTTTTTTACAAGCCACCCGATACCAAATTGATCCCTTGAGTATCCCGTTTTCGGAGCCCTTCCCTTGATAGTCAATTTATTCAAGACTTCAATTGCTTTTTTGGAACTTGTATTCGTTTTGTCATTAGACTCGTCCGTATATATCTTTATTTGTGTTGGCGTATTTAAAAAAATCACAATAATAAGAGCTGTTAACGAAACCAGAAACGAAAACAATCTCCTTTTTCGATATTTCCACTCCATAATACTATTATGCAACAGATGCTTGATGTTACAATGGACGATATGCAAACTGTCAATAGACTTATCGAACAATTCGTGCCGACCAATTATAAATTATTAATCTCGATCAATAGATTGAACAGGTCTTTCGAAGGAACCGTAACGATAGACGGAACATTAACAACTGATTCAAATGCGATAGTCTTGCATAGCAAGCATCTTGATATAAAGTTTGCGAAAATTAACGGCACGGAGGCCAAGATTTCTAATCAGAAAGATGACGAACTCGTCTTGTCGATTAGTGATTTACGTAAAGGACAACACCAGGTTCAGATTGCCTTCAGTGGCAAGATTAGCGACACAATGCATGGAATGTATCCTTGCTACTACGAACACAACGGCATCAAGAAAGAGCTGCTTGCAACGCAATTTGAAAGCCACCATGCTCGCGAAGTTTTTCCATGCTTAGATGAACCGGCAGCAAAAGCTACTTTTAATCTAACTTTACACACCGAACTTGACGTTATTGTTCTGGGAAATATGCCAATCAAAGAACAATCCGTAATGGATGACAAATTAATTACTGTTTTTGAAACGACACCGACGATGAGTACCTATCTGCTTGCTTGGGTAATCGGTGAGCTTCATAAAAAGACTGCTCTTACCAAGAGCGGAGTCGAGGTTAATGTCTGGGCTACGCTAGCTCAACCAGCCGAGAGTTTGGACTTTGCTCTGGATATTGCTTCAAGGTCTATCGATTTCTTTGACGAATACTTTGACACGCCATATCCCCTACCAAAGAGTGATTATGTAGCTTTGCCCGATTTTTCATCAGGAGCGATGGAAAACTGGGGTTTGCAAACATACCGTGAAATCGCTCTACTAGTTAATCCCGAGACGACATCAATTTCCGTAAAACAATATGTCGCGACCGTTATCGCACACGAGACAAGCCACCAATGGTTTGGCAATCTTGTAACTATGGAATGGTGGAATGATCTGTGGTTAAACGAAAGCTTCGCTACGATGATCGAATATGCCGCCATTGATGCGCTAGAACCAGACTGGAATATTTGGTTTGATTTCGCATCACACGAGAGTCTTCACGCACTCAGACGCGACAGTCTTTCTGGTGTTCAACCCGTACAGGTAGACGTCAACCATCCTGATGAAATTATGTCCTTATTTGATGGCGCCATCGTCTACGCAAAGGGAGCCAGATTATTAAAAATGCTCGTAAGATATATTGGCGAGAATGCTTTTCGTGAGGGTATGAAAGATTATTTCAAGACTTTTGCCTATAGAAACACCAAGACTGTTAATTTATGGGAATCTCTTGGCAAAGCAAGTGGAAAAGATATAGGTGGATTTATGAACAGCTGGATCAAACAACCCGGTTTCCCAGTGCTTCACGTTAAGAAGAATGACAATAAAATCGAATTAACACAAGAAAGATTAGTTGGCAGACTAGTAGAAAAATCCGACTCATTATGGCCGATTCCACTTAACTCGAACTTCAAAGATATGCCAACGATTATGAACCAGCGCACACTGACGCTTGAAATCAACGACATAGATAAACCACTTCGTTTCAACACCAATAACGATGCTCATTTCATCACACATTACGACAGCGAATCATTAAAAAAGTTAATCGGACAAGTCCAAAAAGACGAATTGCCCGTGATTGATCGCTTGCAATTATTGTATGAACAAATAATACTGGCAAATGCCGGAGTGATATCTTATGCCGAGATTATCTCACTACTCAATGCTTACCAAAACGAGACGAATGAAGCTGTTTGGTGCATAATAGGTATGACAATTGGCGAATTAAAAAAGTTCGTTGAGGATGATGATTTAGCCGAAACGAAACTACGCGAACTGGCAGGCAATTTAGCCAGAAAACAGTATGAGCGTTTGGGTTGGATTGAGAAATCGGATGAAACAGAAGATGATACTAAGCTACGCAGTATAATAATAGGACTTATGATTTATTCCGAAGCTAAAGAGGTGCTATCAATAGCAATCAATAACTTCAAATCTACCGATATCAATAAGTTAAACCCCAACCTTCGTCCGTCGATAATTTCGGCAGCAGTACGTTATGAAGATACGAAAGACTCAGTATTTGATTCATTGTTCGGAATATATAAGGATTCGGATAATGCAGAGCTAAAACAAGACTTATGCATCGGTCTGACATCAACAAGAAATCCTGAAAAAATACGTTTTATTCTCGACAATTTGACGGATATTTCAGTTATCCGCGCTCAAGACACCGCTCGTTGGGTTGTATATCTGTTACAAAACCGCTACGGACGTGAGATGACTTGGCAATGGTTACGCGATAATTGGCAATGGATTAGAATGAAATTTTCGGGCGATAAAAGTTATGATGATTTCCCAAGATATGCCGCTCTGTCTTTATTATCCAAGAAACAATTCAAAGAATATGAGGAGTTCTTTTTGCCTTTGAAAATCGAGCCTGCGTTGACTCGTGTAATCAATATGGGTATCAATGAAATAAAAAATCGAGTCGATACGATTGAGCGTGACGGCGAATCGGTAAAACGAGCCCTAAAAAATCTCTAGAAATTTTTCAACGACAGGCGGCTGTCCTGTCAAAGAAATTGCCGCCAATCTTAAGTTCGCCTCAGTTATCTTGTTCGACAACACATAATATTCGGCGGCAAATTTCATTTGACGTAATTTTTTAGTCGTAATGACCGACAAACCCCCACCTTGAAGTATATTATTTCGATATTTGACTTCAATGAAAAATATAGTGTCATCTTTTTTTGAAATAATGTCAATTTCACAAAGTTTTGTTTTCCAATTTCGGTCAATTATTTTATGCCCTAGCCTTTTTAAATATTCGCAGGCAATACTTTCAGCCGAATCACCGATTTGCTTGGTGGTACCAAAACTGATTCCACGGGTGACGCGAGGCGGGGCAGCACCCCCTGAGTCGATTCGCCTTATGGCGAAGAGCGAAGGAGGGGCGGACCGAGCGGCAGGACCCGAGGCAGTTTTGGATATACTTTGATAAGTCGAATATTTTTTTAACGGTGAAAAAGATAGTCTATGCAACGGCGTCACGCCTAATTTATCAATTGCGGCGATATGTGCCGCCGTACCGTAGCCTACATGAGAAGCAAAACCGTATCCCGGGTACACTTTGTCTTGTTCGGCCATATAATTATCGCGCGCTACCTTGGCAATGATCGACGCAGCAGAAACGCTTGGCACAAGTAAGTCTGCTTTCTTCATAGTCGTGACATACTTACCCTTATTAGTCGCTGATAAAAAGTTAACTGTACCGTCAATTATTATTTCGTGATACGTCGTATTGATTTGCTCGACCGCCCGCTTCGTCGCAAGACGTAAGGCTACCGACAACCCTACCTCATCGATTTCACCCGCCTCAACCCAACCAATTCCGTAACCATCAGCCTGTTCGCGTATTTCCAAGTCTAAAACATCGCGCCGTTTCTTGGATAATTTCTTACTGTCAGTTAGTCCCTCGATTTCAACACCACCTAAAACCACGGCACCAACCACCAAAGGCCCTGCCCACGGTCCTCGTCCGACTTCATCAATACCAAGAATCACGAAACGAAATTCTCCAGTTTACTAATTGCACCAACGATATCCGTAAATTTATCAACGAATGCATCGACTTTGCAAGCATTAAATTCCTGTTTGGTTTTCAAACCATTTTCCATACATGCAATAAATTTGACTCCTGCGCCATTGGCAGCAATAGCATCGCTAGGTAAATCACCAATATAAACACACTCGCCAGGACTATACGAATTTTCCGAAAACAATTCATTAAATACGCGCGGATCCGGCTTATGAAATTGTGTGTTATTGCTATAATAAAATGCTTTTATCCTTCCATATAGTAGGTGGTCAGGTTCTAACATATGTTTCAGTTCATTGTGTGTTCTGGAAGTCAGTAAAAATATTTCTTTTTTTGCCTTAATTAAACGATCTAAACAATCGAAATTACTGTCAGGAATTGTATCGAGCTTACCTTCGGCAATATATTTTTCCAAACATGGCTGATAAACCCGCACAAACTCGTCAATATCAATCCCTGGCGAACGTGTAGGGATAACATCAAGCAGCGGTCTACCCCACGTCGACAAATGCACATCCCTGGGCATCGGCGGACACCCCATTATTTCCAATACTTCGCTTTCCAGCGAGTAGCAGGCCGCTTCGGTCATACAAAGCGTATCATCAACATCTATTATTACAGCCTTTACCATATGGTTAGTTTATCAGCATTTCGACAAAGCAAAAATACCACCCTTACTAGGTGGTATAATCACTCGAGTCAACTCAATTATTCAGCGGAAGCGTGTCTAGCCTGTACTTCGGCTTGCTTGGCGGCCAGCTCGGCTTCCTCAGCGGCTTTTTCGGCGGCTTTAGCTTCAGCTTCAGCCTTGGCTGCTTCTTTCAAACGAGCCTCTTCAGCTTCGGCAGCAGCATCATAGGTAACATTCACACTATCACGATCAAAAGCTTGACCCTTAAGACGTGCGCCTTTACCACTACGTTCGCGCAAGAATGACAGATAGTTACGACGTACCTTGGAGCGCCTGACAACTTCGATTTTTTCAACCAACGGGCTATGTACTAAAAAGCTCTTCTCGACACCAACGCCGCTGGCTATTTTATGAACGGTAATTCTGGCTGTGTGCGAATCACGGCGGTCGGTGCGGATAACAACACCTTCGAAAACCTGGATACGTTCTTTATTACCTTCCTTGATTTTTTGGTGGACACGGACAGTATCACCACTACGAACTTTAGCGACTTTATCTTTCTTCTGCGAATCATTTACTTTTTTGATCAATTCGAAACTCATCATTAACTCACTTTTACGTTTATATACTTAGTCAGCTATCGACTATAACACATTGTCAGGGTTTTTAAAAGGGTTATCGGATTTTATTTTTCTATTTTTAAGATATTTATCAAAAGTATCTTCCCTTGAGTAAACTGACGTGTCAATCGTAATACAATCCGCAATCGCTTCTTTTGCAAGTTTATCGACAACCGTGTGCCAGATTTCCTGATAGCGAGCCAGAAAGAAAGGCGAGTTGAACCCCCAAAATTTTTCTTCCTCGCGCCCTTTAAGTTGCCGTTTTTTTATTCTTTGAATAATTACTTCGTCCGGAGCATACAAAAAAACTAATTCGTCAGGCTTTATAAAATCGTCAGATTCAACCCATTTCGTAACAGTTTCATCGACTGATTCACTTTTTTTATTTATTATGTTTCGCATTAAACTATGAGCCACAAAAGTAATTAGTACACCGCCTGATATGGCAACGTCAATGCCCATATTTCGTTTTTCAAAAGTTTTTTGGTCAAATTCTTTGTTTAATCTCAAGAAGAGTTCGTTGTGCTGATTAATGAAATTTTCGTCGATTATTTCATTAAGGGATTTTTGTTTGAATTCTTTTGCTTCCGTGGTGTCAGTAGGTTCAAGAGTTACGATATTATCAAGTTGTGACATACATTTCAAAAAAGCCGATTTTCCCGACCCATCAACGCCAATAACAAGTGTTAATTTACCGAGATTTGATTTAGGATTTTCTTGGCTAGACATAATATGATACCTTAACAGATATGAATATTATGTCAATATTTACAATTCTTCTATTCTAAATTACGGAATTAACTTCATCCAAGGTCGTTTCGCCGCGAAGAGCCGCCAGCACTCCGCTTTCCAATAATGTAACCATACCACCATCTCGGGCTGCTTTTTCGATAGCTTCGGTGTTAATATCCTTGATATCTCCACGCAAAAATTTCTGGATGTTTTCAGTCACGACCATCTGCTCCATAATAACGATTCGACCCTTAAACCCAAACGGTGAGTTCTCAGATACGACTGGTTTCCATAGTTTGAAGTTATCTAAATCGGGTTTTTTGACATGAGCTGGTAAATCCTTTAGAGCATTCTTGACCCATTGTCGGGTCGCCGCGTCTGGCTCGTATTCTTGCTTGGTTTCATCATCCAGTTTACGAACCAAACGTTGAGCTATCATTAGTCGAATAGCCGAACTGAATATTGGGTTAATACCGATTAAATCAATCATACGACTGAACGCAGCAGAGGTAGAATTGGCATGAAAACTGGATAATACCAAGTGTCCAGTAATTGATGCTTGGATGGCTGTCTTGGCAGTGTCCGAGTCACGAATTTCACCAATCATCACAACATCAGGGTCAAGACGCATAACGGCGCGCAGACCTTCGGAAAAACTTTTTCCTCCTGTCGTATCAATAGGAATCTGAGTAATGCCAGATATGCCGTACTCGATCGGATCCTCCAAGGTAATAATTTTGCGCCTAGTATCATTCAAAGCGTTGATAATGCTATATAACGTCGTAGACTTACCACTGCCAGTCGGACCAACCATCAACACCATTCCTCGCGGATGTCCTACAACCTCTCTTATTTCGCTTAATTCAGTTTCACCGATACCTAATAAATCCAGATTTAACATCGATTCGTCAAAATTAAACAGACGCATAACAGAATCCTGTCCATACATCGTCGGAACCATTTCAATGCGAATATTCAACAAATGCGTCTTTCCGTCGCGAGTAATTTCTTTTTGCATATGACCTGATTGAGCGTCTTTGGCGGCAGTCGAAACATTAGCCCTTGATGCCAAAGCTCCAAGAATTACACGATATCTGTCACTATTCAGGTCGGCCACCGGATGCAAAACACCGTCGACGCGCATTCGTACACGAATATGGTTGCGTTGATTCTCGATATGAATGTCACTGGCCCCCAACTTGTCAGCCTGATCAATCAAATAGTCAAAAACTTCGTCACTACCGACCGAATCAAGCGTCTTTGACACCTGAGCAAAAGTTTCACTATCGCCTTCTTTGGCGATTTCTATGTCATCATGAACGACCTTGACTACAGGATCGAACCTTCTCATCATTGTCTTGTAACTACTGTCACTAATTAGGAACAGTTTGACATTACGACCAATCTGATTATATTCACGGACTAAATCATTAATATATGATTGCGGAGTTTGCGTGGTTATACCGAACTGGCAAGGATTAGCTTCATCACCTTCAATCAGCGGTACAATCCTATTCTTATACATAGCCGGGATTTCGATAACTTCATTTGCAAGAGGCAAAGTATATTCAATCGATCTCATATCCAGATATTGAACACCTAAAACAGCCGCGCGCTGCGCTGCCGCTTTTTCCTCTTGTTCGCGATGTTCGTTCTGAATTTTATCCTCGTCCATTGGAATATACTATAACAAATCGCTTGTGTTTTTTATAGTGGTACAATGTACTTGATGCCAAAAATAATCATTTTCGCACATAATATTCGATCAACACATAATATCGGAGCTATATTTCGAACCTGCGAAGGTTTTGGCGTGTCGAAAATTATTCTTAGCGGATATAGCCCTTATCCTAAAATCACCAATGACAAACGCTTACCGCACATCGCAGATAAACTTAGCTCGCAAATTCACAAGACAGCTTTAGGTGCGGAGAATATGGTATCGTTCGAATATCAAGAAACTCCAAATTTTGAAGAGATAAAAAAACAAGGCTTCAAAATCGTCGGTTTAGAGCAAAACGAACGAAGCATAGCTTTAAATAAATACGAAAAGTCAGAAAATATTGCTCTTATATTAGGCGAGGAGGTTCACGGTATTCCAGCGGATTTATTGAAACAATGCGACGACATAATTGAAATACCGATGTTCGGAGAAAAAGAATCGTTTAACGTCAGCGTGGCTGCCGGCATCGCGCTTTATGCCTTGACTATTTAAGTATTACGCTGTCTTCGTCGAGAATTTTTACAAGTAACCCCACAAGTCCGTCACCTGCATCAACCCTGAATGGCAATCTAATTGCCGACTTTTTATCAGTACCAAGTACCAATACTATATCCGACTCTCCGGGGTGCTCACTGCAAACTTGTCTGAGAGAAAATAACGTATCATGATCGTCCGGGTTTTTAATGTGAACGAATATTTTTTTGGTTTCATTAAATACTACTGTCTTATTAACGTTTTTTATTTGTTTTTTTTCTTTTTCACTTTTTTCTATCTTAACTTTCGGTTTCGACATTTTTCGCCCAGTAGAGTTATATTCCGAAAGTTCCTGATCAGTCACGAATTGAATTTCATCAGCTATCATCTTGGCTTCCGCACTTTGGTTGCCATTACGATCACGGGAGTTGATTTTGCCAGTAGCTCGAACGACAGCGTCCTGAACCAATTTAGCACCAACTTGCTCGTATAAGTTCGGAAAAACGATAATCTCCGCCTCGCCCGTTTTGTCTTCCAATTTAACGAAAGCCATTTTGGAGCCGTTTTTTGTTATTATGGTTCGGATTGACATAATCAGTCCGCCTATCGTCGTTCTCTTACCTTCCATCTCAGGCGTAATTTGCATCAGCGAAACGGTCTGCTCTTCAAAATACGTATCATAATTATCAAGCGGATGAGCGCTTACATACAAACCCAACAGTTCCCTCTCCCACATCAGACGCTCGCGAGAAATATGTTTTAATGGTGCAGGTTGTATGGATAGCGTCGGCATAATTTGAGATGACTGACCAAGACTGCCGAACAAATCTATTTGCCCACTGGAAGCTTCTTTTTGTAGTTTACTAGCAAACGCCTGGATAGTATCCAAATTGAACAACAAATCAGAACGATCACCCAAACTATCAAACCCACCGGATTTAATCAATGACTCCCAAGCTTTGCGATTGAATTTCGCGGTCGAAACACGCTTGGCAAAATCTTCTATGCTGATAAACTTACCGTCTTCTCTAGCCTTTAAAATTTCTTCGACAGCTCCGGTACCAACACCCTTGACGGCAGCCATCCCAAACCTGATTTCTTTTTTACCGGGAACAACGGCAAACTCTATAAATCCCTCGTTAACGTCGGGTGGTAAAACTTTGATTCCCATATGTTTACACTCGTTAATTTCGATAGCCAACCTATCGACGTCATCACGATCACTTGTCATTAATGCCGCCATAAATGCTTCCGGATAGTGAGCCTTTAAATATGCCGTCCAGTAAGCGATTAATCCGTAGCACGCTGCGTGAGATTTATTGAAACAGTAGTTTGCAAACTCCTCTAACTGAGACCAAAAAGTTTCAGCGATTTTCGGATCGGCGCCACTGAATTCGATCGCGCCTTTGACGAAATCATCCTTGACCTTGCGCATCAGGTCAATCTTCTTTTTACCGACGGCTTTACGTAAAGTATCAGCCTGACCACCGGTAAAACCCGCAAAATCCTTGGAAATCTGCATAAATTGCTCTTGGTAAACTAAAATTCCATACGTTTCCTTGAGTGAG
>CAYQOL010000006.1:11365-16046 GCA_964419165.1 uncultured Saccharimonas sp. (SeqCode)
AATCTGCATAAATTGCTCTTGGTAAACTAAAATTCCATACGTTTCCTTGAGTGAGTTTTCAAATTTAGGATGTAAATAAGTAATTTTTTCACGGCCGTGTTTGCGTTTGATAAAGCTGTCAATAAACTGCATCGGACCCGGGCGATACAATGCGACCATGGCGATAATATCGTCAAAAACCGATGGTTTCAAATCACGTAAGTATCTCTTCATACCAGCGGACTCAAGCTGAAATACACCCGTAGTATCACCTCGCTGTAACAATTCGAAAGTAACCCTATCATCAAGTGGCAATTCGTCCAGTTGAATTTTTACACCATTGACTTTTTTGATTATACGTAGGGCATTATTGATAATCGTCAAATTAGATAAGCCCAAAAAGTCCATCTTCAAAAGACCCAATTCCTCTACCGGTCCCATTGGATATTGAGTAGAAATTACTCCCTTTTGAGCCATTTCAAGCGGAATGAATTTCATTATTTCATCAGGTGCAATCACGACGCCGGCAGCATGAACTCCATGTGATCGAATAGTACCTTCCAATCGAATAGCGTAGTCTATCACAGTCTTTGCGGTCGGGTTCGTTTCGTACTCGTGTTTCAAATCAGCATCTTTTTGGACACTGATGCTCAAGGGTATATGTTTTCCTTGACTAGGAGCGGGTATCATCTTGGATAATCTGTCGGCTTCAGCATACGGAACTTCCAAAACACGTGCTACGTCCCTGACGGCCGCTCTGGCGGCCATTTTACCGAACGTAACTATATTAGCGACTCTGCCTAAACCGTATTTATTGGCGCAATACTCAATAACTTCATCTCTTCTGGTGTCTTGGATATCAATATCGACATCGGGCATACTTATGCGATCCGGGTTTAAGAATCTCTCGAAAAGCAAATCATAATCCAAAGGGTCAAGCTCCGTTATTCTTAGTGAGTAGGAAATAATTGATCCCGCAGCACTGCCTCTCCCCGGTCCAAAAATTATTCCCTTATCCTTACCCCAGTTAATAAAGTCTTGTACGATCAAGAAGTAGCCGTTAAAACCCATTCCGTCGATCACGCCCAATTCATAATTTGCCCGTTCCAGCACTTCCTCGGGTATATGCTTTTTTGCTTCGTCTATACCAATATCCGCCGTTTGTTCGCGATCTAAGTCACCGTATCTCCATGCCAAACCCCTGAATACGAGTTTGTCCAACAATTCTTTTTCACTTTCACCGTCCGGCGTCGGAAATCGTGGGATTAAAATACCACCAAGTTCAAGCTCAACATTACATCTGTCCGCAATTATTTTAGTATTTAGAACGGCTTCAGGAAAATCCTCGCCCCAACGTTTGATAACATCAGTAGGGCTAGTCACATATAGCTCAAAATCTTTTAGACTCATACGATTCGCGTCACTTAGATATGCGCCCGTACCTACACATAGTAGTATTTCGTGAGCTTCCTGATCGTCGTAAACCAAATAATGTCCGTCATTACTGACAACCAAGGGGATGTCTAAATCTTTGGATAACTTCACTAGACCATCATTGATTTTATTCTGGTTTGGCCACCTACTGGGATGATCAGGATGACCGTGGTCTTGCATTTCCAAGTAATATCGATCTCCGAAAATCGACTTATACCACAAGGCAGTTTTCTTTGCCTCTTCATAATTGTCAATGCTTAAATTTTCACTTACTTCACTACTGGCACAACCAGAAAGAATAATTAGACCCTCATTATATTTTTCGATTATTTCACGATCGATTCTGGGTTTATAATATATTCCTTCCAAATTAGCCATCGAGCTAAGTCGCATAAGGTTCTGATAACCCTGGTTATTCATTGCCAGAATCGTCAAGTGATACCTAGCCTTGTCTTTGGCGGGATCACGATCATGACGCGAACGGGCCGCAACGTAAGCCTCTATACCTATAATAGGTTTTATACCGGTTTCCTTAGCCGCTTTATAAAACTCGATAGCACCGGACATCGTTCCATGGTCGGTAACAGCTACAGCTTCCATACCCATCTCTTTAACATAATTAACAAGGTCGGGTATTTTAGTTAAACCATCAAGAAGACTATGGTGGGTATGATTATGCAAATGAACAAAATCCGACGATTTTAGCCGGATTTTTCTGGCGGCATCTTTATTAGTCTCTCTACCCATATAAACTATTATACCTAATCTTTGGCCGTTATTTTATATGAGATAGCACAGTTAATCGCTTATTTTTGCATAGCCTGTATAATTTGATAAATATACTGACCGATTGATGGAAACCATCCGGCCAATTGTACTAATAACCAAATTATAAATGCAACGACAACGGTACCACCTAGCACTGTTCCAAAACCAAAGCAAACGCCTCTGACAAAATTTATCTTATATATCTGTACGCGACTACGATTAAAGTCGTAGAACAATTCTTCGATTATTTGTTTTCTCGACCCGTTCTCGGTATTGACCTTGACGGTTTTCGTAACGTTTTTACTTAATTTGCTCATTATAAATATATTACCTATATATAAAATAACACATTGCGCTCGTAAGCATAAGCAATGTGTTAATTTTGTCGATTACAAATTATTTTTTGCCGTAAAAACCTTTTTTTGCGCCTTCGACCGCACGTTCGGCCCGTTCTTTAAAATCTGCTGCGCCAGTTTTAGCGTCATCAGCTAGGTTCGAAGCTTTGTTTTTCACGTCTTTTGCCATATCAACAGCGTCTGACGCGGCTTTTTCCGCCTTTTTTTCTACGTCCGACTTGACCTCAACCGCTTTCTTTTTAATATCGGCTCTTGTCTCTTTGCCACTTTTTGGCGCTGTTAATAAACCAGTGACTAACCCTGCAGCTGCGCCCAATAAGGCACCTAAGGCAAATTTACTCTTCGACATCTTCTTTTCCCTTTCTTTTCTTTGCTTTATTAAAAAACTTCGTAACCATCTTGGCGAATATCACAGGTGTCGTTACTGAATTTATTCTGCCTACAATCGATTCAATATTACCGACGGTACGTTCCGCCGACTTAGTGACTTCTCGTATTTCCCGCGTCAACTTAATAAGATATATTGCCAATACTATACCAAGAGCTAAAAAGAAAGCCAGAAACACCGACAGGATGATAACAAGGATTTCGGCTGCTGTGTTCATAATACCCTTTCTTTAACGATCTATCTTTATATTAACATCATACCGGTCGATCGGCAACCGATTACCTCTTAGCATATACGATTCTTAAGAAATTCAGCAAAAGTTTTGCCATATTCTGGACTTTCAAGCGCCATATCTACGACGGTCTGGATGTATTTAACCGGATCACCTGTGTCGTGATACACACCCTTAATAACCTGACCGCACACCTTATCCTGTCTTGCTAATACGTTGATATTCTCGGACATAGTAATTTCACCCTTTTTATCAACTTTTTCTTCAGCAAGAATTGGGAATATATCAGGTGTCAATAGGTAACCCATCAGCGAAGCATAATTACTTGGACGGTTAGCCTCTCCGGGTTTTTCAAGAAGCTCTTTGACTTCGAACGTACCGTCTTTCAAATCATTACCGATTGCCGCCATTCCGTATTTATCAGCGTCGGACGGTGGTATTTCTTGTAGGCATATTACTGATTTACCGGTTTTATTGTAAGCTTCTTTCATCTGGACAGCACGTGGTATTTCACCGCTAAAAAAATCATCGGCAGAAAATACGAAGAATGGTTCATCATCGTCAATCAAATGTTGAGCGTTCAAAACCGGACGAGCATTGCCCTTTGGATATCCTTTTTGTCTGACGTAAACGAAATTGGCTAGTTCCGCGATTTCTTTGATTCTATCAGCAAGGTTGCCTTTGCCTTTTTCACGAAGCTCCGACTCTAGTTCATCGCTTCTGTCAAAATGATCCTCTATCGAACGTTTCGTATATCCGGTAACTATAATTATTTCGGTCACGCCAGCCGCTACCGCTTCCTCTACAACCAGTTGAATAACCGGTTTGTCAATAATCGGCAACATTTCTTTCGGCATCGCCTTGGTCTGTGGTAAAAACCTCGTACCTAGACCTGCAGCACAAATAATCGCTTTCGTTGGTTGTTTCATTTATTTTTTATCCTTTCTCTTAATATTTTTTGTACCAAAGCCGGATTGGCTTTCCCGCTTGATTTTTTCATTACTTGACCGACAAGAAACCCAATAACCTTTTCGTTGCCGTTTTTAAAATCATCCACGGCTTTTTGGGACATTGGTTCATTAAGTACCTCGTCAACGATGTTTGAAATATAATTATCGTCACTTACTTGCAAATAACCCTTGCTTGCAGCGTAATCTTCGACATTCGGTAGCTCATCGGCTAAAACGAGCTCTCGAAACACTTGCTTGGCGTTAGTCGAGCTAAGTTTATTATTGCTAACTAATTCATAAATTTCTAATTCAAGTTTGGAATAATCTATATCTTTGAATTTGAATAACTCTTCGCGCAAAAGCGGGACTAAAATGTTCACATCCCAATTAGCAATAAATTTAGCCTTTTCATTGTCATCTATGACATTTTCAATTAAATCCAGGATGGATACCTTACCGCGGAAATCATTTTCAGCATATAGCAAAGTTTCGATTTGAGCGAAATTCAGTCCTAATCTTTGCAATATATCCCGCCATTCGCTCGGCAATTTCGGCATATCAGCTTGAATTTTAG
>CAYQOL010000006.1:16146-38341 GCA_964419165.1 uncultured Saccharimonas sp. (SeqCode)
TGCAATATATCCCGCCATTCGCTCGGCAATTTCGGCATATCAGCTTGAATTTTAGCTATCTCCTCGTCAGAAAGAACTATCGGCGGAATATCGGCGTCAGGCATATATCGATAATCCTGAGCCTCTTCTTTACTTCTTTGGCTGGTAGTTTTTTGCTTGGCTTCGTCCCATCCGCGAGTCTCCTGTTTGATTTTCTCGCCTTTTTCCAGTAATTCGGCCTGGCGGCGGAATTCGAAATCAACCGCCCTTTCGACACTACGAAACGAATTCAAATTTTTGATTTCAGCTCGCGTCCCTAAAGTATTCGAACACTTGGGTGAAATCGACACGTTAACGTCAAAGCGCATATTCCCATGGTAAAGATCGCCGTTTGTCACGCCACTATGGGTCATTAGATGATATAGTTCCGTAACATATGCTTTTGCTACTACCGAAGAATGGATATCCGGTTCAGAAACAATTTCTATCAGCGGTGTACCAGCTCGATTAAGATCAATCAGGCTATAGTCTCCGTGGTGTGTCAATTTACCGGCGTCTTCTTCCATATGAGCATGATTGATTCGCACGTCAACAGTACTACCGTCTTCCATCGGCACATACACGATGCCTGCTCCGATAATGGGTTGGTACATCTGGGAAATTTGATAGCCTTTTGGCAAATCCGGATAAAAATAATGTTTGCGATCGAATCGGCTGATGTTGGCAATTTTACTATTCAGGGCCTTGCCCGCCTTAATCGCCAAATCTACCGCCTTTCGATTCAAAACCGGTAGCATCCCCGGTAAGGCATAGTCTATAGGGCTAACTACAGTGTTCGGCCGTTTGTCGCGAGCGTCATTATTGGCACCACTAAATAGCTTCGTGTCAGTCGCCAACTGCACATGGCATTCGATACCTACAGTCAAATCATATTTTGCAAGTATTTCGTCGTTTATCATATCGCCCCCAAGTCCTTTAACGCTTTTTTGAAACCGTTAATAGCATTCCTTGTTTCCTCGAACGTGGCTTTGGCATCAGGCTCGTGAACTATTTGATTACGCAATTTATGAGCTCGCCATACGGCGTTACGATCTGAAAAAATAGAATTAGCGTTCTTCATTCTTTCTGACATAGTTTGCCCACGATAGCCACTTTCTTTGAGCGCATGGTCTAGTAATTTATCAGCCTCAATTATCGAAATGTGGTAGGTCGAAGGCTCATATTTTTTTAATTTATTTTCTATCGACATATACCTGACGCGATAAAATTCCACGTCCAGTGATTTCTTCATCCCTTTTGTCCGGCAAATTATTCCAAAAATCAACGCCCCGACAATTATTATTGCCGACAAGAAAAATATCAAAGTCTGGTCCATTATTTGCCCTCCATTGATTTGGCTATTGCCAGCAGAGTCGCATCGCTTTTTCTAGGTCCAATTAATTGGACCCCTATTGGCAACCCGGATTCGGATTTTCCGGCCGGAACACTAATAGCAGGCAACCCCGCAAGTGAAGCCGGAACCGTCATTACATCTTCCAAATACATTTTGATCGGATCCGTCGTATTTTCACCTAATTTAAAGGCTGGCGAAGGCGAAACCGGACCAATTAACGCATCGTATTTCGAAAAAAGATTATTAAACTGATCGATTAGCAGCGTTCTAGCCTTTTGCGCCTTCAAATAATATGCGTCAAAAAATCCACTAGAAAGCACGTAACTTCCAATCATAATACGTCGCTTATTTTCTGCTACGAACCCTTCTCCACGGCTCTTTGTGTATAAATCTGTCAGGTTCTTCGCACTTTCGGAGCGATGACCATACCTGACGCCATCATACCGAGCTAGATTACTGCTAATTTCTGCCGGAACAACTATGTAATAGATTGCTAAAGTATATTTAACCATCGGTAAACTGACTTCTTCCACCAAGTGACCATTCGCTCGTAATTTCTCGACGTAATTGGTGACACTTCTTTTAACATCAGGGTCTACGCCTTCGGCCATAAACTCTTTTATTAAACCTATATTTAGTTTTGATTCAATATCGGGCTGTACTTTAAAAAAGTCCGGTAACGTAGTCATATCGTGTACGTCTTTACCGGATATAATAGACATTATTAATTCCGTATCAGCAATATCGTTAGCAAATAAACCTATGACATCAGTGCTGCTAGCCATCGCTACGACACCATATCGACTGACTGTACCATAAGTAGGTTTAATACCAACCACACCATTAAAACTCGCCGGCTGACGTATTGAACCGCCGGTATCACTGCCTAGTGCGAAGGGAACGATACCGAGCGCGACCGACACAGCAGAACCGCCGCTACTTCCCCCTGCTACCCTTGACGTATCAACTGCGTTTTTTGTCGGACCGAAAGCGCTATTCTCAGTGCTGCCGCCATGTGCAAAAGCATCAAGATTAGCTTTACCGATACAAATAGCACCTTCGGCTTCAAGTTTATTAATGGCCGTCGCCTGAAGAGGTGAGTAAAAATTTTCGAGTATCTTACTGGCCGCGGTCGTCGGAGCTCCGAAAGCGAGAAAATTATCTTTGACAATGAAAGGAACGCCAGCTAATTTACCTGAAATCTTGCCATTATCCACATCTTCCGCCAATTTCATCGCTCGATCTTCGGTAATAGCAAGTAGTGCATGGTATTCTGATTTATTCTTGGCAAATTCAATCGAATCTTTAACAACCTGTTTTGCAGATGTCTCAACTATTCGTTTTTTTACTTCGGAAATAGATAGCATACTATAAAACCTTTGGAACCTTGACTTGGTTATTAACCGAGTCGGGGGCTAAGTTCAATAAATTCTCACGATTTATCCCATAATCGATTATTTCGTCATTCCGCCATACGTTTTCCAAATCCGTAACCTGATATGTCGGCTCAACACCATCGGTATCCAATTCACCAAGCTGTGCGACATAGCCAAGAATATTACCCAGGTCAGTCTTTAACCCATCAATTTCATTATCATTTAACTCTAAGTTAGAAAGCTGTGCCAAATGAAGCACATCATCTCGAGATATCTGCGTCATAAAAGATATTATAACTCATTGTCAAACAAGTTTGAACGAGCAATATTAATGTTGACGATATCTTTGTGTTTATATGTATTTTTAAACACAAATTCCGTATAGCGTACTTCATTGATGTTGCGCTTATTATTTATCTTTGATTTCTTTAATCAAGTCGCGTAGTTCGGCGGCTTTTTCGAATTCCAAATTAGCACTGGCTAGTTGCATTTGGGATGTCAGTTCTTCGATTAGGCGTGGGAATTCGTCGCGCGGAATCTTACTTAGATTTATCTTTGGTCCTTCGGCTTTCTTTGGGACAATAGCACGCAAACCTTCGCCGACTTCGCGAACGATACTTTCCGGAGTAATATTATGCTCCGTATTATAAGCTAGTTGAATATTGCGCCGTCTGTCCATTTCAGCAATTGCTCGCTTCATAGAATTAGTCATCACGTCAGCGTACATAATAACCTTTCCATCGATATGCCGAGCCGCTCGCCCGCTAGTCTGAATCAATGCACCCTCGCTGCGCAAAAAACCTTCTTTATCGGCATCTATAATTGCCACTAAACTTACTTCCGGCAAATCCAATCCTTCGCGTAATAAATTAATTCCAACCAAAACATCATAAACGCCATTTCGTAAATCACGCAAGATATCACCGCGCTCGAGCGTGTCGATTTCACTATGAATATATGACGTATTGATATCCAAGTCCTTTAAATACTCCGATAAATCCTCTGCCATACGCTTAGTTAAGGTCGTCACCAGAACGCGTTGTTTTTTCGATACTCGCTCGCGAATTTCCGCAATCAAATCGTCAATTTGGCCCTTAGTTGGTCTGACGGAAATTTCCGGGTCTACTAGGCCTGTCGGCCTGATGACTTGTTCAGCCGGCTTCGGGCTATGCGACAGTTCATATTCACCCGGTGTCGCTGAAACGTAAATCACGTTGTTAATATGTCGGTTAAATTCATCGTAAGTCAGAGGGCGATTATCTAAAGCCGAAGGTAAACGAAAACCATGCTCGACCAGTATTTCCTTACGCGCGCGATCACCATTATACATACCGCGTACTTGCGGCAAGGTCATATGACTTTCATCAATAAACATCAAAAAATCATCCGAAAAATAATCCATCAACGTTGCCGGTTGCTCGCCCGGTTCACGGTTCGTCAAATATCGGCTGTAATTCTCGATACCTTTGACAAATCCTGTCTCTTCCAGCATTTCCAAATCATATTTAGTACGCTGAGACAATCGTTGCGCTTCGAGCAGTTTATTATTTTTATTGAACCACTCCAATCTTTCATCAAGTTCTTTTTTGATTCTTTCGATTGCCCACTCAATTTTTTCTTTTGGAGTTACATAGTGGCTACTAGGAAATATCTTCAACTCGTCCGGCTCGGCCAAAATCTCACCCGTCAACGGATCAATACGCGTCAATCTTTCAACAATATCACCGTAAAATTCAATTCTATAGGCAATGTCACCACCAGCCGGAAAAACATCGACGATATCGCCGCGCACCCTGAAAGTTCCGCGATGAAAATCGATGTCATTACGGTGATATTGAATATCAGTCAACAGACGAACAAATTTTTCCTGTTGCCTGCGTTCGCCTTTTTTTATCAATATAGACATATCAGAATAATCGTCTGGTGAACCGATACCGTAAATACAACTGACGCTTGCGACGATAATAGTATCACGCCTTGTCAGCAACGCCGCCGTGGCCGCATGCCTCAACCTATCAATTTCTTCGTTGATTTTGCTGTCTTTTTCAATGTAAGTATCGCTACTGGCGATATACGCTTCCGGTTGATAATAATCGAAGTAACTGACAAAATAATGAACTTCGTTCTCAGGAAAAAATGCTTTGAATTCGGAAAATAACTGCGCCGCCAACGTCTTATTGTGCGCCAGCACCAACGTCGGCACGTTGCGATTCGCGATAATATTCGCCATCGTAAAAGTTTTGCCACTGCCAGTCACACCAAGTAGCGTCTGCTCTTTGGCATTAGACCTCAGACCTTCAATCAGCTGTTTGATTGCGGCCGGCTGATCACCCGTGGGTTGATACTCACTTTCTAGACGAAATATATGTTCCATCTAGATAATTATACTACTGTTTCAGATGTATAAAATAGAGTCAATTCCAGTCGAGCGCGGAATGATTGATATTATTGTCGGTGCCGTCGTGTTTGAAATCTGAATATTTTTCATCCAAAGCCTTAATTATCTTTTGGACTAAACGGTCCGGATTAGTATCATATATTATCGATTTGGCATTTGGAGCTTCGATATTCTCCAACAGAGTTGGGACATAATCCGCCAAACCGCCGCTACCAAGCAGAACGCCGACGACTTTGTGCCCTTCCAGTGCCGAAGCAAATTCATGCAAGCTACCCATTCTTCCGCCCACTGTTATTACGGCATCGCTACTACGTACGAGATGCAAATTTCGACCGACATACGCCATACCTGTAAAATTAATATAGTCGAATTCGACGGTCGGCAAACGATAAACCATAACATGCTCCCTGAATGAACTGGCTGGCGAAAAACCTACCGAAGCACCTGTGCGATTTTTTACACTGAACGCACCTTGCGCTGCAAACCACGGCAACCCGACAGTAGCTCCGGTATTCAAAGTTTTACCGGCTTTGACGATAGCTTTCCCTAAATCATATGCAAGTTGATGTGAAGCTTGAACTGTCGAACCCGACGCCGCACCTGATACACAAATTTGGTATCTCACTTGTTATTCTCCTTTTCGATTTCTTCTTTTTGTCTTTTGGAATATCTGGAATAATTGTAGCACAAGTCTTTATCCGGCAGCAGTCCTATAGTAGAGGCTACCTCACGAATCGTGAAGTCATCCGTTCTTATATGACTAATATATCGCTCTACTAATTCTCCGCGTAAAGCTCGTTGCCCATGACTTATCATTTGTCTGCCGTACGGCAAATGATGGTGCATACCTTCAACGACGTCAATCAAATTAAATGATATTATCTGTTCATCAATGAGAATCAATACATAATCCGTATCAAGAAGTAAAGCTCTACCCTCAGCTTTTTTAACCGCATGACTCAAAGCGTGATAAAGTTCACGTCCTGTCGTATCGCGGGTATCAAGACCCAGACACCTCATTACGGTATGTGCTTTGTGAATCATATCAGCAATCAAACGCGTATCTATGCCACCACTACCAGCGCTTTTTTCAAGTTTAACTAACCCGTTCGAAAACATCGGTTCTTCGGCCTGCAGTAATTGTTGCAAGAATCGAGCCATGGTTGCCTCAAAAATGTTTTTCGTTTAATGGCATCGAATGTAATTCGACACCTTTATGCAAAATTCCGGCTTTGGCCCCGACTTTAGTCACTACCGATGTCGAATTTGCACTAGCAAAGACTATCGAATCTTTCAGTGACTTGCCAATCGCCCACTTGCAAAGGAATCCTGAACCGAAGGCGTCGCCAGCACCAGTCCTGTCGACTACCTTGACATCTTCATACATACCAGCACGAACAATCGTTTTGCCGTCACTTGCCATCACGCCATCCGGACCATCACTTACAATTGCCGTCGATACGTAATGGAGTAGTTTTCTAACTAACTCTTCTAATGTCTCGCCGTTAACTATCTTCTTAGCTTCTTCACGATTTAGAGATAATACGTCAACATCTTCAAGTAAGCCTTTCAATTTATCAATTTGGTTCAATTCGTTATTACCCGGATTAAAAAACACTTTCTTTCCAAGCTCTTTTGCTTGACTAAAAATCTTGTCAATAATCTCCATATTACCAGCCATACTGGACACATATATCCAGTCGGCGCTTGATTTAGATAAATCGAAATGCCTAATTTCATAGTGTGTAGATGCACCGCGATATGTTAGAAATGAACGTTCGCCGTTAGAGGCCAGTAATACTACAGAAAAACCGGTGTGGTGCTTATTACTATAAGTTATATGCGAAGTATCTATGCCTTCTTTATCCAAATCCTCAAGGACCGCCCTACCAGCCGGATCGTTGGCAATCGTCCCCATAAATTCAGATTCCAAACCCTGTCGGGCGAAGGTAACAGCCGCATTCGTAGCACCTCCACCTGTACTGAAATTAATATTGTTCACGTCATTTTTTGAACCGAGCTCGATTTTCAAGAAAAGTTCGTCGGCAGTTTTATCAGAAACCGGTTTTAATTCCGGGCTATGGCTAAGGAATACGTCCTGGACGGCCGCACCGATTGCTAAAATCTTAACCACTTCACAAAACTGCCTTGCCCGCGCTGCCGAACGCGCTTATTTTTTCCTCAACAACCGCTTGGACGGCCGCATAGACTTCCGGCATTAATTTAACGACTGCATACTGATCGGGATTTTCCGCCAGGACCCTATCTAGCGTCGTACGGAAAGCATAACGTAAGTCAGTGTTAACGTTTATTTTACTGACACCGATTTTTGCCGCTCCCTCAAAATAGTGAAGTGGCGTGTCACTACCACCATGAAGACTGATTAAAGTCGCCTGATCGATACCATCATGAATCCGTTGCAACAGCTCCAAATCCAATATTTTCGGAACGGGATATTTACCGTGTAGATTACCGATAGCTGCCGCATACGTATCGATTCCGGTAGCATCTATGAATAATTTGGCGCCTTCAGGGGTGCTGAAAGTTTTTTTGATTTCTTCGTAATCAAAGCTTTCTTTATAAACATCGGATGAACCACCGAAATAATGCGGCTCTCCCTCAACCAGTGCTCCTGTAAATTTAGCGTATTCCACCACTTCGCGTGTTTTTTTGATTATTTCTTCGTCGGTCGCATTATGATCAGCCTGACTGATATCGATATGAATAAATTCACAACCGACGTCAATGGCTCGCTTACAATCTTCGACGGTAGGGCTGTGGTCCAAATTTATGTACATTTCGATACCGTACTCTTTTTTGTAGTTATCAACCATATCACGGATATTTTCAAGGCCTATAGACTCAGCTTCGCCCTTACTGAGTTCAATTAGAACCGGTGAATTTAACTTTTGCGCCGCCTTCGCGATTGCTATCAAGGTTTCCTGATTGTCGACATTAAAAGCGCCTACTGCGAAATGCTGTTCGCGTGTACGTCTCATTAAACTTCTGGCTTTCGTTGTATTTTCGCGGATCTGACCAATTGTTAGTCCCATATTGTTCTCCTTTAATATTCACGATGATACTGGGGGGTATCCCTGACAAATTTCGTAATCCTGTCCGCCATTTTCTCGCCAGTCAAACCGAAATAATCAAACAACTCCATCGGCTCGCCACTTTCGCCGAATCTGTCGTCAAGACCTAATCTTAATAACGGCGTAGGCATCTTTTCACTTAAAAGCTCGGCTATCACCCCGCCAAAACCGCCCGCCGTTTGAGCCTCCTCGGCTGCAATTGCTCGTCCGGTTTTGTGAACACTAGCGAAAATCGTTTCGTCGTCAAGCGGCTTGATAGTCGGCACGTGAACTACTTCGACACTAATGCCTTTTTCGGCAAGAATTTTTGCAGCCACCAGTAATTGATATGTCATACAACCAGTACCAAGCAGTGTCGCTTCGCCACCTTCTCTAAGAACATAGGCTTTCCCTATTTCAAAAGGAGATTCTTGCGTACTGAAAGTTGGTACTTTCGGACGCGCCAATCGAATATAGGTAGGCTTACCGTTTTCCGCTATTTGTTTTGTAGCTTTTTCAGCCTCAATAGCATCACCAGGCGCAATTACTACCATATTCGGTAAAACCCTCATCAATGCGATATCTTCAAGCATCTGATGTGTCGCACCATCAGGTCCGACACCTATGCCAGCATGTCCACCGACAACCTTTACTGGCTGCTCATTCAATGCGACCGTACTTTTTATTTGCTCCCAACTGCGACCCGGGTTAAAAGCCGCGTAGCTGCTGGCAAAAGGTATTTTGCCGGACGCAGCCAATCCGCTAGCAACCGCAATCAAATTCTGTTCGGCAATTCCAACCTGTATGAACCTATTGGGAAAAGCTTCGGCAAAAATACTGATTTGCGTACTTTCCGTCAAATCGGCGCAAAGCGCTACTATTTTGTCGTTAGCTTCACCGGCAGCTTTCAGACCGCGGCCAAAACCGCCGCGAATAGTATCTTGTTCGACGTTTTCTTCGAATAATTTTGGATTAA
The DNA here is from genome assembly GCA_964419165.1 of uncultured Saccharimonas sp. (SeqCode). Lineage (GTDB taxonomy): Bacteria > Patescibacteriota > Saccharimonadia > Saccharimonadales > Saccharimonadaceae > UBA1547. The sequence continues at coordinate 25,340 of CAYQOL010000006.1, forward strand.
GTGGGTATCCGTTCATTAATCTATACTCCCTGCACTAATTTTACCGTCCAGCGTTCTAAGTTTCTCCAAAGCTTTCTTAGCTTGTTCGTTGTTCGGAGCTACTCCATGCCATTTGTAATCATATTCCATAAAGTCGACGCCTTTACCCGGTATAGTATGCGCAATAATGACAGTCGGCATATTCGTTACGGCCTTAGCGGTATCGACCGCACCGATAATACTTTCAATATTATGTCCGTCAATCTCTAACACATGCCATCCGAACGATTCCCATTTACCATGCAAATTTTCGAGTGGCATAACGTCTTCAGTACTGCCGTCAATCTGAATATTATTCCTGTCGACAAAAGCTATTAATTGAGACAGTTTGTATTTACCTGCAAACATAGCGGCTTCCCAAATATTTCCTTCATCCAACTCACCGTCTCCCATCATTACATATACGAAACGGTGTTTACTATCGTTCAAATACTGCAAAGCGTAGGCATAACCCGCAGCTTGTGACAGACCACTGCCAAGAGGTCCGCTGGTATTTTCTATGCCCGGCAATCTGGTGCGCTCGGGATGACCCTGAAGCCGTGTACCAAGTTTTCGCAAAGTCATCAATTCGTCTTTATCAAAATAACCTGCCTCAGCCATGGCGGCATATTGTATCGGTACCGTGTGACCGTTGCTTAGAAAAAATACGTCACGATCCTCCCAGTTGGGGTTCTTCGGATCGTAATTCATAATATTAAAATATAAAGCCGCCAAAATCTCAGCGAGCCCCAAAGAGCCGGCCGTATGACCGCTCCCGGCGCTTTCCAGCATTTTTATTACATCTTCGCGTAATTCATTTGCTTTTTGTTTTAATTGAATAAGTGTAAGTTGTCCGCCCACCTGACTAAATTACCCCCTGTTTTTTAGTTTCTTCTACAAGTTTAGCATAAACCTCGCCGGGATTTTCGGAATTACCTATCGCACCGCCCGTATTCAATACGTTGACGCCACCTTGAGATAACGTGAAAGCGTTATCAATGTTTACGCCTCCGTCCCAGCCGATCTCGACCTTCGGATTAATGGCTTTTACCAAACGTACTTTTTCAAGTTGCATCATACTAGCAGTGCCGCCATAATGGCCCAAATCGCCGCAAAAAATTAATACGTGGTCCGCCGCTTTGATAGCGTCAGCATAATCCGCTGGCACTGTCGGTTTCAATAAAGCAACCCCAGCCTGTATACCAAACTTTTTGATATTTTCCATAATCGGTATCAAATTTACGCCAGTCTCGACGTGAAAAATTATTAAATTAGGTTTTAATTTTATTAATGCCTCCAAATAATCCATAGGGCGCATTACCATCGCGTGAATATCCACGGTCCATTCTTTCGGCCACCATACTTTATCCGGCGAAACCATTAATACGGGTGAAAATTCACCATCACTAAGATCGACTTGAACACGTTCGGCAAACGGTTTGATTTTTTCGACCATAGCATTGTACTGCTCGGGCGTTTCGACGGTAATACAGGGTGCGATTTCACTCATTTATATTTCGTCCAACTGTGCGTTACGTCGTTTGAATCGGACTGCACCAGCAAAAGGCGTATTCAACCATGTCTCCAAAATACCTTCCCAAGTCCCCTCGTCATCCCCCAAAACGCGCGCAGGTAAACAAAGAACGTTACTGTCATTGTCATTTCGACATTCTTTTGCTTCAAAAGCATCCCAAATAACACTTGCTCGAATACCTTTGAAGCGATTCGCTGCCATCGCCATGCCTTGTCCGCCGGTGCATATCAATATCGCCCTTGGATCCGAATCGGTACTTCCTAAAATTTTAATAGCGGCCATCTGAGCGAATTGAGGGAAGTCATCATTAGGGTTCAACACCTTATCGCCGACGTCTTCAACTTCATACCCATTCCTTGCTAAATATGCGAATATTTTTTGTTTCAAATTAAAACCGCCATGATCGCTGCCAATAAATATTTTCATAATCTAAAGTATAAGCGTTATGTGCTACCATATCAACCCTTTGATGTAACGCTTGCGATTGACACGAGCACGTGATGGATTAATATCTTTATAGAAGCGTATCGTAAATTAACAAATTAGGGGGTGGTTTCATTGCCAAACGCGTTAGGAGTAAAAACTCCGAACGACATACCGGATGACAAAATCAGAGGGAAAAAAATTGAGTTAAGAGTCGATTACAATGTTCCATTGAATGATCGCCAAGAGGTAACTGACAAATCAAAATTGTATGATTCTAAGCAATCGGTAGACTACGTATTGGAAAAAGGTGGTATTCCAGTATTGTGCTCGCATCTCGGCAGACCAGACGGTAAAAAAAATGGCAGTATGTCACTATTGCCCGTAGTAAGTCATCTTGAAGGAATACTAGAAAAACGGGTGATTTTCATCCCTGATTGCATCGGAGAAGAAAGGGATAAAACAATTCGATCCCTTCAACCAGGGCAAATAGCTCTGCTTGAAAACGTTCGTTTTTATGAGGGCGAAGAAAAAAACGACCCTGAATTCGCAAGATTACTTGCCAAAGAGAACGAGATTTTCATCAATGATGCGATGGGAACAGCCCACCGCGGTCACGCGTCAAACGTAGGTGTGATTGATTGCGTCGGCCTGGACAATAGTTATATGGGGTTTGATCTTTACGGCCAGGCTATCAGATTAAATCAGTACATTAGTAATCCGAAAAGACCGATAGCCCTGATTTCTGGTGGAGCCAAAGTAAAGGACAAACTGAAATATCTGAGTTTTAACGCTGATATTTTTGTTTGCGTTGGCCTAATGGGGTTGACAATAATAAAAGGCGTACGTAGCGATGAAAACGTAGGATCTCTACCTCAGACAATCAAAGAGAAACAGTTCAAAGATGCAGCCGAGGCATACAACAAGATTACATGCGAAGGCAAAACCTTCATTTTGCCTGTCGACGGAAAAGTTTTATGCCCTGACGGTTCCACGCCGGAAAAAAGAATCGGTTGCTTAGAACCGGACGATGTGATCTTCGACATAGGCGAAGAGACCTATTATTCAATCGCGTCGGCCTTGAGAAATGCAGGTACGATAGTCTGGAACGGGCTTCCCGGAAAAGCCGAAGACACTAGGTTCAAAAGAGGCACTATGCGTCTGGCAAAATTATTCACTCAATTAGCACGCGAAAATCAGACTCTTATAATCATCTGCGGTGGCGACACTTCCGGTTTAATCCCAGAGCCATGGATGGAAATAATAGCCAAAAACGGTGGATGCAGAATGACTGCGGGTGGAGCCGCAATAGAATATCTGATGTACGGCACGCTTCCGGCAATCAGAGCTCTTCAAGAAAAATAAGAATGAGCTTTAGGCCACAATAAAAAGCAGGTTTATAATATAAACCTGCTTATTTTTTCAAGAAAATTATTTTTTCAGACTCCGTCCGGCATCGACCGCCATCTCGACGAGACGATTACAATAACCCCATTCGTTGTCATACCAAACCATTATTTTAACTAAATTATCGTCCACTACTCTTGTCAGTAATAAATCAACTATGCCTGAACGGCTGTCACCGACATAGTCACGACTAACTAACGGCTCATCACTGACTCCCAATATTCCTTGATAAAAAGGCTCCTGCGATGCGCTCTTTATTACCTCGTTCAATTCTTTTACGCTAGTTTTTCGACCAAGCAGAACCGTCAAATCACAAAGTGAAACAATCGGCGTAGGTACGCGCAAACTTAGACCGTCGAATTTATCATCAAGTTGCGGCAATATTTTCATAATCTTTTTCGTAGCTCCTGTAGTTGACGGTACGATATTTTCAGCAGCGTTACGACCCTCACGTAGGTCACGGAACGGTCTGTCAGTTAGAGTCTGCGATGAAGTATAGCTATGAATCGTAGTCAGTAGTGATTTTTGGATACCGAATTCACCGTCCAGAATCGACATCAGCGCACCTATTGAATTCGATGTCGGAGTAGCGCAACTAATTATCGAACTGTCGTTTTTAAACTCGTCATCATTGACGCCCATTATGATTGTCTCGATATTATCGCCAGCTATCGGATTTCCGATGATTACTTTCTTTGCCCCCGAAGACAGGTGTTGTTCAGCCATTTCTTTAGATGTGAATTTTCCGGTTGATTCAATTACTACATCAACGCCCAAATCTCCCCACGGAATCGTTTCCGGGCTAACCTCGGAAAGAACTTTGATGTGTTCACTAGCAACGATAATTTCGTCTTCGCCGTATTTTACGTCATTATGATAAGTGCCGTAGTTACTGTCATGTTTCAAAACATATGCCATTGATTTGACATCCACTAAATCGTTTATTGCCACGATTTTGACGTCGCTTCTTTCAAAAGCTACTTTAAAGGCACTACGGCCGATTCGGCCGAACCCGTTTATCCCGATTTTCAGCTGGCTCATTGCCCACCCATCTCCTTCGATAAGCATTAACGTAATCTATGCTATCAGTATAAACACTAGAGACGTTTTATGCAAAGATAAAGTATAATTAATATATTATAGACAAGGTTAAATTATTAGATAAAGCAAGGCCCCACTACAAGGATAATCAAATCCTTGAACTTGAGCATGCCATAGATTTCGCTACGAAAGCACACGAAGGTCAAAAACGCGCCAGTGGCGAACCATACATAATTCACCCTCTGGCAGTAGCCGATACCTTAGTGTCATGGGGGATGGATATAGATAGTGTTATAGCCGGTGTACTGCACGATACCGTCGAAGATGGCACAGCTACGTTTGAACAGATAGAAAATCTGTTCGGTCGTGACGTTTCATTCCTGATTGATGCGCTAACTAAAGTTTCAAAGGCTCGTTCCGGTATGAAAGATCTGACACACTACCTGCCGACAACCAAGGATAACTTATCTAAACTATTAATTGCTATTGGTCAAGATATCAGGGTTATAATCATCAAACTTGCCGACCGCCTTCATAACCTGCAAACTCTACAATATCTAACGAATGACAAACAACTAAAAATTGCTCGTGAATCACTGGAAGTTTTCGGGCCAATGGCGGATCGTCTTGGTATGGGTCGTGTCAGGATGCAAATAGAAGAGCTTGCTTTTAGTTATTTGGATCCTAAAGAATTCAACCGATTAAAAATCCTAATGAAAAAGCGTCTAGGCAAAAGTACTCGCAAACTCGGAGATATCAGAAATGAGGTTATGAAAACCCTTGAGAAACAGGGTATCAAAGCTACTATTGACGGTCGTATCAAAAGTATTTACAGCTTGTACAAAAAGCTCGCCAAGGTAAACGGCAATATCGACGATATCTATGACTTGATTGCCCTACGTGTTATCGTCGAAAAGAAAGAAGATTGCTACTTGGTGTTGGGAATATTACATTCCCTGTATCAGCCTATGATTAGCCGTATCAAAGATTACATCGCAGCACCCAAACCAAACGGTTATCAAAGCCTTCACACCACCGTAATAACTCCGAATAAGCAAATCGTTGAATTTCAAATACGCACTCAAGAAATGCATGAGTACGCTGAGCGCGGGCTTGCCGCTAGCTTTCATTATCACGAGCAAAAAGAATCAAAAGAATATACTCGCAGCCGGAAAATATCGAATCTGCCGACGAATATGCAATGGATAACGCAACTGCAAGAAATCGCCACTAGATTAAAGGATGAGGAGGATATATCCAAAGACCAATTGAATATCGATCTCTTCAAGGATCGCATTTTCGTTTACTCGCCGAAAGGTGATATATATAATTTGCCCGAAGGTGCATTGCCACTTGATTTCGCCTATCTCGTCCATACCGACATCGCCAAACACGCGCACGGATTCAGAATAAACGGCAAAATACACCCCTTTGATAAACCTCTTCAAAACGGCGACGTCGTAGAAGTAATCACCAAAAAACTGTCCCAACCCAAGCAGGATTGGCAAGATCTTATAATGACGACTCATGCACGCAACAAATTGCGCAGCCAGCTCAGGCAACTAGGCATTATCAAATCCATAACTAGCGCCGCAAATATCATCCATCGGAAAACTCTTAGAAAAAAATAATATGAAACCTGTTATATTAGTTTCGAAGACTACTGACGGCAATATGTTGGAGGGCAAAAATCGTCATAATTTTTTAACATCAAAAGACATCAACCCGAATAATACGACTTGTGTAAAATTGAGTTATGAAGGTGATGATTACTGCCGATACCTTGAAGTTCACGAAAAACATATGGGCAAAGGCATCGTCGACGACGAATTTATTATTGCCGACGCGTTATTAACCAAAGTACCCGGCCACGCATTGTTTTTGCCATTGGCTGACTGTATCGGTGCGGTTTTTTTTGATCCATCCAATAACGTATTGATGTTGTCGCATCTCGGTCGTCATAACTTAGAACAGTTCGGTGGTCGCAAGTCCGTCGAATATATGATCGAGAAACACGGTTGCGACCCAAATTTGATACGGATCTGGTTATCCCCCGCTGCAGGACGAGACAGTTACCCACTCTTCGCGTTTGACAACATATCGTTAAAAGACGCCGCTCTTTTTCAGCTTATAGCCGCTGGCATTAACCCGGATAATGTTATTGACGACTCAGTTGATACTACAAAGAATTTAAATTATTTTTCACATAGCGAATTCTTAAAGAACAACCGATCGACCGACGGACGCTTCTCTGTCGTAGCCTTGATGAGATGAATAGCATATCATCACAATCTATTTACTAGAGGCGTCGTATTTGCTATAATTTGGCATTATGCAAAACTCTATTACACTAATCACAATCTTCGCTCCCGTAGCGTTAGCCATTATATACAGTATATATCTGATATATTGGCTAAATAACAAATCTAAAGGCAACGCCGATATGGTCAAGATATCCAAGGCGATCCAGGAAGGTTCGATGGCGTATTTGAACCGACAATACAAAACCGTAGCGGTAGTCGCGGCAATTTTAGCCATGGTCATCGGCGTAGCTCTCAGTTGGACAACAGCAATCGCCTTTTTGATCGGCGGCATCGCTTCTGCTATCACCGGATATATCGGTATGAACGTAGCCGTCAGAGCTAACTCCCGAACTGCAGCTGCAGCCAAAAAAGGACTATTTCCAGCTCTTCAAATAGCTTTTCGAGCTGGCTCAGTAACCGGTCTCCTCGTCACAACCCTGGGACTATTGGCAGTTGCCGGAATGTATTATTTTACTAGCGATAACAACACTATTACCGAAACAGGCAAACAAGCATTGATCGGCCTAAGCTTTGGTGCTAGCTTGATTTCAATCTTCGCTCGTCTTGGTGGTGGAATTTATACCAAAGCAGCTGACGTCGGTACCGACCTTGTAGGTAAGGTCGAAGCCAACATTCCCGAAGATGACCCTCGTAACCCTGGTGTTATAGCTGACCTCGTCGGTGATAATGTCGGTGACTGCGCCGGAATGGCAGCCGACCTTTTTGAGACTTATGCTGTTACTTTGACAGCTGGAATTCTGTTGGGTGCAACAACCGGTTCCGTAGAATTACCACTTCTGCTCGGTGGCGTTTCAATAATCGCCTGCATTCTAGGCACTTTGTTTGTACGACTCAGTTCCAATAACGACATTATGGGTGCCTTGTATAAAGGTTTAATTGCTTCACTAATTTTTTCTGCAATCGGCTTTTACTTCGTAATCACTTCTTTGTTTACTGATTTTGACAAAGCTATGGACATATATTACTGCTCCCTTATCGGTTTGGCAGTAACTGGTTTAATGGTTTACATCACCGACTACTACACGTCCAAAAAATTCCGCCCAGTCAAGAACATCGCCGAAGCTTCAGATTCCGGTCACGGAACCAATATCATAATGGGTCTTTCGGTCGGTATGGAGTCGACTTTATTACCTGCACTCGTAATTATTGCTGGTATTTTACTCAGCTTCAGTCTAGCCGGTGTATTCGGCATCGCAGTAGCTTCGGTCGCCATGCTTTCGGTCGCAGGCATCGTTGTCTCGATTGACTCATTCGGTCCTATTACCGACAACGCTGGCGGTATTGCGGAAATGACAAACCAACCAAAGGCAACTCGTGAAATTACCGATGCGCTTGACGCGGTTGGAAACACCACCAAAGCTGTAACCAAAGGCTATGCTATCGCCTCAGCCGGGCTCGCAGCCTTAGTATTATTCACCAGCTATACCGAGGAATTAGGCAACATTGTCTTTAACCTGTCGGATCCGTACGTCCTATCTGGAATGCTCCTGGGTGTTGCTATGGTTTACTTCTTTGCATCACTAACGCTCCGTTCAGTTGGACGCACTGCCAGTATCGTCGTCGAAGAAATTCGCCGTCAATTCCGCGAAATCAAAGGTATTATGAAAGGTACCGCTACCCCTGAATACGGCAAGGCTGTCGATATTGTAACCATCGCAGCTATCAAAGAAATGATTATACCTGCCTTGATTCCTGTTCTTGGCGTAGTATTAGTAGGATTCCTGTTAGGCGCCGAAGCTCTTGGCGGCCTATTGATGGGCGTAATCGTCGGCGGTCTGTTCGTAGCCCTGTCGATGACCACAGGTGGCGGTGCATGGGATAATGCCAAGAAATATATTGAGGATGGCAACTTTGGCGGCAAAGGTTCCGATGCCCACAAAGCGGCAGTTACAGGTGACACAGTTGGCGATCCATACAAAGACACCACTGGCCCTGCCATCAACCCGCTCATCAAGGTTGTGAACATTATCGCCTTGCTTATCGTAAAGCTTATATAATCAACAGTTCTTCGAAATGGATAATCAAAAATAACCCTCGTTTATGGGGGTTATTTTGTTTAACTAATAAATAAAATATTTAGATATATTATGAGGACTAATTATATCTGATATAACATCACACCTCTTTTTATTATCATCAACACCAACACTAATAATACTTGTACTGTCGTTAGATAGGTAATCCCAAAATTCCACTTCTTTCTCCACGTCAGAGCTATTTCCAAAAATTACGGAGTCGAGCATCTGATTGTCATGATCTATCATTCTAAAAATTTTATTTCGATAATCAATTTCATCGCAATTTAAATCAATTTCGTCAATTTTTCCGACATCACAGCCAAATGAAACTAAATTATCAATCAGTGAAATGACAATGACGGACTTTTCTGACAAAAATATTTTATAATATTCATTATCCCTATTATTTTGAGTAACATATTTTGCTCCCGCAAAAATCTTGTATTTAATTGAACCTATTTCAATATCACTTACATTTCGTAAGTCATCTAATAAAATCTGCACTTCTATCATTATAAAATTATTTTACTAAATGATTTAGATGTTCGCGAATACTAATAGCAGCCGTAGCACCTTCGCCGACAGCAGCGGCAATCTGCTTGGTTGAACCGCTGCGAACGTCACCGCTAGCAAATATTCCCGAGACACTGGTTTGCAGTTTAGCGTCGGTCTTTATAAAACCTGCTTCATCTAATTCAATACCACTGCCGTCTAGAAACTCAGTATTAGGTGCAAGCCCTACGAAAACGAACACGCCGTCGACCGAAATTTCGACCGGATTGCCGTTTTCGATTATTTTTACCGCCGATACCTTACCTTCAGGAGCCATTATTTCTTTAGTTTCGGTATTTGTATGAACCGAAATTTTACTGTTTTGTTCATACTCTTTCAATCGTCCCCGCAAGACTTCACTAGCCGTAATGTTGCCAATTGAAATCAAATCGATATGACTAGCAAAACGCGTCAAAAACATCGCTTCCTGGACCGCTGAGTTACCACCGCCGATAACTGCCAAACGCTTATCCTGATAAAATGCGCCGTCACAGGTCGCACAGTAATGTACGCCGCGACTGAGATATTCTTTTTCGCCGGGAATATTCAATTTTCGATAGCCACTACCTGACGCTATTAGAACAGTTTTGGCTTTTACTTCTTGACTATCAATCGTCACGACCTTGAAATCACCCTCATCACGAATCGAGCTCACGTCGCCATATTCAATCTTGGTACCGAATCTTTCAGCCTGCTTTTTCAGTTGCTCTGATAAATCATAACCTTCAACGCCATCTGGGAATCCAGGGTAATTGTCAATCTTGTCAATCGTTGCCACTAAACCGCCGACCGCACCTTTCTCAACTACTAACGTCGAAAGATTTTCTCGAGTCGTATAAACCGCCGCAGTCAGTGAACTCGGACCGGCACCAACCATTATTACGTCATAAATCATATCGTTCATATCCCCTCCTTACTGACCATAACTTGCATAATAATCTTTGAGTATTTGTGGCATTTCGACCGCTTGAACCTTCGGAATAATCATAATTACGAATTTGATCGGCGTATTCGCAGGTATATTGTCACCACTGCCTGTTTCTCCGTAAGCTTTCTCTGATGGAATAGTTATCTCACGTACTCCACCGAATTTCATACCTATCACACCCTCGTCCCAACCTTCAATCAGACCTCCTTTTGAGATAGGCGCTTTCAAAGAGCCTTCGGAAATCGATTGATCAAAAATTACGCCTTTCGGGTTCCAACCTATATAATATGCACTGTAATCGGTGTCGGATTTGATTTCCTCGCCGTCACCGACTTTTAAGTCTCTTTTCACTAATTCCTTGACGCCTTCAGAGTCAAAAGATGCGACCTCTGTATTATATTTACTGAACTCTTCATAATATTTTCCAGACAACTGAAATGTCTGCTGAGCAACGTCCAGCTCATATTTACTATATGCGTCCTGCAATTTTTTCTGATCAACTGATTGGTTTTGTACGCTAAGACCCATCACCAAGAATGACCCCAACGTTCCTGCTGCCAACACGAAAGTAATAATCCAAATTCCAATCCTCTGCGATTTAGGAGTCGCCATTATTTTATCCTCTCTAATAAATATCTACACAGACTAGTATAGCAAAGACTGAATTGTTTTCTAATACTAAATAACTTTTGCGTCGGTCATTTTTTTCACTGAATCAGTGAAAAAGTCGACCATAATCGTGACTTCCTCACTAGTCAAAGTATGGTTATTCGATGTTAGTTTGATATTCATCGTGATATTTTTGGTTTCAACACCTTTTGGCTGATAAATATCGATTGGAGATATGACCGCTTCAAGTTTAACTTCGTCTTTTACAGCATCCAAGGAATCGATGATTTGCGAATAAGCAATATTCCTCCCAACTTGAAAACACACGTCACGCTCGGAAGAAGGATATCGACTGATGGGTTTATAACTACTGCCCAAATTTTGAACGGCTTCAAAAAGCGCCCTCGAATCGATCTCAAATCCAGCACAATAATCGGTTAGCTTGAATGCCTTTGATACTCGTCTATTATATTCGCCAACATAACCAAGCAATGCGTTCGTCTTACTATCACGCACACAGGCGCTTCGAACATCTTCAAAAGGTGCCGATACGCAATCGTCTTTGTTTGAATTTTCATCAATAGATTGATAAACAGCGTCAATACCGACCGTTTTTAGTAAATAGTCAAGCATACGTTTTGCTCGATAATACGGCGATCCATCTTGAGACTTTTTATAGGAAATTGCTAGTGCGATATTATCCGACTCCTTCGGCACGTTTTCCTCGTTCAAACCACTTTTTTTGTTATGGGTTTTATTCATCTCGAACAAAGCAAATTCATCATAACCCTGTTTTGCGTTAGGATGAATAATACTTAATAAACTTGGAGTCAAGCTCTGTCGATAATACTGCAAGTCCGGACTTATTGAATTAACAATACGATAGGAATTGTCTGGTGTTTGTCCGGCTTTTCTTAAAATATCACCGTGAACAAAACTATATGTCAAAACTTCATTAGCACCTGCTCGCGCCAATATCTTGCGTACCTGACTCCTAAATTCATCAAACCCACTGGGTCTGGTAGCCGTAAAATCACGAATTGGCAAAGTCGGTTCGATATTATCGAAACCTTTAATTCTAGCAATTTCCTCTATTATATCCTCCGGAATATGTATGTCAGCCCGCCACCAAGGTGCTACTATGTTCAAAGTTTGCGACTCAATGACATCGACATCGAATTCCGCATTACACAACGGATCTACTAATTGCTTCATATCCCAATCGGTTCCGAGCGTACCCTTAATCTTTTGCTGAGAAACCTTAATGCTTTGTTCAACTTTTTTATTTACATAACAGTCAGTAACCCTTGAGGAAATCTCTGCGCCGGTCCATTCTTGAATCAATTCAGTAGCCCTCCCAAGAACCGGTGTAGTCAAATCTGCTGGCTGCCCTTTGGTGAATCTGGTAATCGCTTCGCTGAATATACCGTGGCGCATTTGTGTCGCGCGTAATTTATACAGATTAAAGGTCGCGCTTTCTAAAATAATGTTCTTCGTGTTATTGTCGATTTCAGTACTACTTCCGCCCATAGCACCAGCAAGAGCTACAGCCTTTTCGCCGGCAGAAATTACGATATCTTCGCTTGTCAACTCAATCGTTCTGCCATCCAACAACTCCAGTTTTTCGCCATCGTTTCCGGTACGAACCGATATCTCGGCCTTTCCTCCTGCTATGTTTACGAATTTATCGTAATCAAAAGCATGCAACGGCTGTCCGGTCATTATCATCAGGTAATTCGTAATATCGACTACGGCATTTATTGGTCTTACGCCAACTCTCGCCAGATACGTCTGAACTGATAATGGCGATTTTTTGTTCATATCGACATTCGACATTACAATCGCCTGATATCTATCCGATAATTCTTGATTCAATATCGTCGCACTGATTACCATTTTTTCGCTTCCAACGAAATCAGGATTCAGGTTCATAAACCAATCCGGACTAACGAAACCTTTTCCTAAAATCGCCGCGACTTCGCGAGCAAAGCCGATTACTCCAAAACAATCCGGACGATGCGTCAGCGACTTATTCTCGATATCAAGCAAATAATCATTCATTGCATATGCCTCAGCGAAGTAAGTACCGGGCTTGATATCGTCTTCGATTTCCAATATTCCACTATGGTCGTCAAACAAATCGAGTTC
>CAYQOL010000007.1:0-34314 GCA_964419165.1 uncultured Saccharimonas sp. (SeqCode)
AAAACCAATCGTCTCACACCTAATTTTTATCTGTTACAAGCATATACGTTTTTGACGTATATTACAAGAGGTAAAACAGGGGAAAATCTAGCGATATTGTACTAAAAGGCCGCGTCTTGTCAGAACTTGTTTTTCGCGTTTTTCGCCGATAAAAAAACTGATTACTGCAACTATGGTGCAAACGTAAAGCGGCCACAAAATTAATAGTTGGTTTGTCGTGTTTGTGGAAATTGTACTAGTAGACGCAACGCTTGGTTGCCCGTTAACAATAGCTGCGATAGTTATAAATGCTACGCGACCATTGGAATCGCTAGCCTGTATGGATATTTGATAAGTACCTGCCTTTGAATATGTGTGGGTCGCGTTGAAAGTATTGTTGTCGTTACGTGATACGACACTGTTTTTAGAATCACCCCACATAATATTGACTGCATAAGGTGGCGTACCGCCAATGATATCTATGGGAAAGCTTAAATTTTGGTCCGGAAAAACGCCTCTGACAGCTGCGTCGGTGTTTAATATAAGTTGGCTGCCGCTGAGGCCTATGAATGTTAATGGCGCCGATTGTAGTGGTAAAACATCGTAATATACTGTCACATGGTTTGAATCCGGGCCGGCTTGATTAAGAGCGTCATATACTTTAGCTATGATGATATTCTCACCGAACATCAAATCGATGTCTACCGAGAATTTCTCGTCATCTGTACAAATGGTAGAACCGGCAAAAATGTCATTCTTGAATATCTCGACTAACGTATTGGTTGGGCAGGTGCCGGATACTGTGATTGGCGTGACACTGAAATGCTGGTTATTGATAGGTGACTCAATCTTTGCGGCGACCGTCGGTGGCTTTCCGGCAACAACTCCAGTAAGACCGATAGAACCTGATTCAGGCCCGTCGTAAGGCGTTGCAGCCTTTACTGTAGAAGCAATCAAAGCCAAGCCCGTTATAAGCAGGATTGCCAGTAACGGAATGTATGATGTGTGTTTGTGTTTTCGCAACTTGCCGCTGTGCTTGTGGCGAAGCAGCTTTAGCTTTTTAGGCATAAACTATATTATAACACCTAAACTAGTGCAAATATAGTAATTGTGTCCAATAATGTCTAATAGTATCTTGATTTACTTATGATGTGGCGGTTGTAACGTTTTAGAGAGAATCGAAGGACGATAAATCCGATTATCAGAACTGCAATAATCGCGCCAATCATTCGATACGGAATAACCCAAAAAGAAATAGTTTGTTTCATTGTTTTATCGTCCTTGCCGTAAGTGATTGTTACCTCGGCAGTATAACGCCCAAATAATATCTTGTCTCCAAGTACTGATTTCCCGAAGTCCTCATCATATCGCCGAATACTATTTGGTAATACTTTTTCCGGTGGTGAGTTTAGTTTTACGCCTGCTACCGCTTTGCCAAACATATCTTTAACAGCCACTCTTATATAAGGTTCTTCGTGTATATTCCCGGTATTTTTTAGCCTTACTACGAAATTTACAGGTGTAGCCTCAAAAAAGTTTCCAGTCTTGCCTTCATTATTTACGGAATATTCTTCAACATTTAAATTTTCCTTGACGTCACCGTTAACCGTTAAAATCATTAGGGTACCTAAACTGCCTGATAATGCAACCCCTGTGTCGTCGAGATCAGGAGCATTACCAGTAAATCGAATGACTCCGTAATAACCACCGGGTGAAGCATCGGACGGTACATTAATTTTTATTGTTAACTCTGTAACTTCTTTGGACTTCAATGTTAATGATGAGACCGGATCTATCCACTTTTTGATTGAATACGGGTTAGATGGGTCGTCTTCGAGTAATATTCTTGGGGTGCCGTCTTCGCCACTGGCTGTAAAATCATTAATCTCATTCGTCACTATTCGAGTCGAGCTTGATATATTACGAAGAATGATTTTTGAGGAAATTGTTTGGCCTGGATTGGCATTAAAACTGAGTATTGTAGGTCCTATCTCTAACGCCTGACCACCAGCATCTAGACTAGTTGATCCAGAATTTTCCAAAGCCGCTGCATTCTTTTGGGATACATAACAGCCTGAAAGAAGGCTTAGTAAACATATCCCACTTGCGAGAAAAATTAATTTCGTTCTATTCATTTGTTAGAAATTTGCCGTACAGATATATGTTAAAGTTGTTGTGTATGAGCCAGCTGGCTGACTACCAGGAACATTCACGATGTATGTTGCCGTGTATAATTGGGCATTCGTTGGACCACTTGCAGTTGCGACGTTGTCACCGCTTTTTGATATCTCTGTTTCATCACCGGCGACAAAGTTCGAAGTCGGCGTGAACTTATATTCTTCGGAAGTATCATAACCTGTTGCGGCTACGCCGAGATATTTAGTCGGAACATCGTAGGCAGGTGAAACCTCAACTCCTACTGGGGTCCCATAGCCTGCTATGTCGTTTTCTTTCAAGTTCATACCGAACTGGCTTGTTCCTATCGAACTTGTTCCTGCAGTTGACATTGCAGTTATTGTATTTGTACCCGAGGTCAGGGTTGGCCCCATGATGCTAATCGCGTAACCGTTACTAGCATTAGTCGAGGCGGCGAACTCTGAAATAGCGTATGCGGTTGCTGAAGGTGAGAATAGCTGGTTGAATGATATCGCACCGTCAGTCGCACCAGCACAGTCAGGTACGTTTCCATTCACAGTGATGTCTTCTGCTGCGCAGAACACGAGAGATTCAGGCATTGTTCCTGTTAGGACGATATCCCGACCTGTACTGGCAGCTACGACGCCATAGTCAGTTGGCGAACCGGAAGCGTCAGTAGTTGGGTATGATGAAATACGTACATAAAAGGTCGTGTTGACAGCTGAGGGATTCGTGACGTTGTTGACGCCGATCACCGCAACCGTATTGGCGCTGATTGAGGCGGCTGTCCTTGTGATGTAAAAGCTAGATGTAGGGATGCTGCCTTGCATTGAAAAGTCACTGTCTGAACTAGCCAAGGTATCAGTTTCAAGTGTGGCGGAAGCGACTGATAGTCCTGTTGGTGCGGTACAAGGATCCGATATGGCGCCGGGTTGAGTGCAATAAGTAAATTTGATAGAGCCTAGATCACCGCTAGTTGGTAACGTAAAAGTAAAACGGTGCCTGACGATACCACTAGGTGTAGAACCACCGTCGATTACTTGACTGCCAACGGATCCGTGTGCGTCACCGGATTGGAGCAAAAGACTACGAGTAGTTATTTGAAGAGCGCCTGCCGAGTTACCCTGTATAAGTATGAATATAGGCGAAAATATTATCACAGAGCAAATGATTATATTAAGCAACCTATAACGTAACTCCGTGGCAATCCTCAATCTCATAGAAGGATTGTAACATAAGCACTAAATAAGAGTCAACGAAATAAAGGGGCTTTATCCACGATTATTTTTAATATGTTGCAGTACAGATATAGGTTAGAGTGGTCGTGTATTGACCGGCAGGTTGAGAACCTGGGACATTGACTATGTATGATACGGTAAATACTTGGGCGTCCGTACCTTGGCTGTCGCTGTTGGCAACTGTTTCGCCAAATCTAGAAATTTCAGTTTGATCGCCAGCAACGAAATTGGATGTCGGAACGAACCTGAAGTTGTCAGCGGTAGCATAGTTGGTCGCTGCTTGACCATGATAAATCGAGCCGCCCGTAGGGGTCGTAACATCGGCACCAAGGGTCGGTATTTCAGGATCTTCTACGCCCGAATAGTTTTCAACCAGATTTAGACCGAATTGACTGACACCATGTGCGCTAGTGCCGCCGGTAGACATTGCAGTTACGGTATTCGTACCTGACGTCAAGGTCGGACCCATAACACTGATCGCGTAACCGGAACCAGCATTAGTTGATGCGGCAAGCTGTGAGGTTGCGAACGCTGTATCGCTTGGTGAGAATAATCTATCGAAGGATACGGCACCATCAGTGGCTTTAGCGGCACAATCTGGAACGTTTGCGGTTTCACCGATTGTCTCTGCTGCGCAGAATACGAGCGATTCTGGCATAGTTCCAGTTAGGACAATATCTCGGCCGGTACTGGCAGCCACGACACCGTAGTCGGTCGATGACCCCGTTGCGTCAGCGGTCGCGAATGATGAAATACGCACGAAGAAAGTCGTATTAGCAGCCGAAGGGTTCGTTACGCCGTTTACGCCAATCACCATAACGGAATTGGGGCCAGCCGAAGCGGGTGTTCTGGTTACGTAAAATACGTTGTCATTTGATGGTGCAGGGCTTTGCATTGAAAAGTCACTATCCGAACCACCAAGGGTATCGACTTCGAGAGTCGCGGCATCAACGTCAAGGCCAGCAGGTTTGTTGCATGTGTCCGATTCTGCACCAGGTAGAGTACAGTAGGTGAATTTAATAGAACCTAGGGTTGCGTTGGACGGTAAGGTAAATGCAAAACGATGTCTGACGATACCGCTGGGAGTAGAGCCCCCATCGATTACTTGGCTGCCAGCGGATCCGTGCGCGTCGCCTGATCGAAGTTCAAGACTACGGGCAGTAATCTGTAATGCCGAAGCATTACCAAATGAGATGACTTGTAATAATGTAGCTGATATTAAAACAGTAGCTACGAGCAACCTTGATATAGATATTTTTTTGTGGTGTTTTTTCATATAAGTGTTTTTGTATCATTGTTTACTATTGGATTGAGAATAGCACGAGCTTTATCAACCTGTCAACGAATTTATGTACACTATAAATCCAATGTTATCCAAGTTGTGGAAAACTAGTATGTACCGGTAACAATTAACACTTGATTACAAGTGTATTGGCCGCCCGGGGTTAAGGCGTTAACGTTGACTAAATAACTAATCGTGTAATTGGTCTGCCCTGAACTTTTAGGGGCTAAAGCGATCGTTTCTCCACTGATGAAACGGAATTGATTAGATGTCGAGTAATTACTTGCTATAGTACCGAACCCAAACTGTCCATTATCCGGGTTGGAACCGAAGCTTGACGGTGAGGTGTTGGCAACTAAATTTATTCCGAACTGTTCGACACCGGTTTGTGACGGTCCAGTCTCGTCCATCGCCGTTATCGTATGGTCTCCGTTTTTAGGAGAATTGCCGACGATTTGCACGACATAGCCATAACTCGTGTAGTTTACTACAGAAAAAGTCGAAGTCGTGACAGCCGGGCTGGTCGAGGAGAAGTTCCCAAAATTTATGCTGCCGCTTGGTATCGAGAAAGACAAAGTGGGGTCGTGAGTAGTTTTTGTGCCGGTGTCGACCTGAAAGTTCGAAGAACTTGAATTTCCAACCGAAAGCGCGCCGGTCGCTGAAGTTACCTGGTAACTCGCCGAGCCGGATTGGTTAAGATTACTAACTCCGATTGAGCTTTCATCGATTATATAGTTATCAGATTGAAGAGGCTCGGCTTTTACTGCAATCGAGCCGTGCAAAGCAAAACAAGCCAGTAACAAAGTCAAGCCTATCCACCTCGCCATTCTTTTTAGCATATATACTATTGTTGATTATGCGGATTGAATTTGCAAGTCGATGCCATTTACTTGTTATAAGATTAAGCGTTATACTATATGGAGTTAATAAATATGTGAAAATTGATGAGTAGTAACCAATCTGATGAATCGGAGAACAGGACGACGGAGCCGCCGGCACCTGAGGTTTTGCATCCCCAAACCGCCGATAAAAAGGCAGCCGCTGGGGCGGAGGCGCCGCGCAGCCATCTTAGGTCTCAGTTCAGACACACTACCTATCGCCCCAGTCATAAAGCTACTTTCATCGGTCTGGCAGTAGTCGTTACTATATTGTCTGTTAACGCGGCAGTCATAGCGTTTATTATCAAGAATCAGGATAATCCGTCATCGACTAGTAATAGTAAAGAGGTTACGATCAGCTCGGACGTACTGGATAAACTTGGCGTCAGTCGCAATCCAGTCAGTAATTCAGGCACCGAGTTGACCGTCGGACCGAACGCAAACTTCAAAGGTACCGTTACTGTAGCGAACGACATCAGTGTCGGCGGACAACTTAATTTGAATGGTAAATTGTCGGCTGCGAGTATGAGCTTGAATAGTTTGCAAGCTGGCGCTACGGCTGTTGAAAGTTTGAATGTCAACGGTGACGGTACGATGTCAAACTTGAATATTCGTAAAGATTTGACCGTTGACGGATCTACTAAATTACAAGGGACTGTCACGATAGGTCAGTTATTGACTGTATACAACAATATTAACGTTTTGGGTAACCTGTCAATTGGCGGAACGTTATCGATGGGTAATTTTCAGACCAATATCTTGACTGTCGGCGGCCATATTATTACGCGTGGTTCGGCTCCCGGTTATAGTCGTGGCTCGATTTTACGTGGTACTGATACGATTTCGCTTAGCGGCAATGACGTATCCGGAACATTAGCGGTCAATATCGGTGCTGGCAATATCGGTGCCGGCTGTTTGGCTTCGATATCCTTCGTTAGTCAATATTCAAACATTCCCCACGTCGTCGTTACGGCTATTGGGCCGGCTAGTAATGTATATACGTATCGTAACTCTAGTGGGTTCAGTATTTGCGTGGCTTCCGGCTTGTCAAACGGCAGCTATGCTTTTGATTACATCGTGATGCAGTAAAAACGATTTATATATTAGCAAATAGCATTACTTGATCATTACGAACGGTAATAATTCCGTTGACGATATTGAATTTTATAGGGTCGGCATCTGTTTCGATAATGACTTCTCCGGGTAATAGCATTGAAAAAAAGTCGGCGTGTCCCGGCAAAACGTCGAATACTCCGACTTTGTTTTCGGCTGTCAAAGAATTAGCTTCGCCTTCAAAATATACTTCGAACGGAGCACGGGCTATGACGTGCATTTTTGGAGCGTCAGGCTGTTTTTGACTCATTCTTTTTGATTCCAAGAATTTCCTCGATACCGTCCAATGTTTGTTCAATGGTGAAATATTGACCGGGCTTGCCGTTTAGATGTTCGGCTACGGCGAAATCCTGTGAAAAGAATTGGATAAGATTTTTGGCGCTTTGGTAATCGGCACGGTCGGCGGGTGATAATTCGTTTTCTCCGACGATGGCGATGATATTTTTAAGTGAGTCGTATTTCTGTATGATAGCTTGGACGCGACCGGCCAGTGAATAATGTCTTTCCCCGACGATTTGAGGCGTCAACAGTGATGAAGTCGTTTTTAACAAATCGACTGCAGGGCGGATGCCGCTTTCGGCTACGGAACGAGAGAGTACTAGAACCGAATCCAACTGTTGTGAAATTGCCTGTACTGCCGGATCGGAAAGATCGTCTGCTGGCACATAGATGGCCTGGACTGAGGTAATAGTACCTTTTTCGGTCGAACTGAGACGGTCTTCAAGGCGTCGCAATTCGCTGAATATGTTCGGAGCATAACCACCCTCTGATGGTATCAATCCCATATTGGTCGAAAGTTCGGTCATCGCTTGTATATGACGGTAGATATTGTCAACGAAAAACAGAATATCGCGACCTTCCTCGTCGCGGAAATATTCAGCTGCGGTAGCGGCGGCCGGTCCGACCATCGAACGGATTGCTGGCGTAGCATCCATTTGACCAAAGAACATAACTGTGTTTTCAAGCACTTTAGTTTCTTTTAGTGTTTCATAAAGTTCATTTCCTTCACGAATACGTTCGCCGACGCCACAATATATCGACAAGCCCTTGGCACTGCGTGTAATGTTATGAATCATTTCTGTCGTTAGAACGGTTTTGCCGACGCCGGCGCCTCCAACGATTCCGATTTTTCGTCCTTTTACGAAAGGGGTTAAAAAGTCGATGACTTTAATGCCAGTTTCAAGCAGCTCGGTCTGTTGCTTGTTGCGGTAACTTTTCGTACCACTTGTTTCGCTAATAGGGCGGCGATTCTCATCGATTCCGGGTGCTTCGTCCAACGGCTCGCCAAGAGCACTGAACACTCGTCCTAATGTTTTCGGACCTATTGGTACGGATACCTTTGAGTGGCTTCGAAATACTCTTTGTCCGCAACGCATTGATTGGTCGTTATTTAGGTTAATGCAGACAGCCTTGTTTGCTCTGAAAAAGTTGACCTCAAGAAATATTTCCGGATGGTCCTCGACTATTAAAAGTTCTTTTTCTTCGGGCATTTCGTCGGTAATCTGTACTTCGGCCACGAGACCTTGTAGCGAACTGATTATACCAACTAATTCGTCGGTTTGTTTGATGGCCTTTTTCATCAGCATATTCCTCCGGCTTGTCTTCTTTTCTTTTTCAATCCGACCAGCACTTCGCTCAGGCGACGGTCACTTTCACTTCGTTTTGCGCGGTAAAACTCCAATCTATAATCAGTCAGCATTTCGCCGGCACGTTTCTTGGCGACAGCCATGGCACTAAAGCGACTGGCGGCTTGGGCAAGACTGGACTCTAAAATAGTCTGATTGAGAGCGAGTGTCATCATAGTAATTTCCATCTGATCGGCGATTTCTTCGATTGACGGCTCGAAAATAGTGTCCTCTTCGGTAATAGCGTCTTCTTGGTGGGCACCTTCCTCGCTCATTTCACGCAAGCTGGAAATAAGGTCTATAGCCTTGATTTCCTGAACGCCGAGTGAAACGTATTCTTCGTAATATACTACTATCTTTGAATAAGGCAGAATTGCGTCCACGAGAGGCGAGACATCGATGTATTCGTCGCTTTCCGGCACTTGGAAATAACGTTTGAATCTGATACCCATCTGGGTTAGTTGGTTAGCGCCATGGGTACCCAGAACGATGATGTCGGTGGTTTTGTTGTCGTAATCCTGAAGCATTCTCTCAATAAGTCGTTGGTCAATATCACCGCTAAGACCAGCTTCGGCTGATATGATAACGAAAACGGTCTTACTATTACCGTCGGACAAGTCGCGGTTGGTTATTCTTTTTTGCGGATCGATTTGGATAGATATATAACGCGACCAAAGTAGCTGGAAAAATGATTTTGATAAGGCTACTTTGTTTTTTACTTTTGCTACGTGAGTACTGGCGATGCTTTCAAAAACTCCCGTCAGATTTTCGACAGTCTTGATTTGTAAGGTTTCTTTCTCGATTATATTAGCTCGGCGCATTGGTCTTGTCCTCTGGCTTTTCGGCGTTTTGCTCGTCGTCGTTCTCGTTTTGGGTATTGTTTTCCGGCTTGGCTTCGCTGTTTTCTTCCGCTGTTTGTTCGCCGGTCTGTTCATCTGCGGATTTTTCGGCTTTCGTAGGCTTTATGGTATTTTCTTTTAGTAACTCGTCTTCGGCGCGATCGAAATCTTTTTCATTTTTGACGTGGGGTAATATTCTTTTGGCAGATTCCTTGAGGCCTTCTATATCGATGTTGATTTGACCGCTTCCAAGAACTGCCGTTTCGAGCATAAGCTGTTGCTCGACAAGTGAGTGCAATATCTCTGGAGGCTGCTGAAGAATCGCATAGATTTGCTTACCGAGATTTAGATCGATTTGGGAATCTTTTGACAGACTGGCGCCGAAGTGAGAGAATTCCTCGGCTTGTTTGTATTTTGCCAACATCTTGAAAAGAGATCCTGATAAGCGTTTTTGGCGTACAGTCTGAGCGTTACCGCCGACGCGTGATACCGACAAACCGGCATTGACAGCCGGGCGGTTACCTTTGCGGAATACTCCGAGGTCAAGTACGATTTGTCCATCGGTAATTGACATAATATTGGTTGAAAGATATCCGGTGATATCATCGTTTGGCGTCAAAACGACCGGTAGAGCGGTAAGGGTTTTGCCGGTTTCAAGCAATTTGCCAGCTCTCTCCAATAAGCTTGAATGAGCATAAAACATATCTCCCGGATAAGAATCGCGTCCGGGATCGACTTCTTGAAGCAGTGACAATTGTCTGTAAGCTTCGGCGTGGGAAGTTAAATCGTCGTAAATGACGATCACGTCCTGTCCGCCGTACCACAAATTTTCTGCGATAGCACAGCCCGAATACGGCGCGAGATAAGATTGGGTCAATGAGTCGAATATATCCGCAAGTACCACGATGGTATGTTCCATCGCACCGGATTCTTTGAGGGTATATAATAGCTGTTCGATATCGACTTTGCGCTTGCCGACCAGAACGTACACTACGATTCGGTCGGTGCCTTGTTGATTGGCACTAAGTTGACTCAAAAAAGTACTTTTACCTGATTTACTGTCGCCCAAGATGGCAATACGCTGCCCAAGTACTATTGGGAAGAACATATCGACGGCAGTGACGCCGCTGGCTAATTGGTCCTTTAGCATACTGCGGGCCATAATTCCGGGTGCGGGGTTGAAAAGTCCGGAAGTCTCTTTGGTCTTAATAGGTCCCTTGCCGTCAAGCGGTTGGCCAATCGGATTGATGACTCGGCCGACTAGACTTTTACCTACAGGTACGCTGAGTATATCGTTTTCCACCACAGCCAAAGTGCCTAAGGCCATTTTTTCGGAATTGATATTGAATAGAATTGCTTTGTCGCCACTGGTTTTTCGTACTAAACCGCGTTGTCCGTCTTGGAATAAAATCTGAGACCCCAGTCTTACGCCCTCTAAACCTTTGACTTCGACGATAAAGCTGTTGACGGCGACAACTTCACCGGTCAGGTTGTCGGCTTCAACTAGTTTTTGAAATCTCTCGTTGTCAAACACGGTTGATTTCCTCGACGAATTTGTCGCGAGATGCCATTATCTGTTTCTTGAATGACCAGTCATATATCTTACTGCCGCTGCGAAGGACTATGCCGCCCAATATCGTCTTGTTGAAATCGAACGTCACAAGTATATTCGGCGTGATATTGTTACGGCACCAGCCGACCAGTTTTTTTCTCAATTCTCCAGAAGGTGGAGCGGCCAATGTAATATTAATGCGCGGAGCTTTAACGGAATAAGAATTTAAAGTTTCGATAAGCGAATCCAAGCCGTTTTTATCAAGCGATTTATCTTTGGACCAACCGTTAATGACTTCTCCGGCTGTTTTCGAAATCTCTGGCGGTTTCGTTGTTCGTTTCGAGCCTGCACGTTTCAAGATGTCATTGTGAGACTTCCATTTGGAATATTCCTTGATCTCAAGCAACAGATCGGTCAGGTCTTGGGGTGAAGATAAACTGTCGGGTAGCTTAAATTTCATCACTTAGGCCTTTTTTGAATTCGTCCTTATGCTCTTCGAGCATTGCTATCAGATAATCACTCTGAGCTCCCAAATCGACGTTATGCTGCAAGGTTTCATTCAAGAATGAAATTACGGCGTCACCCAATCGGGTATCGATATTTTTAATAAGAATATCTTCTTTGGCTTTGATGGTCTCGGTAAGCTTCTTTTCCAAGTCGGCCTGTTTTGTAGTAATTTCTGATTCAAGCTCCGCTTGACGTTTTGCGTATTTGGTTTCGAGTTCGGTCTGCTGTTCGGCATATTTTGCCTTGATCTCAGTCTGATGTTTCTCGATGTCGGCCTGTGCGGCGGTAAGGGTTTCTTCGGCCTGTTTGCGCAGACGGTTTATATCGGTCTCGTAGCGCTTGATTTCCGTATTTACGATTTCCTGTCCAAGCTGTTCCACGCGTCTGTTTAGTTGTGTGGTGATGCCGCTTAGGTCATGCTGTAATTCGGAAGCTGATTTTTCGACGACAGCTTCGAATTTCGCTTGAGAAACTTCAAGCAGATGGTCCCTGACTGCCGTCGGCAAGTGGACACCAGCCGCCTTTGGATGTGAGACGGTTTTCTCTACTTCGTCAGTGTGTGGTCGGAAGTGGGCTATCGCGTGACGTACGGCAATAGATGCTATTATTCCGGCTATGAATACGTCAACCAGAAGGAATATTTGAAGATATGTGTTATCCATTTAAAACCTCGTTAATATTGTATAAATTGATATCAATGCTACACCCAAGATAACAAGGACCAAAACCGACAACTGGATAACGTCGCGATATACTGCGGATTGCGACATTGGGTTGCGGCCAACGGATATGATGCTACTGCGAATCATTGAATAGATGATTACACAAACGATTATCAGGGTAATTATGAAAATCGCCGCACTGATAATAATCGGCAAGGTGCTGACATTTTTTCCGGCCATACGATTCGCCAAATTTTGCAAGGCCTGGGGAATAATGGTTTTTTCTGGTTGTTTGTTGTAGATTGAAACGTTTACCTGTACGTTTACTTGGCCTAAGGTTATGGTCTGCTTATTGCCGTCGGAATCGGTGTATTCTTGTTTGCTATTACCGACACTATCAGCTAGACTGCCCTGGGCGGTACCGACTATTTTAGAGTTGGAAGTTGCTTTCATACCAACACCTTTTATGGGCGAGGCTGTTATAGGGTCTCCTTGATAGACTTCACCGTTTATGTCGGATACTAAAACCGGCTGGTAACCGTTAGTTGCAACCTGAACCTGACTGCTCTTACCGTCCGAAAATGTAATTAATGAGCTGCCGTCGTTTATTACTACTCCTATGATACTGTCGGCGTTATTGTTCGTTGCTGCTACGACGCTGTCTATCGAATTTTTTTCCATACTTACTATCGATCCAATAGCCAAGTTTTTATCGGTTGTCGAAAAGCCTTGAGAAATGGTGGTGACGGCGGCGACATTTGACAGCCAGATCATTGAAATAACGGTCGAAATCAATAACCAAACGTAAAATAAACGATAACTGGTTTTAGTTTTTATTAGTAACGTTTTTGTCATTTATCTAGCGATGCCCCCATAATGCTTAAGTATAACAAAAAATCAAGGGTTAGGGTTAATCATTATGATATTATGAGTACACGAAGATGCGGGGGAGTCTATGAAGCGACTAAAACAAACGAATGACGGATTTACTTTGCTTGAATTGATCGTCGTGATAGTGTCGATTGTAATTCTTGTCGCTGTCATCGTTTTGTTAAAACAGTAGCTCGGCGACAAACCCGATATTTTATAAGTACAACCAATGGAAAGGATTATTATGAAAACACCGAATATCGAAAAACTAAAGACTTTTACGATGGATGATATTCCAGAATTGGACACGGTCGTAATGGGAGCCTTGGAGTTGCTTCAACAAAAACCGATACCAAAAATTAATCTGTCGGCATATAAACATCCGATAGTCGTCGGCTCCGGTGGTGCTGAGGCTACATCCAGAATTATTTTTGAAAAAACCGATGCCATTTTTGCGTCGGAAAGTGATTTCGAGGAAAAGGTGAATAATATAACTTCTTTCGATAGCGTCGTTATTGTATCGGCGTCTGGGTCTAAACATGCGCCAATTGTTGCCGAGGTAGCCAAGAGTTTAGAAAAGCGCGTTATGCTAATTACGACGACACCAAATTCACCAGCCAACCAAGTTATGAGCGGAGTTGCTGATTTTGACGAATATATTTTTCCGAAGAATCGTGAACCCTATACCTACAACGCTTCGACTTATATGGGTATGGTACTTGGTATGACTGGCGAGGACCCGGCCAAAATAATGCAATTTATCAATGATTGCACTAGCAAACTTGATTTTCCTGATTTTTCTAAATACGACAAATATTACATAATGGTCCCAACGGAATTTTTGGGAATTTGCAAACTTATACACTATAAATTCACTGAACTATTCGGGCGGCAAATTGCCAGGGATGTCGAGACGTTTGAATTCACCAAGAGGCATGCTGCGGTCGTCGTACCGTCGGATGAATTATTTATCAGTTTTGGCGAACAGGATAAGAATTGGGGAGAGCCGGAAAACAGATTATTCGTTCCTTTACCAGAGGATGCTGGCTATGGGGCTATGATGGCGGTCGCATATTATACCGTTGGCCAAATCCAAAAGGCGTATCCTTATTATTTTAAAGAAAACATCGGTAAGTTTATCCAAAAAGTAAATCAGATGAACGGTAGTACGCTCAGTCCGATAGTCGAAGTGTAAGATAAATAAACAAGAAAAAAGGTCTGATATTCGTCAGACCTTTTGTTTAGTGAGGCTCTACAGTAACAAAACCGGAGCCGCACAATTCGGCATACGAAAGTCCGACGGAATAATACGTAGCGAAGGCAGTTGGTTACCGGGTCGCTGGCAAAAGCAGGGACCCCAATCCCATTCACCGTAACTATTGTAGACGTTCATCTCATAACCGGCCAAATAGATATTCGGCAGGTTTCTGCCGTCCATCGCTTTGAATAGCTCCGGGTTTAGGCACAAGCTGGCGATACTTTCGCCGTGTCCTATTAATATACCGTGTGTTTTCGCTTGTTCGCGAATTTCACTTGCGGATCTGTCGTAATAGGGGTTCCAAAAAGCCACCATATTCATACGAAGTTGGTATATCGAAACCGCATTGTATTCGTAAACACCAGTTTCGCATAATCTTAGACTTTTTTCGTCCGTCAGAACTATTCCTCTGCGGGCCTCAGGTCTGTTGGCCATTACGATTTTCATCCATGATTTGAAAGTTTGTTCCGGACTGCCGAAGTCGACATAAAGTATCTTCATATCGTCCAATCGTTGGATGTGTTTTTTGTGGTTGGCGGATTGCCTGCGGATCGACTTTTCAACAAAGTACAGATGCTTTTTTGTCAGTGCATTATTCCAATGTAATTCGTTGTATTTACACAACAGTTCAAATTGCTTGTCGACAGGGGTTATTAGTTCGATAAACGGGTCGATTATACTGGGCGGAACTTTGGAAATTGTAGAACTATCGGTTTTGACATTGAGGCAGGGCATCACCGGTCGCCTTCCTTTCATATTTTGTCGGATAGATTGTTAAGGTATTGCAACAAGAAATAATAATATCACTAAATAGGCGCAATTCAAATAAAGCAAGTAAGCTTTTAATTTATATTTATTTCGGCAAATACTCGAACAGGTTATAGCGGATGATTTTTTCCGAAATATTCTTTTCGCTTCGAAGCGATGTTTCGCAATTTCCCAGTGATGTAAAAGTTACAAACTGATTAGGACAGGTTTGGTATGATTCAGATTCGTCTGCAAAAAGGCTTCGTCCGAACATCAACTGATCGGTCTTGATTCCCAAGAGGTCTAGTATCGTCGGTGTTATGTCCAAGTGTACTCCCTTATTTTTATACACTTCACCTTTGGTCTGTTTTGGCAATTTGATAATCAAAGGCACTTCTTTTTGTTGGACGGTTTCCGGATCGTATTCAATATCACCGGCCGTAAAGGCGGGTAGTACCGGCGTGTGGTCGCCGTAAACGATAATTAGAGAATCATCGTATAACTTGGACGATTTTAATTTGTCAAAAAATTTACCTAACATCCGATCGGTATAGTTGATGTTATCAATATAGCCGCCTACTTGGTCTGGATATTTACTTTTGTCGATGCCGAACTCTTCGATTTCTTTTGTAGTCGCAAATGGCACGTGGGACGACAGTGTTATTACGTAGCTAAGACTTGGCTTCGGTTGATCTTTGATATAATCGGCGGTTTTTTCCAGAAAGTCGCCGTCATTTAAGCCCATATTGACTTTCCACCCAGCCGGATAATCATCAGCTGCATAGAATTTTTTATAACCCAGTGATCTTAGTGAAGTGTCGCGGTTCCAAAAATTTCTATTAAAGCCGTGAAAGGCGTAAGCGCTGTAACCCTCTGATGTGAGTAATTTGGGCAGGCTCGTAAAGTCATTTCTTCCATATCTTATAAAGACTGCCGCGTCGTCAAGAGGAAAATATGAAGAATTGGAAACGAAGTCAGTATCCGAAGTGTGACCAGCGCCGTACAGGAAGCGGTCATTAGGGTAGTAATAAGCGTTGGACGCCAATTTGTTAAGATTAGGGGTAACTTCCTTGCCGTCGACCTTTTTGTTGATAACGAAACCGCCCAATGACTCAACTTGAATCATAATGACGTTTTTACCCTTGGCGATACCGTTCATATCGCTGTTTTGTTGATCGGGTTTGTTTTCTTGCACCCAATCGGTTATTTCTTTTAGCTGCTCTTTTGATAGGTGTGAAGTTTCCTGGTCGATAAATCTGACAATATCAATACCGTGCGTCACGATAAAGCCATAATGTTGCATCGTGGATCTCATATCATAGCCACGGTTCATAACGTTCTTGATAGTATCTCCTCCCATACATGCCAACGTCGATCCGAATAGGGTTAAAACTATGACAACTACTGACAATGACATTATGTGACTAGTGTCTTGTAGTTGTTTATTCTCCTTGATTTTGTCAATCAATTTTTGGACAGGTTTTGTTATAACGATAAGAGCTAAAATATCCGCAAAGAATAAGATATATTTCCAGTTCAGAAGTCCTATAATGGCTGGAATTACGTCTTCCGTCTGTCCAGCAGAACTTAGTACTTCGACGCTTGGCACTGATGAGAAATACGAGAAGTAAACTGAATCGGCTACCATAATAAAGGAGACGATAAGAGCTATTGATATCGCCAGAGCATTCTTGAATCTACGTACGAAGAATAACGGCGAAAAAATAATTGCCGCTCCCAAAAATCCAAAAATAATTCCGTGTTGGTATTGGACGACAGACCAAGTTACTTTTATTATCCAGGTATTAAAGACGAACTGCTTTATCCCGGTCGTTAATATTAAAAATAGAACGAGATAATTATCGAAGGTGAAAATCGCGACCTGCCGCGTAATTTTTTTGATTAAGGTTTTTGTTCGGTGTTTGATCATACTATTGATATTTTGAGCATCTTTCATTGCTTGACCATTTTATCCAAGGGGCTGACATTGATTTTTCTTGGCGTAATTTTGAATAAGATGATAACTATTATAAATCCGAAAACCGACAAAATACTGAATGCTATGGAGTTGCTAAAATTATCAGCCAGTACACCGGCGGCTATAGGTCCGACTATATATCCAATATTGAATGAAAAATCACTGACGGCTTCGATTTCCTTCTCGGCCTTTGGTGCCTCTTCGACGTAATCAGCATAGGTGCCGTTGATTGCCGGAGTTGCCATCGACAAGAATAATGATGCGAAGAATATGGTTACAATCGCGATAAACGGCGAACTGATTAACGGTAAGATTGCCAAAATTACCGACCCTATACCGAAGGCGGCAAAGGCCGTGCGTTTTTTACCAAGCTTGACGGTGGCTTTGCCTATAAACCAGCCAACTATTAATGCCGGAAGTTCATAAGCCGTCAAAAACAGACCCTGAAAATCCTCCATACCCTTGAACGATTCGGCGAACAATGGTCCGATAGTCCAAAAAAAAGCGTCATACGTGCTAATGAGCACCGAAAGGATTAACACAGGCTTTAATAGTGAGGTTGTCTTTTCCCATAGCCTTATCTCTTTCTTTATTTGCAGATTGTCGCAGACCAGTTCTTGACATTCCGTTTCTCTCTTTTTCTCTTTGGTCATTCTGACAAGACCGATATAAAAGACAGCTGCTATTAGTAGGAACACCCATGATAAGGCAAAAGACTCCCAGCCGACGGCTTCTCCTATCACGAAACCTGCGAATATAGGTGCTAATAAATAACCTAATGATCTGAAAACTTGAAGCACGCCCGAGCTAGAAGCGTGTTCTTGTTTGTTGGTGTTATTGCCTAAATAGTCCAGACTGCCGAAGTTAAATAGGTCATAATAAATACCCCAAAGCGCCATGGCTATGATAAATACCCAGAACGATTTGGCTTGCCAAAGTATTAACGGATAAATGGCGCAAACAATAAACATTATGAGAAATATCCTTTTAAAACTGGCTTTTTTGAATACCCTGCAAAGAAAGAAATCGAAAACAGCACCGGCGATAGAGGAAGTACCTATTATTATTCCCATCATCGTTTCGGAAAAACCTGCTTCGGTCAGTACGATGGGCGTGATATACGACAACAGACCGTCGAAAACACACCAAAACATTATCATTAACGACAAGGCTTGGATCGGTTTGCCCGCAAATCCGTATTTGCTTGCGTGTTTGGAAAAATGGAGAAAAGTCGACACGTAGTACCCTCGATTAAATTGACCTATATTATTATCGCATTTTTTATTTCAATAAGAATAATTATATCACTTCATACTTGACATACTTTTCATACTTATATAACTTAAGATAATGCACGATCATAATAAAAAACTGTATGGTACCGCGACAGTTGGGACCAAGGGCCAAGTGGTTATCCCGGCTCAGGCCCGTGAAGAATTGGATATAAAAGAAGGTGACAGGTTATATGTTGTCGGCTCTAAAAAGAGTGGATTGGTAGTGATGTTACCTGAAAATATGATTGAAGATTATATTAAAAAAATCAATTTACATATCGAGCAATTCAAATCGAT
Organism: uncultured Saccharimonas sp. (SeqCode); assembly: GCA_964419165.1. GTDB lineage: Bacteria > Patescibacteriota > Saccharimonadia > Saccharimonadales > Saccharimonadaceae > UBA1547. The sequence continues at coordinate 18,236 of CAYQOL010000007.1, forward strand.
AAAGAAAAACAACAAATAGGGGAATTATGCATCATCATCTTGGCCTTAGAAGCAAAATGATTATTATGTTATCCGTTATGGCCAGTTTATTCCTGGTGGCATTGGATCAGATGGTATTTACGACTTCGCTTGGAAAAATCGTAGAGGAATTCAATTCTTTCTCGTCGCTCAGCTGGGTTTTAACGGCCTATATGATTACTACGACCATCACTGTACCGATAGCCGGAAAACTATCCGATTTGTTCGGTCGAAAAATTATGCTGTTGATCGGTATTGCGGTATTTGCGATCGGTTCGCTGCTTGGAGGAATGGCGGCTGAAATGAACCAGCTTATTTTGTGGCGGGCCTTTCAGGGCATCGGTGGCGGGATAATCACTGCCAATACTTTTGCAATCGTTGGAGACCTGTTCGCTGCCCGTGAACGTGGCAAATGGCAAGGGCTGATAGGTGCTGTGTTCGGTATCTCTTCGGTAGCTGGACCGTTGATTGGCGGGTTTTTGACTGAATCAAATTCGGTTTTTGGAATGACGACGAATTGGCGTTGGACTTTACTGATGAATGTGCCGGTCGCAGTGATCGCTTTTATCATCATCGTTTCAATTTGTCCGTCATTTAAAACGCGCAAGAAACCAGTTGTTGATTACTTGGGGACCGGATTGCTTGCGGGTGCTCTTGCGATACTGATTTTGGCTATCGACAATACTGAAAAGATTTTTGCTGACGTTATGGCCTCGACCGGTTTGAGTCTCGTGAATTTGCGCATAATTATGTTCAGTGCGGTAGCTTTGTCGGTTGTGCTGTTGATATTGGTTGAGAGAAGAGCCAAGGAACCTGCTTTACCGCTGTATTTCTTTAAAAATAGAAACTTCGTAACGATTATGGCAGTTGCGTTGATGTTCGGTGCAGTATTCTTAGGATCGATCTTGTATTTGACTCAATTTAATCAACAAGTATTTGGAGCCACTCCTACTCAATCGGGTTTGATGTTACTACCTATGGTGGGCGGGTTAATGCTAGTCAGCGTGACAGTTGGTCAGTTAATCTCACGATATGGAAAATACAAAATATTTATGATATCCGGATTTTCACTGGCAGCAATATCGGTACTGCTCTTGTTGAATTTAAACCCTGATACTAGTTATACATACGAGGCGGTCGTAATGTTCTTTCTGGGCATGGGTATGGGCGTGGGGATGCCAACGATCAATTTGGTCGTTCAAAATGAATTCGAGCAGAAGGATTTAGGCGTAGCTACAAGCTCCAGCCAGCTGTTTAGAGGGCTTGGTTCAACGATCGGCGTAGCTGTCTTTGGCGCGATTTTGACGGCCAGCTTGGTTTCCAACCAAGAAGCAATGACAAGTAGCAAATATATACAGTTATTGAAGAACAACCCGGCCGCGTCGCAAATGGGCAATCTGGATAACTCCGACACTTTACTGATGCTAAATACGCCTGGTATAAAACAAAAAATAACCGACGAGGCAAACAAAACCTTCGAAAAAATGCCGAAACAAATTCAAATCAAAGCAAAAGACGATTTTATATCCAAACAGAACGAATACGCCTTGATCGTTACGAAGGTATACAGTAGCGGTATGCATATGATATTTATTGTCGCTTCTATCGTGATGACGATAGCAACAGTCGTTACTATGCTGATTGATGAGAAACCTCTGCGTTCAGCCAAGCCCACCGATACGCCAGGTGAAATTTAATGCTTGTGCCTGCCTGATAAGTATTCTATAATAATATTCACAAGCGTTATTTACATAACGCGTGGTCTTGACGTATCAAGGACCGCTTGATACTATGGTTGATGTGTCTTGCGCTAAAACTAATTAAAGGTCGAAGCGCGTGAGGCTGTACATAAAGTACAAGGAGTAAAATCACATGCCAATAGCCATCGAATTTGTGCCTACTAGACGCAAAAAGATAGCAGTGGATGTGGTGCCTGCCGAATGGCAACTGTATATCGCACAGTAAGAGTCACTTAGACTCAAAAATCCACCCAGCATCGTTTTTGATGACAATTTATCCTAGAGGTGTGTTTATAAACGTTGAACGTTTGTTTTCATAAGGGACGAATTAGTATTATAAAAATCGTGCTAGGTAAAAAAATTGAAAAACACCCCAAGGCACCGGGGTGTTTTTTGTTTGTCGCCATCTATTATTCTTCGGACGGAAGAGGTATACCGTTCTTTTTGAGTTCGGCATCGATTGCGCTCTTGAATTTGGTTTCATCCTCCCATATATCCGAGCTTATATTCACTCCGTTCAAATAGAATGACGGGGTAGCTTCGACGCCAGCTTTTTTACCGAGAGCGTAATCATAATTTATTTTAGCGATGATTTCATCCGAAGACATATCGGTCAAAAAAATATTGGTGTCCAGACTGATTTTTTTGGCATAACCTAGAAACTTATCAGTCCTATCTTGACCCGTTAACGTATTCCACTCGTCTTGGGATTCGAATATTAAATTGTGCATTTCCCAGTATTTGCCCTGCAACCCAGCCGCTTCGGCAGCGCCAGCGGCCGCTTTGGTGTTGTTATGATACGAAAGAAGAAAGTTACGATATACGTATTGAATCTGGTCTTTATATTCCTCTGTTATGGATTTAATAACGGGTTGTATACCACCGCATCCAGGGCATTGGTAATCGGCATATTCTATCAATGTGACTTTGCTGCCTTCTTTGCCGTAAATATGATCGGCGATATTTCCGTTTTGAGAATTTCCTTTTTGGATAGCAGTAACATCTATCTTACTGACGTCAATTTCAGGCGTGCTGTCGCTATTAGAAAAGAAAACCAAAAGACCCAAAATACTGATCGTTACGATCCCGAATATAGTCCAAGAAACTTTGTTCAAAATACTCTCCTCTGCTTAATCCATATAATTGTAACAGATTATATTTGGCACAGATAGTGTATGACGCTTAAGTTATAGGTTACAATATTATCAATGTCCGCGATATCAATCATTACGTCAATATTGTCGATTATCTCGTTTTTTTTGCTTTTGGTTGTTACGGCAGTAAGACCGAAGCACAGCAAGTTGAGTCTCTTCGAGCTTGAGCGAAGATTGGGTATAGGCGATAAGAACGCTAAAAAAGCCTTGGATCGTGAAAAAACATTGGTTGATGTCATATCTTCCCAGAGGATATTAATAGCTTTGCTTCAAGTGGCGGTATGGTTGTTTTCGGGGATAGCTTTTGGTTCGACGGTCGGCGTAATTGTCGCAATATTGATAGCCTTGGGTTATGGAGCGCTTGCGAAATTCCGTTTTCTAAGAAAATGGTCGCAGAAATTATATGAACATTACGAAGGTTTGATAATAAAATTCATTGAAAAGCATCCTCGAGTTTTCCGATTGCTCAGGAGTGCTCCGACCGACGATCATACTTACTCCTTGCATGTCGATTCCCGCGAAGAATTACAGCATCTGGTGGCCGAATCAGAGGGGGTTTTGACTTCCGATGAAAAGAAACTGATTATCAACAGTATGATATTCGGTGATAAACTGGTACGTTCGGTTATGACGCCGCGCGAAAACATAGTCAGTATCAAGAAATCCGAATTTTTAGGACCATTAGTCTTGGATGATTTACACAAAGTAGGTCATAGCCGATTACCGGTTATAAGTGGCGACATCGATCATGTTATTGGCGTACTGCATCTGAGTAGTTTATTATCGCTGGATACGAAACGCTCGACCACGGCTGAAAAAGCGATGGAAAAAAGAGTGTTTTACATCCGAGAAGACCAGACCTTACACCATGCCTTAGCGGCATTTTTGCGCACGAACCACTTGTTATTTATCGTCGTAAATTCGCAACGAGAAACGGTAGGCCTGATTACGATAGGGGATGTAGTCAAAGCTCTAATAGGTTATAAGGTTATCGATGAATTCGATTTGCATGACAGTCTGATGGCCGTTGCTTCACGCGATCTGAAGGTCAGGAATAGGCCGGCAGGCTATGAGGATATATAGCACAGGATTTTTTGATTATTTAAAATATTAATTACAAAAGTCAAATATACTTTTTTTATATAATTTATTAAATTCTATCAAAAAAATATTATCATTGCCATTCCCCTATATTACAGAAAACGTCCGACCGGATGTATTATGTAATGTAGATTTTTTGACATACTTTATAATTTGAAAATTAAAATATCCGGGTTGATTCATATAGCTGCACCCACCCCTGTAACCCTAGGTCATTTATCGAGTCTATTAGGATTTGTTTATGATTCGAATCGCTCATCCAGACGCTTTGTTGAATCTGGGAAAAACCCAATTGACGAAGAAGTAACCTGAATTTGCGGCGTAGTTCGGCTGAATCTTCTGGGATATCGAATATAACCATTAACTGACCGCCACCATCAAACTTTTCGGCGATAAAAGGTTGGATGATTTGACGACCTTTCAATGAAAGTGAAATTTTATTGTTATCAACCACGATTAGGCGATGGTCCTTGGCGCGACTGTAGGCTACGCGTAATGTCGAAACCGAATAACCTGAGGTTTGTTCCAATTCATCAAAGAATCGGTTGGGTTTGAAAGTTAGCAATAGGTTCTGTTTAGTATAAGGAACGAAAGCTAATAATAATTGGGTAAGAGCGGATTTTTCACGATGTAGTTTTGATATGGCATTTTTCATAATAACCATTATATTACATATTCTGCCCGACCAGACAAAATCCGTAATCGATTGATAGATACCTTGGCGGGTGATAGAATGAAATCTAGATTAGGAATATTTATGAAAAGGACATTGGCTCGAGAATTATCATCAGTCCCCGGCGAAACAGTCACTATTCGTGGCTGGCTACATAAAAAACGGCTGCTTGGCGGTTTGAATTTTATTACGCTAAGGGATCGCAGTGGTGTAGTACAGACCTTGGTTGAAGACAAGGATGAATTGGAAAAATTGCGTGGTATGCAGGTAGGAACCGTGATGTCACTGACCGGAACCGTGGTTGCTGATGAGCGCGCACCAGGTGGAGCTGAACTACATAATGTTACCGTTGATGTCGAGGTTCCAGTAACAGACGAGCCGACGATAGAAATCGACAAACCCATATCTCACAAGTCCGAGCATCTGGATACATTGTTTGATACCAGAGTCTTGAACGTGCGTAATTTGCATGAACAGAAAATTTTCAAAATTCGTGCCGATATGGTCCGATATTTGAGAGAGTATTTGTATGGACAGGAATTCGTTGAAATAGACACTCCCAAGATACTGGCCGAAGCCACCGAAGGCGGAGCCGAAGTATTTCAGATGGATTATTTTGGCAAAGTCGCGACGTTAGCCCAGAGCCCGCAGTTTTACAAACAGATTATGGTTGGCGCGTACGAGCGCGTATTCGAAATCGGTCACTCATACAGGGCGGAACCAAGCGCTACCACTAGGCATCTAACCGAGGTTTATATGTTGGATATCGAAATGGGTTTCGTAGAAAATCACGAAGAAGTTTTGGATATCGTTGGAGATATGACCCAATACACATTGAAAAGGATTTACGAGGAACGCGCTTCGGATTTGAAAAGTTTGAATGCGCCGGAACTAAAATTACCTTCAGACGGCAAAGTTCCGCGATTTACAGTTGCTCAAATCCATCAGATGTACTCCGACGATACGAAAACAGACACGACTCAAGAAAAGGATTTGACTCCAGACGAGGAGCGTTGGATTAGCGACTATGCACGTAAGCGACTTGGCAGCGATTTAATATACGCTACCTGCTTCCCTATCGAAGCTGGCAAATTCTATCATAAGTTCGATCACGAAAACAGTATCATTTATTGGGGTGATTTAATATTTCGCGGCGTAGAAATCGCGACAGTTCCTTTGCGTGAAAATAATTACGATAAAATGATTGAACAAATGAAAAATGCCGGTCTGGATGTCGAACACGAAGGTTTCAAATATTATTTGCAAGCCTTCAAATACGGGTTGCCGACTCACGGCGGTTGCGGATTCGGAGTTGACAGATTCGTCCAAAAGACGATTGGTTTGGCGAACGTCAGGGAATCGATTTTGTTCCCTCGCGATATTAACCGTTTAACTCCATAAGCCAAGATAGTATTTGACCAATTCGGTCCTGACGTTAGATAATGATTAAGTAATGAAAAAGTATCAGACAACACTGGCTACTTGCCTACTGATAGCCGTTCTGGCGGCTGTTTTTCCGATTGTCAAAGCGTTTGCCGTCGATGAAGATATGAGCGAACAGCAGATCGTTCAAATCCGCAGTAACTGCTCGTCAGTAAAAAATACCTTGAACCAGCTTCATAATAGCGATGCTTTGTTGCGGGTGAATATGGGGCAGGCCTATGAATCTATGTTGACAAAAATGATGAAAAAGTTTGAAAGTCGGGTTGATAGCAACGGATACAGCAACAAAGACTTGTCGAGAAAATCTTACGATTACGAGATGGCCTTGGACACGTTTCGATCGAACTATATCAAGTATGAGCAGCAATTATCATCGGCGATAGGCATTGATTGTTCAAAGCAGCCAGTTGCCTTTTATGATGCTGTTTCATTGGCCCGGTCTTATAGAAAACAAGTTCACGCTGATGTCCTAGTGCTTAATTCCTATCTAGATCAATACCAAGCGGCAGTCGATCATTTTGAAAATGAATATCAAGCCGCACGTAAAGGAGCAACTAATAAATGAACGAAGTCGAAGAATTGACTTTTCGTGATAGGCATCGCTTTTCGCTGATGATAGTCTTTGCTATATTGATGGTAATTCTTTTGGTATCAGTCAGTATGACTTTGTATTACAAAAGCGGTGCGGCTCAGTTGGATCTCAGTAGACCTGGTTATAAAAGCATTCGAACCCAAGTTGATAATTATGGGAGTGATTTCAATAGTTTTGCGGCAACCGGAGATATCGACCAAACTGTTATTACGCAGTTCAAAGAGTTTTATTCCGAGCAGGCACAAAAAATCAAAGCAGCCAATGCTTTCGGCGGAGATCCGCTTGATCCGAGCGCTTTGGGTTTGACAGTCTCTGATTAGTTAGTCTCTAATATTTTTTTGCGCATCCAGCCGTCAATCATACCGGCGCCCATAACTATCACTAATTTTCCTTCTTTGAGATCGTTTTGTATATCGCCCCAGAGTTTATCGTTGAAATCGGAGATTTCAATTTTGCCTTTGTTGGGAATTTTTTGAATTAACTCTTCTGGTTTTAGAATTGGTAAATTAGGGTCTTCCCGCGCCAAATAAGTTGGTAGCCAATAAATTTTTTCGGCTTTCTTGAACTGATCGGTATATTGTTCTCGTATTTCGTGTTGTCGGATATTCTGATGGGGCTGATAAACCAACACGATGTGTTTAGATAATTCGCTGGCAAGTTGCAGTGTAGCTGCAATTTCGACCGGGTGATGACCGTAATCACTATACAGATTTTTAGCCAATCTCTCGAATCTCCTGCCTGTGCCGGGAAATGTTGATAAAATTTCAACTGTGTCGGTTTCGATACCCAGTTCTTTTATGGCATACTGTACTAAAGTGGCATTTCGGCGATTGTGTTCGCCTGCAAGGGATATTTTCTCGTTGATGGCGATGATAGGTAGTATTTTTACTTGCGGCATTCCTTTATAGATGTCGGCACACTGATCGCTCCATGTGATTATATTTTGGCTCTGGATGGCGAATTGTCGAAACGCGTCCAGATATTCTTTTTCTGTCTGGTAAGTATCGGGATGATCGTAGTCAATTGCAGGGATAACCGAGACGTAAGGGCTAAAGCTTAGAAAATTTCGATCGAACTCGTCACATTCGTAGATGAAATATTCGCTTTTTGGATCAAATTTGCCGCTTGGTCCGAACTTGATAGTGGTTCCGATGGAATAACTGATTGGAATACCAAGTTTTTGAAAAGCCCAAATCAACATACCGGTGGTGGTGGTCTTTCCATGTGTGCCGGCTACGGCAATTAGTTTCAAATCTTTCTCGGTTATTATTTGAGATAAAAGTTCATCGCGTTTGGCGATATGGATACCTAATTTTCTTGCCAGCACTAACTCCGAATGGTCTTCCGGCAAAGCTGAGGTGTAAATAAACCAGTCAATCGGTCGATCGTGATGATTTGCCATCAAAAAAGATCCGTCTTGAGTGTTGCTGATGTTAATGCCACGCTTTTTGAGCTCTTTAGTCATCAAAGATTCTTCCGTGTCGGATCCGATTACGTTATGTCCGGCGTCATGAGCGATTTCAGCCAGCGGTCCGATGCCCACGCCGCCTATCCCGGAAAAATAGATATTCATAAGATTAGTATATCACCCATTTATAACCGTCCTCGTGGTATACTGGTCATAATGAATTAGGTGGGATACCGTTTGATGGTCGATAAGAAACACGTAAAGCGAAATATCAAGCAGTTGCAGCGTATTAAAACATGGCAACTGGTTGTCTTGTTGGTTTTGATGGGGTTCGTTTCGGCTACTTTTTTGCGATTGAATAATATAGGTATGTTGGAACGTCGGACGGCTGTTCTGAATGCTGACGAGAAAGGTGACGAGCAGACTATCAGAGACAGGTTGGTTGATTTGCAACGTTACGTTTCGTCTCATATGAATACGGATTTAGGCAAAGGCGTATATTTGGAACACTCATACAATCGGGCTTATCAGGCGGCCCTTGATGTCGCGGCTAGTGACGACAACCCTAACGGTAATATATTCGTCAAAGCCCAAGAGGTTTGCGCGCCGCGTTACAGCAGTTGGTCGGAATCATACGTGAATTGCGTAGCAGGCGAAATAGCAAAATATCCGGCTAGTAGTAACCTTGCCAGCCAGGTCAGTGTCAATCCCCAGATATACCTTCATGATTTTGCGTCGCCATTGTGGTCATCGGACTTTGCTGGCTGGTCACTGGTGATATGTGTAGTGATTTTGATAATGATATCGATCCGAATTATTAGTGTTTCTATCTTGAAAATGGTACTTCGTCGCCATCACGAATCGATTTAACCGTTGACACAGAGGCGCTATCTGATGTACGCTACTCTTGTATAGCACTAACAGGAGGTATAAGAATCTTATGGCTTACAAACATATCAACTCAAAGGGTATTCCTTACTACTTGCATAGCACCGAAGTTACTCTTCGTGGCGGCAAAAAACAAACCATCTACTTTTTCGCAAAGGTAGAAAAGAACGCTAAAGGAACACCGGTTGATCTGCCAGCAGACCGCATTGTCAAAGAAAACCCACGCAATGGCTTCTTGACAGTTTCCAAGAAAAAATAGTGTAAATTAATACTTGCACCATAAGCAAGTTTGGTGATATAGTTATTCCAAACAAACAGGTGCCATGAATGCCCCTCGTTATGAGGGGCATTCATATTGCCCTGTCTTCTTGATATAATCATAGATAATTATGAGCAAAAATATGGTCGAGGCGCGAAGTCTCAAGAAACGTTACGGTGACAAACAAGCGGTCGATGACGTCAGTTTTGATGTCAAAAAAGGCGAAATATTCGGTATTTTAGGACCGAACGGCGCCGGCAAGACGACGACGCTGGAGATGATTGAGACTTTACGCCCGATTGACAGTGGTACTGTCAAAATCAATGGTATTGATGTTACGAAAAATCCTAGAAAAGTAAAATATTTAATAGGCGTCCAACCGCAATCGCCAGCCTTTCAGGATAAAACCCGCCTGACCGAAGTGATTGAAATGTTCGCCGCCGCGTACGGCGAAAAAGTTGATGCCATGTCTTTCTTGCGAGACGTCGGTTTGGAGGACAAGGCGAAAAGCTTCGTCGAGGATATCTCGGGCGGTCAAAAACAACGCCTCAGTATCGCTACGGCTCTGGTACACGGTCCGAAAGTCTTTTTCCTAGATGAACCGACCACTGGTCTTGACCCGCAGGCTAGGCGCAATTTGTGGGACCTAATCGAAAAAATCCGCGACCGGGGAGTTAGCGTTATTATGACGACTCATTATATGGACGAAGCCGAAATCTTATGTGACCGCATCGCCATTATGGATGAGGGCAAAATCGTTGCCATCGACACGCCCAAGAATCTGATTCACCAGCTGCTAAAACGTGGTTTCAAGAAAAGGCAGCACGTCGAACAGGCCAATCTGGACGACGTCTTTATTGATTTGACTGGCAAAGCCTTGAGGGAGGTCTAATTATGAATAAATCAATGTTCACTGTCCTGACTTTCGTCAAGATTAATACTAAACGTTTTTTTCGCGATAAACTGGCTCTATTTTTTAGTATCGGCTTTCCGCTGATATTCTTGCTGGTATTTGGCAATCTGTACGGTAACACTTCGAATTATTCGTTTCGCGTTGCTATAATCAGCGATTCCAAAACCGCTTTTTCCGACCAGTTCATTAAAGCTATGAAAGATAGCAAAATAATGAAACTAAATGAAGATATAAAGACGCTTTCAAATGCCAAGGATAAAATGAGCCGTTCAGAACTGGACGCGGCCATCGTGTTGCTGGCCGGTTTTGGCGTAGTAGTGGACGGGAACCAATACCCGACAGGAGAGGCTGAAATCGTCTATACTCAGAATAATCAGCAATCAGCTCAGGCATTAAACGGAGTTATCGAAAGTCAGTTCAAGATGATAAATGCCAAATTCGTGCAAAATGTCACGCCATTCTCCGTCAAATTGACCCAACTGAACGAGCGTAGTCTGTCACCGTTCGACTACGCTTTTTCGGGGCTTCTAGGCTTTTCAATTCTTGGTATTGGTATTTTTGGACCAGTCAACGTCTTTCCGGAACTGAAAAAAATGGGGATTTTGCGCCGCCTGTCGACCACGCCGCTACGCGTTTGGCAATATTTTCTATCAACTATGATAGGTCAGGCGTTGATTGGTACTATCAGCTTGGCGATGATGTTCTTGGTTGCTGTATGGTTTTTCAATCTGAAAATAACCGGCAATATATTTGAACTAGGGGTATTTTTGATATTCAGCATCATCACGATTTTAGGTATCGGTCTGGCGCTTGGCGGTTGGGCCAAGAACGAACGTCAGGTTGCGCCGTTGTCGAACATCGTCACCTTTCCGATGATGTTTTTATCAGGCACGTTTTTCCCGCGTTTTCTAATGCCGGAATGGCTACAGAACGTGTCGAGTTTTCTGCCGCTGACGCCGGTAATCGACGGCATCCGGCTGATTACGACCGAGGGTAAGCATTTCGTCGATATCTTGCCACAGCTCGGCCTTATTGGTGTATGGATGATAATTATCTACGCTATCGCTTTCAAAGTGTTTAGGTGGGAATAGTTGACCTAATATAACACTTATGCTATAATATGATTATGAATCCAGAAAAAATAAACAACGGTTTGGAAGATAATAGTTATGCAAATTCAAATTTCGGTGAACCAGATCCAGATTTGTTGACGAATTCTTATGGTCTGGAAGAAAGAAAAGAAGACGACCCGAACGGTTACGGTCTGACCGGCGGCGATGCGGTCAAGTGTGAGAAGAATCTTGAGAATGGCGTATTGGACTTTGATGACCTGCCAATGATTCCCGAAGAGCATGAACTGATGGCACCCGAAAAACCGCCATTGCCGACAAGGATCGAAGAAATCGACGAATCCCAGTTCACAGATGAAGATTGGAAAAGGGTAGATGTGATAGCGAATATTAGGAATATATCAAACATCGACGCAATAAAAGTCTATAAAGGCGAAATTTTGAAAAAAGGGAGAAGGTAATGCTTCTAAACAATGTAGCTCGGCATCTAGCCGGGCTATATTAATCTAAACGAAAGTTGAAAACCATATTCAGCATCACTATGATCCTTGTTATGAATAAAAAAACGGTATTTAAAGCGGCAACGATTTCAATTATCATTTCACTACTAGTTACGATTGTTAGTCAGATACCGACCACAGTAGACCTAATAGGGTCAGGAATCGGCATCAGTAGTTGGTTTTCATTAGATAGTGATTTTCTGCAAACGGGTGGGTGCAAAAATGGTTTGTGTATGGATATCGCGGTTAATACTATAGCTATATCAATTTGTACCGTAAGATTAATTGCTTTGTTTGTATTTTTTACTGTGTATAATATCTGGATTTTTCGCTACATTTCAAAAATTAATAAATAATAAGTAGATAATCATTTCGATTTTTTTTGAGGCATACCTTCTTCGTATTAGACAAAATATAAACAATGATATATTCGCAATCGTTATCGTTACTAGATTATAGTTATTAGGTTGTATTTACTTAGCGCCAAAATAGCGAATATATTTGAAACTGAGAACATTAACCATGACGATAACGTTTTACTCTACGATTCTTTTTTTGGTGAGAACGGTAATGTTAAGATAAGATTAGTTAAATCTGCTAAAAAAGTCGAAGAAATTATTCTTACTAATATAAAGACAATACATTCTGAAAATTAATACAAGAAGTCTCTATCGGTTATTGTAGATTACGTTATTGATAAGTAAATAGTATGGGCGCAGTCCATTGTGCTTATTCTTAAATGTTGATTAAATAATATCAATTAATATTTAAGTTATGAAAGGGTATCTCTTGAATAAAACTAAATCTCAATCAGGTTTTGCGCACCTGGCAATTATTGTAGTTTTGACAGTTCTATTACTCGGAACATTAGGCTTCGTTTTTTATCAGAACTTTATCCAAAATAAAGATAACACTTCAAAAGACGACGGTAATAAATCAATTAAAAAGTCTTCTGATGATGTAGACGACACAACAACCCCAGACACGGTAGATGAGGCGATGCCAGCGGTTGCGCCAGCCACGGTGGTTGATGACTTTGTAGCCTCATACTTTAGCTACATTACGGCAGAGAATTCTGCTCAAGAAGGTCATTCCGATGTTGCTTTTGCAAATCAAAGTTCTGCTTTAACTACAGCTTTTAAAGACAATCTAAATAGTTTAATGGTAGCAACGGCAGATCATTTTCTTCTAATTCAAAATACTCCTAGTGGTTTCACGGTTGGGGATGCTACTACAGCTGGAAGTAGTTCGAGTGTCCCTGTGACCGTAAAAGTTGGCAGTAGTCAGACAAATATCGTTTATAAATTAGTCCTCGTGGAGAACGAGTGGAAAATAAACGAGGTTGTTAGGGCTTAGTTATCTATTTGTCAATCTTTGTAAAATAAGAGGCCTTGCGGAGGTCTCTTATTTGAATGATTAACATTTGGTGGGGCTTATTTAACGAAGCTCAGGCTACATTATTTGGTTCAATGTGTATATGCTAATGAGATTAAAATGGTAAGATGAATTTATGAAAGAAAAAGTTTTAGAGGGGTCATGGATAATCGATGCTCCCGTAGAAGACGTTTATCGGATTATTTCTGACTTCGAGAAAGCACCAGAATATTTTCCTTTGGTAGCAAAGGGAACGAGAGTCATTAGTAGGGATGGTAATAATTTACAGATAGAAGCTACCACGAATACTTTTGGAATCAACTTCAAGTTAAAAATGAAAACCACGCTGTTGCCGGGTAAAGGCTTTAAATCAATAAACGAATCAGGCCTTGCGATAGAAGACGAGTAATTCATCTTGAAACCAGTTGCCGAAGGAACGCGTATTGAATATGTGAATAAAGTTAAAATCAAAAACAATATTCTGAATATGTTTTCACGTTTGATTATCGGAAAAGGAGCCCTCAAATTTTGGGAATTTGCTTATATTAATAGGCTAAAGAAAATACTTGATAAAAAATCATAGCTTTCCATGTATAAGATTTGCAAGACTTGTAAGGTAAAGATATTGTATGATATGTCCTTAACTAAAATAACCTACGAAAAGTAGGTTATTTTATAATCAATCTGGTGGGGGCGGTTGGAATCGAACCAACTACCAAGTCGTTATGAGCAACCTGCTCTGACCGATGAGCTACGCCCCCTCGTCGGAATTTACCTTTGTACTCGTTTTGTCGAAAACGACAAAAGCATCGTCTTATCGGTAATTCCTCCTCTCAGTTTTTCAAACAGCTAAAGCTTGGTTTAAAAAACTGGAAAATTTCAATATTCAAGCAGCCAAATGGCTTCTGTCTATTGTACGTGGCCTATTATAGCCTATTTCTATCTGTTAGGCTATAATATAAGTTACGAATATGAAAAAAATAAACATCCGGCGAATGTATTATCTGTTCCGTCACAAATACTTGACGCTGAATAATGTGGTCATTGCGATAGCGTTTATGATTGCGACTGGCTGGGTATGGGGTTCGCTAGACGTGATGCAGCGCAATTATGCACTGCAAAAGAATCTGCTGGACAAACAGCGTCAGCTGATCGTGGCAGAGTTGAATTACGAAAATGCCAATTTGGAAAAACGCTACTATCAAACCGACGAGTACAAGGAGCTAGCGGTCCGTCAAAGATTGGGGTTGGGGATGCCGGGTGAAAGCGTGCTGATTTTACCGCCGAACTCTGAGGCGGCCAAAAATGCCGATGACAGCTTGACAGCGGAAACCGAAACCGAAACCGTCGAGACCGGAAATTTTGAGCAATGGGTAAACTTTCTTTTCGGCGCCAATAACAAGCGTATTTCGTCATAGGTATAGTCTGGGTTTCAAAACTTTCTTTGGCGCTGCCACGCCGAACGTCACCCGCGGCTAGGGTTTTGAGAATCAGATGGACTATGTCTTGCAAAAACAGATTATATCTGTTAATCTATTATATGTATCGCGGGGTGGAGCAGTCAGGTCAGCTTCCGAACGTGGACTATAGCTCATAACCATGGTTATGAATGGTAAAATTATGAGCTGTTTAAAAAAATATTGTATCGCGGGGTGGAGCAGTCTGGTCAGCTCGGATGGCTCATAACCATCAGGTCGCAGGTTCAAATCCTGCCCCCGCAACCAAAATAAAATACCTATCGGCTGATAGGTATTTTATTTTGACCTACGGTGGCAGGGTTCGAACCTGCACATTTCTGATTCTTTGAATCAGAAATATCGCAGGTATCGTCACTCGCCAAATTGGCGAGTGACTCCTCCGCTTGCTTGAAAATTAAATATCCGCTTTTAGCGGGGGCTTTCTTTTTTGCGCCGCGCTTCGCCAAATCCTGCCTTAGAATTAAAAATAGCCGCATATCAGCGGCTATTTTACAAATCAAATTATTACAAAAGTGTACGTTGATCCGTCAATGGATAACGGGGAGTCCGCTGAGAGGCAGAATGTCCTAGCGGACTCCCCGGAGTTTTCGATTTTACGTGACCATATTGGGTTTCATGGTTCCTTTCTTGGGCTTAAACATCCCGACGACATTGCTGTAACTTGGGACGAAGTCATGAACCCATGTCAATCCGACGTCCTCCAATACCAAAAGAAATCGATCCCAGTTTTTGTTTGATGCGATCCAGAACGCGTGAACATCACCAAGTTCGTCTAATATTTTTCTCAGATGGGGGTGTTTCTCAACGTAGGGTTTGCATGCAATGCTGACATTCTCTTTTGCTGTTATGGCCGTTTCGATTCTTTGCAGATGACAATTTGAACCGTATTCTTGGGCTGCTGTCAAAGGTTTGATTCCTTTTTTGAATCTGGGAGTTTGCTTATCGAGTTTGCTGAATACTTTTTGCCTATCTTTCTTACACAAAACAATCCCTCCTTTTATTACCCCTCAAGACAAATAAACAAGTTTCGCCTCCTACGAACAAATTATGCTGCGAACGGGGATATAGGCAGCACGCAGGATTGACATATAAATCAACCCGGCGTGCCGTCTATACCCAAAACCAGACACTCCAACGTACACTGTAATAATTCGACTTGTTAAAAATCAAATAATAGACACAGATGTTATCCTATGAAAACTATTATTTTTTAGATTATTCCAATAAGATAACGATGTCAAGAATATTCAACTAAGTTTACCGGCGGCGACGCGGACGGCTTCGCTCCAGCTAAGGAAAGCGTGTGGTGTTTGAGCGATTTCACTGGCTGTCATAGAATATTTGATAGCAAGGGTGAGTTCATGAATAATTTCACCGGCGTGGGGCGCGACTATGGCTGCGCCTAGTAGGACACCTTTTTTATCGGTGATGATTTTGACGAAACCTTCACGAAAATCGGAAGTGTTACT
>CAYQOL010000008.1:0-27491 GCA_964419165.1 uncultured Saccharimonas sp. (SeqCode)
GTAAAAAAGCTTTATCGTATTGACTTTTTTAGGTTTTTGTGTTAATATAACAGTGGTCATCATCTCAGACCATAAATCTGATAGAAGTACTTTATTAATAAGGAGAGTGGAGTAATATGACATCGGCATCGTTGGCAGGTAATCCTTTTTTCGGTTGTAAAATCGGGGCTACAAAAGCCCCCAGTAAAAAAATCAGAGAATTCCAAAGCAAGAGTTCATATTACGCGACAGTATTCAAGAGGTTCGGTTTTCGAATCTCAGCCAGCGATTTTCTTAAAATCGCCAGACGCTTTTTGACTATTTGTAACGAGATACAGAGAGGTAGCAGTATAGAACTGCTTGCCAACACATACTCACCGGTCGTCTTTCTACGGAATGATAACAATAGTGGCGGAAATTCCGGCGAACTCATCGACGTCAGCAAGTTGACCGACAATGAGTTCAAACGGATATTCAAGCAATCGTCGTCAATGACGCTTGAAATCCGACCAAAAGATTCCAATAATATGGAGATGAAATTTTCATACGGATTGATAGAATGGACTTCCAAAAAGCCTGACGTGATCTTCGTGTATGCCAAAGGCTTCAGCGAAGAACTGGCGGGAACACTCAACCAAAAACTTTTTTTCGTTCCTGAAAGCGCACCAAATATGACCCTATCGGTCAAATTAGGTAGAAGAGCTTTCAATATGGAGCGAATTGCAATGTGACCAAAAACGCACGGTTCCGACCGTGCGTTTTTCTTTTGAAAATAAATATTTCGCGATTGACTGGCACGAGGTTTTATATTATGTTGTAAAAAGTCTATGCTTAAATCCTGAACGGTCGGAAGTTACTTAATAAGGAGGGATATCGTGAATTGGTCAAGACGGTTTAAGTATTCTCGAAAACTGGAAAAAACCAACATCTTCATGGGTAACACTCGCATCAAAACAAGAGGTTCACCACAGGACAGTCTGGCAAAATCGCTCACTTCGGGATATTTAGCGAATATCGTCAAAAAAGCATTGCCGGTGACTGCCAAGGAATTCCTAACCCACACCAGATTACTATCGGAAGCCTGCGTCTCAATTTGCGAAGAGTGTATTTTTTCGCTTATCGTGGATAATCAAATCATTGCTGCTACTGGAAACTGTTTTTACGAAGACATCGCTAACATCGACGAGTTGACTTACGTAGAGTTTAGAAAATTATTCAACAAGTTGAGATTTAACCGCGAATCCTCAATAACATTAAAAATCCACCCCAAATTTATGAACGGAAAAACTGGAATATGGATTGCGGAAGTCAAATGGAAAGCTACAAATCCGCGGGAGATTATTATTTATGCCAGACAGCACAGTGCAATTACCGACAACAATCAACAGCCTCTTGTCAGCGAGCTTCTGAAAAAAATTCCCGTTACCAATCCGTTTTACAACGTCTGGTTAAAACCGGGTGCCTCTTTCGCCTAAGCAATGGACGGCGCATGATGATTGTCATCGTGCGCTATTTTTATTGTGTTTAGATGCCCCTTTATAAGCGTACATATTGCTATCAGAAAGCTTCAGGACATTCGACATCGTAGCTCGTTTATTAACCACACCGTCGTCATCAAGCACCAGGTCCGTATTCTTGTCGTATATCGCTATGCCGTAAGAATAATCCAAAGTTATATCTTTATAATCATTATTTATATTTTCAGATATCTCGGATAATTTTACACCCCTGCCGCTCTCAAGGGTATCTTTCAAATCATCCTGATAATTTTCATCTTTATCATAATTTCTTATAAGGCAAAGAAACTCATCACCGCCGGTGCGCACTATGACAGTTCCCTCTCCAAATTTCAATCTAAGCTGTTTTACCATGGCTTGTATCAGTTCGTCACCAGCCGGATGACCATAACCAACCGTATCATTAATCTCCTTCAGGTTATCAAGATCAGTAAATATCAACGCCAAAGAACCGTCGTCTACATCAGGATCAAACTCCTTTTCAGCAAAAAAATCCAGATAACCGCGAGTATGACAACCAGTAAAATGGTCAACATATCGATCCATATCCGCTTTCTCATAAGCGGCAAGAATAATCGACGCGGCACTCTTACTCAGTTCCCTGTCAGGCGAATTTATCCCCTCCAAATCAAAGTTCGGGTTGTTTTTTTTGCTAAATTCTAGCCTGGGGGCTTTTTCCATAATTCATATTATACACTATTTATGTCTTTTTTGGAAGTCTAATATTTTGACCCTTGCTTGCTCCAACCCAGATAATAAAGCAAAAACCAGGGCCACTACCAGAGTATATTCCGAAAAATTAATCAGTAATTCGATGCTGGTTAATAACCCAGCAATAAACAATCCGACACTTAGACACTGCAAAATCATCTTGATCTTACCGAAAAAGTTCGCGCCTAGCGGCCTACCCAAGGCGGAACGAAAAATCGCACCGAACAACACGGCAACCATCTCTAGTATTATGACTATCAAAAAGACCTTTACTATCAAATACTTTAAGCCGACGGACAGTAGCACTGTCATAATAAGTAACTTGTCAGCGATCGGATCTATGACTTTACCTACATCGGTTATCTGATTTCTAGTACGGGCCATCGCCCCGTCAATAAAATCAGTCGATGCCGCCACCAAAAATACGACCAGTGCGATATCAAACTTACCACTGTCAAGCAACCAATACACTACCGGTACCAATACAAATCTGACCACGGTAATATGGTTAGGTCTGACGCTGTGCGGTATGGCCCATAAAAACAGTTTGTCGATCAGGCGGTCGATCTTGTTCTGGAAGTTTTGACTGTCTTTGTTTAGCATATGCTTAATATATTATATTCTATTACAAATCGCCTCTTTTGCTACAATTGAACTATGCAAGAACCAACAATTTTTACACGGATAATCCAAGGGGAAATCCCCGCCCACATAATCTACGAGGACGATCGCGTCATCGCCTTTTTGGACCTATTCCCGATCAGCGAAGGTCATACGCTCGTTATACCGAAAGTACAAATCGACCATATCTGGGATATGGATGACGAATACTATGAATATTTATGGCAGACCGCCAAGAAAATCGGTAAACATATACACGGTATCATCGAATCGCCACGAGTCGGAGTGGTCGTCGAAGGTTTCGGCGTACCTCACGCGCATATCCATTTAGTCCCTCTATACCGCGGCGATGATTTAAAGAAACCGACGATGACGCCAACGGACAGCGAGCTTGCCGCGATTGCTGAACGCCTAAGGATGTAGATGCCGATTCGCATCATCACCGTCGGTAAAAAGCACGAGTTATGGGTATCCGAAGGTATCAATCGCTACTGCAAGCGCCTGAAACGGCCGTTCCAAATCGAATGGGTCTTTTTACCACATTCCGCTAATGCTGGCCTTGCGGCCCGCCAGAACGAGTCTAGGGCCATACTTTCGCGCTTAAGTACTGACGATTACGTCATATTATTGGACGAACGCGGTCAGAACGTCAGTTCGGACGTACTATCAGATTTGATATCCCGCCAATTGGAATCGTCTAAACAAATGGCGGTTATCATCGGCGGTGCCTACGGAGTCGACGACTCGTTACGCAATCGCGCCGATTTCGTTTGGTCCCTATCCGACTTAGTATTCCCCCACCAATTAGTCCGTCTAATATTAATCGAACAAATCTATCGCACTCAGGAGATCCACTTCGGCAATCCCTACCACCACGAGTGATTGACATTTAGTAGTTTTATTGTAATATACCATTAGTCATATTCTATGATAGTACGTGGGTAAAGGAGGAATCTTGGATGTCAGGAAGTCCAATCGAATTACTCAAGGAACACTTTAGGCGGCGAACTCTTATGAAGGTATGCCGTAGCCATCTGGAGATTGGGGTATCCCTGATCGACCCTGATAACCTGATTGACGAACAAATCGTCGCAAATCGTCACGCTAGCGGTGTCATGCGTTTACTAACTGCCAAAAAATGCCTAAAGAATACGGGTCTGACTATGTTCGGTAAAGAACATTACGCAAGTTATAATTTGCTTTCAAGATTAATTTTTTCTTTGAGAGAAAGTAACTTTAGCGAAGATGTTTGCCGGAGTACGGTCGAAGCTTTAACGGCTAAACGACTAGAAAAAGGAGTGTTTGTATACGAATCTAAATGGCTCTAACCAACATTTCATATGCGTCCGATAACGGGCGCATATTTTATATATATTACACATACTTGACAGATAACGAAGCTTATGCTATATTCGTAAGCGTAACTCTATAAAACAAACATATGCCACCACTAATCAACATCCCCATACCGATAGTCATCTCGATAGCAGCCGCCCTCGGGGTATTCATTCACGACACACAACTGGATAACGTTGTCAAAACCTCTGCCGAAGCCCTGCCGGCAATCGTGTCAGACATTCAAGGTGGACTGAGCGAACTGGAATCAAGAAGCCAGCATATTCATTCCGAAACCGGTACGACTGTGAATATGCCTTTCAATATGGCATCTCAACAGCCGGCCGCTCCGCCGCGAAACAAAGACGACAAGAAATATGTGACTCAAAAACGCCTAAATGATAATAACTTCGGAAACGATTATATCTGGCCGTCTATTTAATAACCTTCAGCTCGGACAGCAGGCGCGTCTTCAGCGCCTGTTTTTCTTTCAGTTCTTCTTTGGTCTCTTCGACCAGTTTTGCAGGAGCCTTGCTAACATAGTTCTCGTTAGCTAATCGGATCTCAAGGGTCTTGATGTACCGGTTAACATTGGCTAGCCTAGTTTCAAGATTAGCTTCGTGCTCGTAAAGTGTTTCGGCCGGCACGTCCAACCAGGCCTCTCGTCCACTACCAGCTAGACGCATCCCCTTGACTTGATCGACATATCGGACGTCTTTCAATCTGGCCAGTTTTTTGATGGTCTCTGCATTATCAGCAATCAAGCTGTCATTCTGGTATAACAAATCGTAACGCTCATCACCCGGCAGTTCCATCATAACGAAACGGGCTTCGCTGACCAGTTCCTTTAGACGAGTAAATTCGGCGGCTGCGATATCATCACATTTAATTGGCTGTGGCCATTTATTGGTAATCAGTATACTGTCGTGATGCCAGAACAAAGTCTGCCAGATAGTCTCGGTAACAAACGGTGCGAACGGGTGCATTAGTTTTAGGCTGGTATCAAGTACCCAAGCGAGTACCGCAGGATTCATCTGCATCTTACTCACTTCGACGTACCAATCAGCAACGTCATCCCAAATAGCGTGATAAGCGGCCTCTTGAGCCTCGGCAAAGCGATATGTTTCGATCTTGTCACTTACATCCGAGATAGCTTCGTTCAGACGACTGATAATCCAATGATCGGCAATCGTTTTCGGTTCGGGAAGCCCACCTCGGTAACCCTCACCTACTTTGTCCTCGATGAATCTGGCGATATTCCAGAGTTTGTTGCAAAAATTGCGTCCGGCCACTACCCTCTCCATACTGAACGCTTGGTTCTGCCCGGCACTGCGGTTGGCAATCAGCCCTATCCTTAGGGCGTCCGAGCCATATTTGGAAATCGCGTCCATCGGGTTAATGACATTCCCCTTGCTTTTGCTCATCTTTTTGCCTTTTTCATCCAGAACAAGGCCGTGAAAATAGACGTTTTTGAAGGGTACTTTGTCGGTTCTATATAGCCCCAGCATAATCATTCGCGACACCCAAGGGAAGATCAGATCGATGCCGGTTTCCATAACATCATTGGGATAAAATTTAGACAGATGGCCACTGGTCAGATAATCGGTCGTGATGAACGGCCACTGACCGCTTGAGAACCATGTATCAAAGGTATCTTCTTCGCGGCGGAAAATCTTGCCGTCGATTTCCAAGATTTTTTCATCGACCCGTTCGTCGAATATCCACTCGTCAGGCTGATTCAGATTCTGGAAAGCCGGAATCGGAATACCCCACGGTATCTGACGGGAAATATTCCAATCTTTCAGATTATCGTAGTAATTTATCAGATGATGCTTGCGACTTTCTGGAACAATATTGATTTCACCGTTTTCTATGGCCTGTTTGGCACGCTGAGCCAACGGCTGAACCTTGACGAACCACTGTTCTTTTATCATCGGCTCGATTGGTAGACCGCTCTTGTAATCATATCCTACGGAGTGTTCGATTTCTTTCTCGCCCCTTATCAATTCCTGCGCCCTGATAGCCGCGACTACGCTTTTACGAGCGGCAGCTACAGTCATCCCAACGAACTCCTCGGGTACGTTTATCATCGTTCCGTCGAAATCAATAACCTGAATACGCTGTAATTTATGCTTATTTCCAACTTCATAATCGTTCGGGTCATGGGACGGCGTTATCTTGACGGCGCCCGTGCCGAAACTTGGGTCAACGCTTTCGTCAGCGATAACCGGTATCTCCCTATCGGTTAGTGGCAATAATACGTTTACACCTATTAAATGCTTCCAGCGTGAATCATCAGGGTGAACGGCTACGGCGACATCACCAAAAATCGTTTCCGGTCGTGTTGTAGAAACTACAATTTCGTCAATTTTATCATATGTCGGGTAAGCTATTTCCCATAGAGTACCCTTCTCGTTCCTGTGTTCGACTTCTATATCGGCGTAGCTGGTCTGGTATTTAGTGCTGTAATTGACCATCCTCTCGCCCCTGTAAATCAGACCTTCCTGCCACATTTTATTGAAGGTATCATAGACCGTATCGATGACTTTTTTATCCAGCGTGAAAACCAGATTATTCCAGCTGCAACTGGTACCTAGCGCTCTTAGCTGCAATTCCATATTGCCGCGTTGTTTCTCGACAAAATCCCAGACTTGGCTGTACAGTTGCTCTCTGGAAAAATCGAATCTGTTCATCCCCTTCTCGGATAAAACGCGTTCATAAACTACCCATGTCTCAAAGCCGGCATGATCGGCACCCGGAATATACACCGTATCGCGACAATTCATACGGTAATATCGGATCATCAAATCTTCCATAAATGCCATCAGCGCATGACCGATGTGCAGATTACCATTGGCGTTGGGTGGCGGCATAACGATACTGAACGGCTCGCCCGTTCCCGACGGCTCGAAAGCACCGCTTTTTTCCCATATGGCATAGATATTTGGTTCGTATTGGTTCGGATCGTAGGTCTTGGCGAGTTTCATTTGTAATTCGAAAACTTTCAGATTATCTTCACGCGAAAACTTGACAACTAACACCCAGAGATTTATACGTAAACCCCTTTCACTTTGTCAGGTTTTGCGTGTTTGTTTTACACACCCAGTATAGCACACTAACGAGACTAGCATTGTATAATGGTTGTATGACAACACTCAGGCAGTGCCACGACAAAAACATTTGGAACGATTACATACTGGAAAACAGGGGACACCCCTTGCAATTATGGGGCTGGGGAGACCTAAAAACTGCCAATAACTGGCGCGTCTACAGACTATTCCTATACGACGAAGAAGATAATATATTGGGCGCCGCCCAGATGCTAATACACCGTTTACCATTACCGCTCGCGACCCTCGCTTACGTACCGCGCGGGCCAGTAGTCAGCGAAAGCAACAGAGAAATGCTACTCAATAAGCTGTCGACTTACGCCAAAAAAACTTGCCATTCGATAGTTCTGACCATCGAGCCGGACAACGTCGATTACGATTTACCTCCCGAATGGCATAAGTCTAACAATCGTATTCTGCCATCCAGCACAACACTCTTGGATTTGAAAAAATCCGAATCGGAACTACTTGCCGCTATGCCTGCCAAAACACGTCAATATATCCGTAAATCCGCTGCTGAAAAAATTCAAATCAAGCGGATACGCGACAGGGGAGAGCTGGCAAAAATTCTGGAAGTATATCACCAGACAGCCAAACGCGCCAATTTTTCCATCCACAAAAATGATTATTATTACGACGTATTCAGCTTCCTAGACGATCACTCGCCGGTATTCGCGGCATATCACGAAGGCGAACCGATAGCTTTTCTATGGCTAGCTATCAGTGCTGAAACGGCTTTTGAACTTTACGGTGGTATGACCGATACGGGCAAACAGCTTCGCGCCAATTACGCACTTAAATGGCACGTCATTCGAAAATGCAAAGAGTGGGAGATTAACCGTTATGATTTCGGCGGGCTGATAGGCGGCGGGGTATCCAATTTCAAGATGAATTGGACGGACAGCGAAACGCACTTCGCAGGTACATTCGACAAACCGTTATCACCTCTTTACCACGTATATAAGAAGGGGCTACCGACCGTCAAAAAAACCGTCCAAAAAATTAGAGCTCTCTTCAAGAGATAACGACTTGTCATTGACATTTTTACGTTTTTTTATTAATTTTTCAAATATTTGGAGTATGATTTCATCAACAAACTTGACTGGGCTTCCAGCTCGAACGGATCGATAGGCGGCATTTTTTGAGCGTAATAATAACCCAGGCTGGCAACCATAGCGGCATTATCAGTACATAAACTTATCGGCGCATATTCGATATTGATAGGAATTCTTTCGGATAGCAAGTGGCGCAATTCTTGATTAGCCGCCACGCCCCCGGCGATAACGACTGATTTCGGATCATAACTATAGAAAGCTTCGACGGTTTTGTCGACCAATGTTTCGACCGCGACACGTTGGAAACTTGCCGCGAAATCATTGCGCTGTGCGTCGTTCAGAAGCTCTGCAAGCCCTGCCGACGGAAAATCAATGTCCTTGCCGGCTTCGCGTTGAACTGCCCTTAGGACGGCCGTTTTAAGGCCAGAGAAGGAAAAGTCATAAGCGCCTTCCATATGCGCTTTGGGTAATTTACAGGCTAGGGGGTTGCCGTTTTTGGCAGCTTCGGCTATCGATGGTCCTCCAGGATATGACAAACCGATAATCTTGGCAACCTTGTCAAAAGCTTCGCCGACGGCGTCGTCACGGGTCTGTCCTAAAATTTCAAAATCACCATGATCGCGAAACAACACTAGTTGCGTATGCCCGCCGCTGACTATTAGCGACAAAATAGGGAACTCAGGTATTTTACTACCTAAAAAATTCGCATAAACGTGTGCCTCTATGTGATGGATGGGATATAGTTGTATATTTTTCAACACTGCTATGGTTCGGGCAGCCAAAGTGCCGATAAGTAGTGAACCGATAAGTCCCGGCGCGTAAGTG
Organism: uncultured Saccharimonas sp. (SeqCode); assembly: GCA_964419165.1. Taxonomy (GTDB): domain Bacteria; phylum Patescibacteriota; class Saccharimonadia; order Saccharimonadales; family Saccharimonadaceae; genus UBA1547. Next base: position 9,154 of record CAYQOL010000008.1, read on the forward strand.
ACAGCGATTCCGTCTATGTTTTCCCACGAAAGACCGGCATCAGACAAAGCCTTGTTTATGACTGGATTGACTACCTCTATATGAGAGCGGGCAGCAACTTCCGGCACTACACCGCCGTAAACTTTATGAATATCTATCTGCGAATGTACGACATTACTAAGAATCCGACGTCCGTCCTCAACAACGGCCGCCGCAGTTTCATCGCAACTGCTCTCGATTCCCAATACTTTCATCGCTTATAAATCATTTCTAATATTTGATACGTCGATAACAATTCTAACATTATTAAGATATAGAACAAAAAATTGTTAATATTTAACGCTTGCTTAATTTAGCCTTATAATTTAATATGTAAATCATTAATTAACGAGGGTGGGTTAATGAATCGAATCAGTTTGTCGAATCGAAAATATTTACTATTTATTTTTGCCGTTATACTGTCAATCCAAATATTTAACCCCAATAAGTCACAGGCTATCAATAGCCCCGCAGGATGGTCATGGATATCCTCGATCCCCTTCGTTTATAATTCCACGAAATTATCTGCCACTTCTTTATCATGGTGCGAAGGCCACCATTTTGAAATCGAAGTAGACGGGGAGAGTAATAAAAAAGATGTGTGCATTATCACGGATGACGGAATCCGTTTCGGTTTTTATTGCGTAACGAACAGAGTCATTCCTGTAATCGGCTTTGCGCTCGATAGCAAGATGTACGTGTTAGGAGGCATTAGTGATTCTTTAAGCGACGTAATATATTCGCCAAGCAACGACTTACTTATAGTAAAACGGCACCTAACTAACAACGTCGATAAATCCTTCGTAATTTATAAAAACTTTTCTGGCCGCTTGTCAAGATACTATGATTTTATTAAGAAAAGCTTGGGATATACTTTCGACGCGTCAAATCCGGATTACATTTTTCAAAGTGACAATGGTCTAGCTTGGTCAGTAGGAGGAATCGGCATATCCGATAACGGCGAGTGGCTCGCGATTGAATTCAAAGGAAACGGCATTGGCTTATTAGACCTTAGTAATTTACGAATGAAACTTGTGACTGACTATTCATACAAGTATGGGATAGGTTACAACCCTACCGTAGAGATAGCTGTCAGCAATGACGGCAAATATCTGGCTGCCGTCGGTAAGAACGCTGGATTCAAGATGTATGAAATCGATTCGAAATGCGGAAGTGAAATAGATAAAAGCAGCCTAGAAAACGTCTCCAAGATAAAGATTAGGTGTACAGAAACGAATTTCAGCACGAGTTTATTCATAGACCGTTTCAAATACGCGACCTTGCCTAAATTTAATGACAACGGTGGCGAGATAAATTTCGTTGCGATTTCATACACGGGCGAAAAAAGGGCAGTATCTCTAAGAGCTAGCGGTTACGACAACAGAAAACTGGAATATTTGGCACTTGGAGATTCATTTACTAGTGGCGAGGGCGAAACCGACGATAAATACTATTTAAAGGGGACTAATGATGAATTCGAGAAATGTCATATCAGCTTGAACTCATACCCATATTTGCTTACTGATATGATGGGTATCGACGTTTCAAATATGGCGACTGTAGCCTGCTCGGGCGCGGAGATGAAAGATGTTGTGGGTGAGGATTATATATATTTAGGTCAAGGTGGTAGATTGGATGAAAATCACAAAGCATTAAACGATATAGAAATCGCCGCCGAAAAAACCGACGCCCGACTATCATTCATACCCGGCAGAATTCACCAAGAAACCTTCGCCAAGGAATACGCCCCTAGATCTATATCCGTTAGTATCGGTGGCAACGACGCCGGCCTGATGGGTAAACTGGCGTCATGCCTGAACCACGACACTTGCAGTTGGGCGGATACCGAAAAAGGCAGGGCACAAACCGCTCAGGAAATCAGGAATTTGTTTCCAAAACTGGTAAAAACATACCAAAAAATCCACGAGGATTCACCCAACTCCCGCATATACGTCATCGGCTATCCGAAGATTATCGATCAAAACAACAGATGCGACCTGATTAATGGCTATATGCTCGACCAAACCGAAAGACGGTTTATGAACGAAAGTATCATCTATCTGAACTCTGTTATCTCAGCGGCAGCCCGTTCCGTCGGTGTCAGATATATCGACATCAAGGATAGTTTCGGTGACCACTTGTTATGCGGAAACGAAAAGCCGTCCGCTATGAACGCGGTCAGGTTCGGCGATGACATCTCGATTTCTGATAAATATTCCGACTTCAAGCCCATCGGCAGCGAAAGTTTTCACCCTAATCCGTTAGGCCACAGCTATACGGCTGATATGATTTTCGGTGACGTCGACGATTTTTTGACAAACGATTATTGTCTTGATAGTAGTGTGATATGCCCAGACAAAACCGTAACGGCACCGGAACCGTCCAAATATTGGAAACCAGCGCAAAATAATAATTATCCGACATTAAAAAAAGTACAGTGCCTAGCGGACGCAAAAGTATCCAGTAGCGACAAGAGAAAACACTTGTCGTTAGACAAAGGCTCTCTGCAACCGGATTCAAGAGTAACGATTGAAGTATCGTCAAAACCTCGAATCTTGGGCGAATATACTGTCAACAGCGACGGCTCCCTTGATATAGATATCGAGCTACCAACGGATATGGAATATGGTTACCATACTATGCATATCTACGGATTGTCATATTCACAAGAGCCGGTCGAATTATACGAAGTATTTTATTACGGTCAACCTGTTTACGATTTCAAAAAGCAACCTGAAGTATCTAGCAATAAAACCGACTCTAGCAATACAAACCAAAATATCAAGGTTAAACCAGATACCGACAACAATTTGGGTACGACCGCTTCAAATAACACTTATCCAAACGATTCCGATATAGTACAGGCGAGATCGGACTCAAAAGGTCAAATCAAAGGTTTGACCGACGAGCAGAAGGGCACAATAGAAACAAATAGCATCAGTATTAATCAAAGTCGAAAAGCATCTACGGACGATTCAACCCTCTTGATGACCCTATTTTTCGCCGCCGTCATACTTGTAGTTTCTTTATTCTTTACATCTAGCGTCGTTGCACGCAAGAAATCTAGGGGATAAGCATATCGGCAGTTTCAGATAATTCATACCAAGCTCCCTGCGCAATATCAGTACATCTTATACTAACCAATACACCGCCAAGCCCATTTTCTATACTCTCTCCGTAGTTATCATCCAAAAAAATCCCATCGCTATCAGTTCTTAACAATTTGATAAGATATTTACACCCGATCTCCGTTTCCGAGTTTATATACCTCTTTTCCGCACTACTAACCACAAAATTCTTTCCAAAATCATCTGGCAATTCAACATCCAACTCCGTTTTTGAAGATAGTGAATCGCTATCGTTTATAACTGGATAATACTTTGCATGTAATACATTCAATTCTTCGACCGACGTAATCGTCTTTCGCATTGAAATAGAGGTCACGCAATTGTATTCACCGGTTGGAAAATCACCTGACATCTCTTCGCTGCAAACCGCCGCATATTTCCAATCATCATTCTCGCCCGCAACTGATTTTATTTGATTGTACAAGCTTCTCATCCGGCTATCCAACATAACGAATCTGTCTTGATCCGATTTTTCAAAAAACGACGCACTCACGAACGATCCTGCCATATACAGAATCACCAACCCCAACACCACGACGGGCGAGTATAACAATATTTTCTTGATTGATTTTATATTTGACTCATTTTTATTCGATTTTTTAACCATAAGCTTAATATAACATTAATATTGGCTTTTCCATAAAAAATAATATTGGCATTTAGTTTGTTTAGTTTTATGAATTACTTTGAGTTGCCTGATGAGAAACATACAATAAAGATGGTGAACAAAATGGGAAACAATAATGATCCTAAATCCAATAATTCGAGTGCCCCACCCAGAGACGAGAAAAAAGACGAGAAGCAAGCGGACAAAGAAAGACAGGCCGCCAAAGAGCAAAGCATCAAGCATAAATAGAAAGGTATGCAGCGTCATTAGCTTCACAAAATTTAAATGTTGAGTAACTCAAAAGGGGACCTACATGGTCCCCATATTAACTCTACATTAATTTATCATTATATTCATTGCGTAACCTGACTATTTACTTAAAATAAACTTATCAGGGTTGAACCCTGATAAGTTTATTTTAAGCTTTTAGTAAGTTTTTAACAAACGGCTAGCGTCAGCTCCTTGACGCAATTGTAATCTCGAATTTTGAACACGGTGCAAAATAATTGGACGACCAGATGGGCGTCCAATTATTTTTTGGCGGAGAGGGCGAGATTCGAACTCGCGGTACCATTGCTGGCACGCTTGTTTTCAAGACAAGTCTCTTAAACCACTTGAGTACCTCTCCTTAGGGGATTATGAACATATTATAACATAGGTGTTGCAACGGTATTGCATACCGTTTATTATATTTATAATGAGAAACACTCAAAGAAAAGGTGATATCGCCGTAGCCCAATCAATTGCATCCTTTACGAAATTTGGCTGGGATGTGTCGATACCATTAACAGAGTCGGCAGCTTATGACCTTATCGTAGACAATGGAGAGATACGCGCAAGAGTTCAAGTGCGCTTCACAAGTTCCGACGAGGTAGATTTGCGAAGGATTCACTCTAACTCAACCGGATATATTGTTAAAAAAACTAGAGCGGATGCCTACGATTGGATATATGTATTGAAATCAAATGGGGAAGAGTACTTAATTAAGGAATGCCTTAGCGGCAGGCGATCCGTAAAACCAAATAAGAAATACTTAATTTAACCGTCCATGGTTTGGCGAGCAATAGCAGCTACCCAGACGTGTTTTGCGCCAGCGTCGCGCAGCGCTTTTGAAGCATACTTGATAGTCGACCCGGTCGTTACGACGTCATCGACTAGTAAATATGGCTTATTTTTGTCTAATTTGCTACGTACTTCGAATGCTTGTTTCGCTTGTGCGACGCGCTGGACGGCTGAAGCCTGACGTTGTTTGGAATTAATTTTTCGTAATACCAATTGCTCGCATTTTAGACCTTTTTTATTTGCGATATAGCGTGCAATCAGCAACATATGGTCATAGCCGCGCTCACGGATGCGACCGGCGGTAGTCGGAACGGGGACTACGATCGTTTCCGGTGGCAATTCCGGCAACACACAAATTAATAGATCACCGAGCGTTTTGTATGCTTCGATAGCGCGTTCGAACTTGTAAAACCCTATTAAACGTTGTAATACTCCCTCGCGTTTTCCAACCAGCCAAGCGCGTTCGTACGGCATTTTACAAGAGTTACATAAACACATATCTGCAGTCGGCCTCAAACACGCTACACAGAACGTTTTTGGCTCGCTAATGATGTTATATTTACAATTGGCACACAGCAAACCGCCTATTTCGTCGCATCCGCAACAGTAGTGAGGGGCAATAAATGACAGGGCTTTGTCAAACATTGTATTATTTACGTTTATCTTATTCCTACAGTTGATTATACTGTATACATTAGTTATAATTTGATAGACTATTTGTCAATAGAGCCTAGAGAAAAGTGGAGGAATCAATGGCACGTAAAAATGACGATCTATTAATTGAAGACGAGCTGACGGCGGCATTTCTTAATGACGACAGTATGTCAGCAACCGACGAAATGGGTGTTGGTACGAACACAGCAGAGAGCTGGGACGAATCAGAAGAAGAATTCCCAGGTCAACTGGCTGTCGACGTATACGAAACAACTGACAAGCTAATAGTAAAAGCTCGAACCGCGGGTGTGAATAAGGAAGATCTAGATGTCAGTATCAGCGACGGGATCCTGACTATTAGCGGAACACTATCAAGTGGCGACGAGACTGACGCGGTCAACTGGCACATCCAGGAATGTTACTGGGGCGAATTCAATCGTACGCTTGCCTTGCCGGTCAGCGTAAAAGAAGAGGAAGTCGAAGCGGTTCTCAAAGACGGCGTTCTGACAATCAGCTTTAGTAAAGTCAAACAAGAACAAGCAAAGAAGATCCAGATTCAATAAATCTAAACCAACTTTGAACCACGATACGACCCGTTAAAGGGTCGTATTTATTCGCCAAATAAAAACCACTCGGTTTAACTTCGAGCGGTTAATATATTTATGCGTTCAGGATAATTGATTCACGACGAACTGAACGATTGCATAAGCGAGCAAGGCTACTACGATACCGATAATTGCATACAATATCGTATTTTTTGCTGCCGTAACGGCCGCGCTGTCACCGCCGGAAATCGTATAACGAATACCCCCGTATACCAACATCAGAACACTTACTGCACCAAGCACATAAAGAATCGTCTTGATAACTTTAGTAAAGACTCCATTATCTCCGAACAAATTCTTGTTGTCACCGGCAACGGATTGAGTTTGATCAAGGCCTTCTTGCATCGGGTTATCTGCAAAAACTGCCGTCGATGGTGCAAGCACTCCAGCACCAAAACATATCATAACGGCAGCAAAGGTGCTGGCTACGAATAATTTGATTTTCTTTTTCATTTTTTCCTACTTTCCTTTTCGCTGATTAGCTTTTATTTCTTATGAACATTTATAACAGATAATCATTCTTTTGTTAATACCCAACTAGGCAAGGGCTGACACTACGAAATTTACTATCGCATAAGCCATCATAGCTACGACCAGACCGATGACCGCATACAAGATGGTATTCTTGGCCGCGACTACGCTATTGCTGTCACCACCGGAAATAGTATAACGGATACCGCCATAAATTATTATAAGAACACTTACTATACCTAAACAGAAAAGTAATCCATTAATAACTCTTCTTATCAACGTCATCAGGTCTGTTTCTCCGCCCGGGTCAACCTCACGAAGTCCATTCAGGACTGATTCGATAAAACTGCCGGATTCAGCCGAGACCGTCTGTGTCGTCGGGCTCACTGCCCCAAACCCAAGCGCCAACATAGGCGTAAGCATCAAGGTAGCCAACGTCATTTTTATTATGTTTTTCATTTTGTTTTCCCTTCTTTTTATTATTGAGTTGCTTTCGCCAATTGTTCTACGATAAAGCTTACTAATGCCCACGCCAACGTTGCCACTATCAGACCTATAACAGCATACAATATTCTGTTTTTTGCAGCTGTAATAAGCGCCGAATCACCATTGGACATAATAAAGGTCGCTCCCGATATAACAATTACCAAAACGGCCGCAATCGCCAGTACCGTATATAACGTATTGATTATCACGGTTATAAACGAGTACAGATTGTCTTTGTTATTACCGTTCTGAGCTTTACATACCGCCGAATTCGGATCGTTTTTACAGGCGTCATTAAAAACGTTAATAGCCCCTACTGGTGCAGGTAACAAAATCGACGCTATACCGACCACAATGCCGACAACCATAAGTGCGTTCTTAATTATATTTATAATTTTCATTTAAAACCTCCCTAGTACGAAATTAGTTACTATAAACGCACCAGCTATCACAACCAAACCGATAGCGGCATATTGAATCATATATCTTGCCTTGGCAACGCTCGTCTGATTGTCGCCAGACATAACGAAATAGTACCCGGAAATGACAATAACTATCACGGCAATAATACCGGAAATGGCATAAAAGATATTCAGCACGCCTTTTACGATATTATCGGAGGTCATCGTAAATATCCCCCAATCATTGGAACTAGCGTCTCCGATACCTTCCGCTATGAAAGTAACCATCGCTACCGAGCAGAGGGATATAATAAGACCGATTAAAGCGTTAATAATCGTCCTGCGCGCTCCGACCATCTTTTCGGCTTCACCATCGGCAGTAATGAATTTCAAACCCCCAAACAAAACGTATCCGATAGTTATATAAGCCACTGCCATTAACCCGATATGAATTATATTCAACCCAAGGATCATAATAAATTTCTTTAGACCATCGTCTCCGGATGGTGGGTTAACGTTACAGTCGCCGTCGGTCAAACCTTCATACCAAGCAGGGAACCCAAGAAAGCCCCCGCCGCAACTTGCCGCAAAACCGGTAGTTACAGTCCTTGCCACGTCACCAACGAGAACAGCGTTAACTTTAGCAGGTGAGGCTAGTGGCAGTAATAACGCTACTAAAGAAACTGTAACAATCGTTATGATACTTTTAATTCTTACCATACCAACCCCGGTATCAGCCAGTTCAGGAACGAAAACGCCAAGGCAAAACAAACCAGACCGATTACCACATTGAATATGATTGTTCTAGCCTGCTTGGCTTGATCCACGTTGCCACCAGCGCTTGAATACAATACCGCACCATACACGATACCACCAAGCGCAGCCAAACCAACACCTGCGGTCAATATTTGAATGGCTAATTTCAAGATACCCATAACCCCGTCAGTGCCATCGCAATTTATAAAAGCCGTTTTTATACCCGCACAATCCGCAAAAGCATACGAAGTCATCATCAACGAAACGCCGACAACACTCGCCAACACGGCCAAGATAAACGATGTTTGTTTTATCTTCATATCTATGTAATAAGATACGATATTTATTACTTATTCGCAAGCACTAGATAGTATCCCTATTTATTTTTGATTACACTTATGCTTCAATGGACTTGCGTATGTTTAATAAATATTCAGTTGCAGTTATATATTGCATCAATAAGATTAGGCGAGTGAATATTTTCTCCATTAGATCAAGGGCTAATTTTTTATTGGTGGTATTAATCTCATCAATCGTAATGGCCTTGCCATTTCTACAGCCGACAAACGCTGGAGCCGTCCAAGTATATTCCAGTATGACTGGAGTTGATCAGATAAAATCCTTTTTTTATTTGAAAACCATCCAAGAATGCTTTATGGCCGGGGATTCGCTTTCAGCTATCGATAGGATTCCGGCGTCCTATGGTTTAGGTGGCGCATGGTTTAGCGATAAGATTCCTGACGTAGCAATAGGCACGATGATGACGGGAAGTAATAGCACCGGAATGACTCAATGTTCAGGTAGCCTAGTAACAGACGCTCTTAGTTTCTGGGATCTTGACGCACGCGAAGCACTATGTAATTCGAATTTCAACACTGGGACTATCAAAACCAGCAGGCAAAATGGCGGGTTTGGTAATACGGGAGTAGATGACTGCATGAATAGCGACTTAAACGTAAACGACTATTTCGTACCGGATTTACAGGAAGTAGATGCTGCTCATCAAGGGTTCAGAAAAGAGGCTGTTGCATTTGGTGATTATATACAAAAAAAAGTATACGGAGCGAATAACGCGACTTGGGACGGCCTCGAGGACTGGCAAAAATATTTATTCTATCTAAAAACCCTCGACAACAGTTGCTTGCCGGGTATTTACAGCTCCGGTCCAACAAACAAAGGTTATTCAACGAACGACTATCTATATGGCGGAATTAAATGGGTTGACCCAAATACTCGAAAAATGTCCGATAATGATTCAATGAAAGGTGCTCTTGAGTCAAACTACAAAGTTAATTTATATTCCGGTGGCATCATCTCAAGCAACCTTACTTATCAACCAACGGCGGTCAAAAAGACCTGCGCCAATGTAGTTACCGAGATGAATAAATACGCACAAGCATACGCAGACTATCTTCAAGCGCTATACAATTCAGACCCGGCTAACTACGCAAATAATCTAAAAAAGATAGATGATGCTATCCAATCATTAGGTATTACTAGCACAAGTTCGTCGACCGCATGCTCTATTACCGGTGTCGGTTGGATTATTTGTCCCATAGCTAGGTTCTTGGCATCAATCACGGATACTGCATTCAAGTTCATTAGTAAATATTTTTTGGAAATAAAACCCACCACCTTCACAGAAACAAAGAACAATGTCCATACAGCATGGGGTAATATGCGCAATATCGCGAACGTAGCGTTCGTACTGGCTTTTTTGATAATCATATTTATGCAAATTACAGGCATAGACAAATCGAGCTACGGGGCAAATTACGGTGTAAAAAGGCTACTACCCCGACTGATTATTGCCGCCATATTGGTCAATATTTCATATTACATATGCCAAATTATGGTCGATTTGTCTAATATACTCGGTTTTTCATTCGACACGACACTATCCAAGCTAGTTCAGCAATCAAGCCCACAAGAGGTTGCTGGTCTTTGGTCTGGCAATAATTATTGGACCAATCTTGCAGGTACGATAGTTGGTGGGGTTGGAGTTCTTACACTAGCATGGTTGTATATTGCTTCTTTTATACCTCTGATTTTTATGGCCGTCGTGGCATTAGTCACGATTTTTTTTATACTGGTTGCTCGCCAAGCCTTGGTCATACTTCTGGTTGTTATATCGCCACTGGCATTCGTAGCATATTTACTTCCAAACACCGAAGGTCTATATAAAAAATGGCAAAAGATGTTCATATCAATGCTAATGGTATTCCCAATTGTCGGTCTGTTGTTCGGAGCATCAAAATTAGCATCAGCCATATTATTTCAAGCCTTCGCCAGTTTCCCTGACGATAAAGGAAATATAATGGGCCAACTGGTAGCAGCTTGCACTCTAGTATTGCCGCTGTTTGCCGCTCCGTCTTTACTTAGAAGATCCCTTGACTCAGTTGGTAATATCGGCGCGATGATAAACGGGCTCGGTAACAATTTGAGTGGCAGGGCAAGTACGTTCGGCAAAGGCGTTGGCGACCGCTTGGATACCAGAATGAATAATGCCGCTATGAATAACCCTAGGTGGTTTAACCCACGAAGCCATTTAATGAGGTTTAGAGCTAGAAGAGATATGGTTGACCAGAACCAAAAATCCGAGCTTGAATTAGGAAGAGCTGGCTATATTGCTAGTAATCCTAGAACCTTTGGTAGAAGCCTCCAAGAAAGAATGGCTGCCGGTGGTGGTGCAAATGCAGACCTTCGCGCCGATGCAAAGGTTGCAACCCTTCAATCCGATCTTGATAAAAAAGAGATTACTGCTCACGAAACCTTAATGAAAAGCCGAAACTTGAGTAATAATCAAATTCAAGACGAATTCGAAACAGCGGTTAGGGCAGGAGACTCTAACCGAGCGCGTGCGGCCCAAAATCTTTTACTTTCCAAAGGTGGTCCAGGCAAGTCTAATCTTCAGGAATCTTATCATCGCCTAGAGCATGAATTATTCGGACCAAATGCAAACGAAAATATGCGCAGCGTACTCAAGAACGACCTGGCTAACGCCGGCCTGATGGGTTCGAACGCCACCTTGGCACGCTTTGGATTTGAAAACAACACGACTATGGCCGACCTCACTTCGCCAGCAGGGTGGAAAGATGTTTATAGTGGTTTAACAACCGAAGAATTAGCCGGTCAAAGATATCAGAATATGATCTTAGCCGCACACAGTGGAGCCATTACACACGATATGGCAGCGGCCGTTTTAAGTAATGATAACGCAAGAAATAAACTTACAACACAATCAAGACAACTGCTTAAAACAATTCAGGCCGGCGGTCCTCTCCCTCCCCCCATACCGTAGTATAAGAAACCTTTATTTTTCCCAATATTAATAACTACCATAAACCAGGCTTGCGTACATTTTCTGATTCATTTCAGCTAATTCGACGGCTGAAAATTTGTGACATTTTCATGTATGACGGCATATTAAAATGCGCCTGCGATTCCTGACATTAATTCTGCCGCTCTGTTATACTATAAACATAATGGCTACATATAAGGTTCCTCAGGATGTTGAGGCTGACGATAAATTACTCGGGCCGTTTACGTTCCGTCAGTTTTTATATCTGTGCGTCGTTACGATGGCGATAGCTATAGCCTGGGCATTATCACGTATATCAATCGGGCTGGCGATAATTCCTATGCCGGTTATCATTTTCTTTGGAGCGTTGGCTCTGCCACTACGCAAAGACCAGCCGATGGAAATATACATGGCGGCGTTGGTGTCTTTTTATCTGAAGCCTCGCAGACGCTTATGGGACCCCGATGGCATCGATTCGCTGATTGAAATAACCGTACCAAAGACCGTAGAGGTGCAACTAACCAAAGATATCACGCAAAACGAGGCCGAACGCCGCTTCAGCTACCTGGCGGAAATAGTCGACAGCCAGGGTTGGGCCGTGCGCGGTTCGGGGCTAAAAACACCCAACAGCGCTATGAATAGCGATGTGTATTTCGAGGCTCAACAAATACAGGACGTCCTGGATGACAATAATTCCGTAATGCAAGCACTCGATTACAAACTGAACCAAAGCGATGCCAAACGACACCAAGAAATGGTCGACCTAGCCAGCGGCAAGACAATGACTCCGCCCAGTATCAGCCATTTTAATTATTTTAGTAACTCCCCGGCACCCGATCCGACAAATCAAGGTGTAGCCCCGACGCCGACTTATAGCCAATACCTCGACTACAACCCTTACCCCGAGGAGATGCATCAGGCAGTATTGCAGCCCATTGATGCAGATGAAAAGCTTGATCAACCGGAAATCACACCAACGCCCAAAACGACAGATAACCCTCTTTCTGACACTAGCGAAAAACCGCTATCTCCTGATATAATAAACCTCGCAAGCAATAACGATTTATCAATCGAAGCGATTGCGCGCGAGGCCAACCGAATCCAAGAAAAGAAAGATTTAGAGGAAGAGGTGGTTATCAAGTTGCGCTAATCGTAGCTTAAAACTAACAGGAGGAGTGGGGAAAACGACATTTATGCCGCCGAACAATCAATTTCCAAATCAAGCTCCTGCCGTTCCGCCCGGAAACGGTCCTGTTCCGCTTGGCTCTGAAAACACCGCCGCCACTACAACTCCGCAAAAGCCCAAAAACCCCAATTCGACTCAAAACAGCCTGATGTTGTCCGAGATTCGCGACAACATGGTAATCATGACCGATGGTTCATTTCGCGCCATCGTCGCCTGCAAATCGATCAATTTTGACCTGATGAGTAGCCGCGAACGTGAAGGTGTTGAATACAGCTATCAGAACTTCTTGAACTCGCTGACTCATCCGGTACAGATCCTGATTAGGTCGCAACGTATCGATATCGGGCCTTATCTGGATAAATTGATTCAAATCAGGCGAAACCAGGATAATATGCTACTGAACGTACTGATGGACGACTACATCAACTTTATTGATATATTGTCCCAGGAAGCCAACATCATGGATAAATCGTTCTTTATTGCTATTCCATATTACCCTCAAGGCGATTTGGGTAACGTCGTCGAACAAAGCAAAGGTTTCTTTAGTAAACTGTTCGCCAAACAAAAAGACGTCGTCACGAAAATAGACACCGCTACTTACGAAAAGGCTAAGACCGAAATTAAAAATCGCGTCGACGGCGTTATGGCCGGTCTGTTCCAGATTGGCATTCAAAGCGTGCAATTAAATACCAAAGAGCTAGGGGAGTTATATTACAATTTCTACAACCCCGACACCGCCGTACGCGAACCACTAGGCAATTTTGAAAGCACGACCGCTTTGTTCGTCAAAAGAGGTAATAAAGAAGAGTCCGCACCGACAACTAATCTCGGAGGTACCGCATAATGGCCAAGAAAAAACGTGATGCCATAGACATTGCCGCCGAGCAGCGTGCCCGCGAACAAGCCGAAGTCGAACAGGCGTTCCTAAAAGGCGTAACCACGCTCCGCGACCTTATTGCTCCAAGCAGTTTAGAGATACATTCTTCATATTTCCGACTGGGCACCAAATACGGTCGAACGCTTTACGTTTACGCATACCCTCGCGAAATCTATACCGGTTGGTTAAGCGCCTTAATAAACATCGATGAAGTCATCGATATCAGCTTATATATATATCCGGTCGAAAGTGAAATCGTCCTCAAGAATCTGCGTAAAAAAGTCACCCAAATGGAAGCTTCATTATCTATCAATAACGAAAAAGGTTTGACGCGCGATCCGGCCCTTCAAGCCGCCATCAGCGACGCCGAAGAACTTCGCGACCAAATACAGCTTGGTGCCGAGCGCTTCTTTCGTTTCGGACTTTACATTACGCTTTACGCCGACAGTATGGATGAGCTGGGATTTGTCCAACACAAAATCGAAACCTTGTTTGGCCAGCAAATGGTATTCAGCAAAGTCGCTAGTTCTCAGCAAGAGCAGGGGTTGAACAGTACGATCCCGCAGATGGTCGACCAACTTCAAATCCGACGTAATATGAACACTGGTTCAATCAGCACCAGCTTTCCGTTCACTAGCGCTGATTTGACGCAAGAAAACGGCGTGCTTTACGGCATCAATATGCACAATAACGGTCTGGTTATATTCGACAGGTTCAGTTTGGAAAACGCTAATATGGTTGTCTTTGCCAAGTCAGGTTCTGGTAAGTCTTTCACTGTCAAGCTGGAAGCTTTGCGCAGTATGATGACTGGCAGTGAAATTATTATCATCGATCCGGAAAACGAGTATCAAAAATTATGCGATGCTGTCGGCGGCAGCTATATCCGTCTCAGCTTGAACTCAAATATTCGAGTCAACCCATTTGATCTGCCACGAGTCATCGATACCGATGAGGCTGACAATGCTCTCCGCGCCAATCTTATAACTTTGCATGGTCTGTTAAAACTGATGCTTGGAGGCACTCAGGTATCGGCCACCGGCGTACCTTTGACAGCACTAACGCCGTCCGAAGAAGCTGATTTGGACCAAGCTTTGATTGACACCTATGCCCGCCTAGGGATTACCAGCGATCCACTTACTCATAATTCAACGCCACCGACGGTCAGTGACCTATACGACACTCTAATACATATGGGTGGTACTGGTCCGCAACTGGCGCAGCGTTTGCGAAAATACACGACTGGTACTTTCGCCGGCATATTCAGCCAGCAATCAAATATCGACATCAATAACCAGATGGTAGTATTTAATATACGCGACCTTGAGGACGAACTGCGACCCGTTGCGATGTACATTATCCTCAGTCACATTTGGAACGCCGTTCGCACCGAACAAAAGAGGCGACTACTAATCGTTGATGAAGCTTGGCAATTAATGAAATATGACGACTCGGCAAACTTTATGTTCAGTCTAGCCAAGCGCGCTCGCAAATATTACTTAGGCCTGACGACCATTACGCAGGACGTCGAGGACTTTATGGGCAGCAAGATGGGACGTGCCATCGTTGCCAACAGCTCGATGCAACTATTGCTCAAACAATCGTCCAGTGCCGTCGACGTTTTGTCCGACGTGTTCAAACTGACCGAGGAGGAAAAGAAACGTCTGTCGAACTTTCCTATTGGACAGGGGTTATTCTTTGCCGGTCAAAACCACGTACACATCCAAATCGAGGCCAGCCCTACCGAAAAGCAATTAATTACAACTAACCCGCAAGCAGCCGCGACACAGGCCGTGCCGATGGATTATTCCGGCCCAACAAAAGGTTACATAGATCCGGGGACTAAAATATAGGTTAGATTATGGCAGCCGATTTTACGAAAAATAACGATCCAAACTACATAGCTGACGAATACGGTCAAAAATTCAATCCAGGCAAACTGAATGACGCCGAAAAAACTAGCGCAACAGGCAATGAAAACTCAGGCGTTGACGATATAAACGGAGCTAATGCAGCCGAATCAAAAGCAGCCGAAAATAAATGGGATAATAATGTTACCTCAAAAGGTACTGGCGTAGGTAAAAAAGCCGGCCTGAAAAACTTTCTAAAGAAAAAGGGGCCACTTGGTCTGATTGGTACCACAATTATCATCGGAGGCTTCGGGCTAGCCACGATTTTTTCGCCAAGCTTTTTACTGTTGCATTTCAAGGAAGTGTTGGCTAATAAATTTGATGCGGCTCACGCTAGCTTGGAAGTGCGCACCTCTAAAATGCTTAGAAATAAAACTGTAGGAACGGGGTGTGCTACGGGAATTAAAATACTATGCAAATATTCTACATTTTCAGATAAACAAATCTCTCAATTCAAAGAAGCAGGAATAACCATAGAGGGTAGTAAGAAAAACTTCCTAGGACGAACCCAACCGGAATCATTTAAATATGATGCCGGAGACGGCAAAGGTCTAACGACGGTAGCTGCGAACGATTTCAATAAAGTGTATGATTCCGATATCAAGTTCAGATCAGCCGTCAGAAAAGGTTACAATCCCAAATTCGCTAATTTTGCGGATAGATTTTTCAGTAAAGCAGAAAGAATCCTCAAGGTCGACAAAAACGGTTCCCTATTAGACAAGGTTGACGAAAAAGAAGGTTTTGATAAGAACCTATCAGACGTTTCAGATGACCTGGCCGAAAAGACAAAAGCTAAGCCAATAGAAATACATAAATCAGACGTAAATCCCGACACTGGCGAAACATATGAGTCAGCTATGAAAACTAAAAAGGGCCAAGAAGCTTGGGAGGCGGCTGTAAGCAAAGTTGAAGCGAATAATAAACAATTGCAGGAATTAATTGACGCAGCCGGTGGCGAAGGAGCCAGCACCTCATCCAAAATAACCCAGTTCATAGAAGAAACTGATAAGTGGGCGGGTATCAAAGGGCCTGTTAGTATGTTATTACTAAACGGCGCAGATCGAGCCTGCACAATACAGCGCACATATGCGGCCGTAAGTTTGTCAGCAAAAATATTTAGGACCGCACAACTTGCCAATTACGCAATGATGTTCCTGACCGCAGCCGACATGATTAAGGCAGGTGTCGCCCAAGACAACACAATTACATTCCTAGGTACTATACTTACAAAACTCAGTTTGGACGAGTACGGTAAATATTTGTCAGCAACCGACTCGGTAGGATATAAATACGCGGCTTACGGCGAGATGGGTACAATGAAAACAAGTTCGATGCAGTTCATGGCTGGTGGTGGCGTAAAAGGTACTTTGGCAAAATTGGTCGGGGAAATAATCCCAGAAAATGGTCAAATTTCAAATACATGTAAAATACTGGGCAGTATTTGGATTACACTAGGTTCTTTATTAGCTGGTATAGCTCTTACTGTCTTTCAACCAGAAGCAACCGGAGGTAAAATAATCGTAAAATTTGGAGCGGAAAAACTTACCATGACCGCAGTCAAAGAAAAAGCCGCACAACTATTAACAAAAGATTTTTGGATAAATGCAACGAAAAAGAATGCATTGGATATTCTATTAAATACATCTGAGTTAGTTCTACCAAATTTATTAAAAGATATCATCGCTGGAACATTAATTGATAAAAATACAATTGGCGAGGTAGCCGGCGACGCCGTGGTATCAGGGTCGTCGGGTATTATGGGTATCTCAGCCCGTACCAGAGGTAATGCGGTGTTGACTCCGAAAATGGCCGTCAAGTATGATTCTCTTAAAGAGGACATTGCAGTAAAAGAGGCTGCCGAAGATCGCCTAGCATACAGTCCGTTCGATATTTCCAACGGCAATACATTTATGGGCAAATTTGCCGCATGGTTGTTACCTTACACAACAAAAATAGCCTCTATACCGAATATACTTGCATCAATAGCTTCAATGGTGACTAAATCGTTCGGATTCCTGTCGCCACAAAAAGCAAGTGCTATGGGAGTAGCTACAACCACGGAAGATTCATACACTCAGTGCGAAGATATCGAATATAGAAATAAACTCAAAATTGCAACCGACCCTTTTTGTAATATAACATACGGTATGCCGGGGGCGGATGATAGCGCCGACCCGATTGAGACCGCAAAAATCTTACTAGACCTCACATATGATCATAATAAGCACTTAACAACAGTAGGCAAAGATATATGGGTAGCGCCGCAAATCTACCTCAATGGTGCGATACCCGGCTACCTAGAAGAAGAATATGAAACCACCGAAGCCGACAAATCAAATAACGCAGATTCCACAAGCATCTTCGACAAGTTCAGAAAAAACTGCATCGATCGCGACATTGAAAAGCCGCTTTATTTATCGAATTATAATTCACCATTTGACGAGGATAACCCAGGCGAAGGCGCAGACGGTGGTGATGGCGGCTCGGAATGTATATTTAACGATTCTGATGGTCATTACGAATCAATTGAATGGTATACAGGAACAAACAATAATGGTGGAAAATGTGGCGAATTACCTGATCCTTACAATCCGCCAACACCCGACCTAGGAAGTGTCTTAGTAAAAGGATGGCACGTGTCAGAGAAATTGCCGACCGGTTGCACGCATGAAGTCGACAACTACTTCTACATCGGCAGCGCCTGGCTATACTACTATTACATGGATCAATCCGTAGAAAGCGGCATGGAAGGCTCATAAAATGAAGCAGTGTATCAGGCGAGTCAAATTATATTGCTGTGCATTACTGATTGCATTTGTCTCTTTGTTCCCGATGAGCGTATCTGCGTATGACAATAATCATTTTTACAGCTCGAACGA
>CAYQOL010000008.1:27591-30062 GCA_964419165.1 uncultured Saccharimonas sp. (SeqCode)
TGTTCCCGATGAGCGTATCTGCGTATGACAATAATCATTTTTACAGCTCGAACGATATCCTTTTTTATGATGAGAACGCAACAAACGACTTCTGTATAGACGCGCTAGTCGGTAACGACAACAGAGAAAAGACCCTTAGTTTTCTTCTTAGTAAAGGCTTGTCTTTAGAGCAAGCCTCCGGAGTAATTGGAAATTTTATGAAAGAATCCACCGGTATAAACCCTACGGCCATACAAAACTCCAGTAAACCGGCAACCGAAGATTACAGACCGGTTGAAAACGTCGGATTCGGAATTGTGCAATGGACATCGGCGGGTCGCCAGCAGGGGCTGGTTGATTTCTTTGAATCTGATTCTGAAAACCGCAGCATCATCGATTTGTCACTACAATTAGATTACTTTTGGCAAGAGTTTACAGGAAACTATTCCAATATATATAAAGAATTAGAACAACAAACCGACCCGGTTGAAGCTGCGATTGTATTTCATAAATACGAAGGATCCGGAGATTCTGCAGAAACAGTCAAAAACGTCCGAGGCGGTTTTGCAACTAGCACATACAATGAATATAAAAATTCCGGTCTTTCCGGCGGTAACGACTCAGATTTGTGTCTTGGTGGAACGTATGCTGACGGATTTATGTTCTACGACCAAAAAGATCCAGCCTGGGCAGATGTTGCTTATCTCGGCGGCACCGTCGGAGATATCGGTTGTGGCGTAACCTCCATGGCAATGATTATCACAGCTCTTACCGGACAAAAAGTCACACCCGATCAAACCGCGACTTATATGGACGAAAACCGCGGCCTACTTGAAGAAAAACTGCCGGCGAAATACGGATTAAACTCGGAAAAAATTTCAAACGAAGCCACTAATGTAAATGACACCCTGAATTCTGGCGGGCTAGTCATCGCCTATGCCAATAATGCCAGCTCTCCATTTTCAAAAAGGGGTCATTATATTGTGATCAGGGCCGTAACATCGGACGGAAAATGGCTGATAGGCGACCCTGACAACGAAGCCAATAACACAAAGGAGTTTGATCCCACTAACTTATTACAAAGTGGCGGTTCAACCTTGGAAATGTGGGCAATAACACCATGATGAATATACTCGATAATAAAAAGAGGTTAATAATCGGCAGTTTGATAATTTTAACTATTATTGTCGCGATTATAATATTCAAAACCGCTACAACCCACACACCTACAAAATATCCACCCAAAACAGTCTATAACGATCCTTGGTCCGGTGAAACGGTTATCGAAGAGTCGTCGGATATGCCAACAGAAAGACCTGTTGATGATACTATCGTTATGCTCGGGTTTTCGAAACTGATTGATATCGGCGTAACTTATAACCAATCGATAGCACTTAGGTCCGAGTTTGATAAATACCGTAAATCACAAGAAAAAACCATAACCGAGATTAGTATCGACATAAATACCATTACAAGCACCGTTAATAATGAAACAGGGGAAAGAACCATTACTTTTACGACCGTAATTAACCGCAAGACCAAAATACAGGCCCAAGTTACATATATCGGTCTGGATGCCCCGTCACTTGTCTTATCCGATGACAGTGGCAACCAACTATATAAATCATAAACCGACCAAATAATAGTCCTGTATGGAATCCGGCGTATAAGCCGATGTAATGATTATCTGACCTTTTTGGCTGTCCATTAGATGCTTTTGGCGCATCTCATCAAGTTCACTAAACACATCGTCTAGCAATATCAAAGGCTTGATATTGGTTATCTGTTCGATTATACCCACCTCGATGAATTTCAATGCCAATACTATACTGCGAACTTCACCACGAGAGGCTATTTCCAGCGCCGGCAAGCCGTTGAACTGAAAAACCACATCGTGACGGTGCGGACCAGTACTAGTAAAGCCCAAGGCAAAATCGCGCGCCATATGACCATGCAAATCATTCAGTAGTTTTTGTTTTATATCACCTATATATGTATGCGAGTAATGGACGGATACGTTGTCATTGGATTTGGCGATAATATTATATGTATCATTCAACTGAGTATTGATTCTCTCGATGAAAGCAATTCTTTTTTCGATGATATACGACCCATATTCGCTAAGTGCTACGTTCCATACAAACAATTCGTTTTGTGACGTATCTTGCCTTTTAAGTAAATTGTTTCGCTGCCTAAGGGCACGTTCATACTTGTGAACGGCTGAATTGAACATTGGGTCGAGCTGCGAAACCAATCGATCGATAAATTGACGCCGCCGGGCGGGCGAGCCGTGCAGTAGGCGCAAATCATCTGGTTCGAATAGAACTAACGGGTGCTTGTGTTTCGACTGCAAACGATACATAGTTTTATCGTCGACCACGATTTTTTTTCGATTCCTATCAAGCAGGGGGTTGAAGGTAACCGATCTTTTTATATAATCATCAAACTCAATGTCAACCCTCCACCATTTTGACTTATGTCGCAAAATATCA
>CAYQOL010000009.1:0-25681 GCA_964419165.1 uncultured Saccharimonas sp. (SeqCode)
TCATTGCCAAATACACTTCTGACGGCACTCTGTCGTGGAGCCGCACTTGGGGTGGAACCGACGGTGATTTCGTGAACGCTATAATCCAAACTTCCGACGGTGGCTATGCTATCGCTGGAGATACTTATAGCTACGGTGCCGGTGTTGGTGATAGCAACGATAATGCTTTCATTGCCAAATACACTTCCGACGGCACGATAAACAACTGTGCTTCACCGATGTGTCAAGTTATAAACCCGACGGTTACCAGCCCAACTGCAACGGTCACATCACCAGATGCGACCGTGACATCACCATCACTGACCGCTATGTCGCCGGACGCAACCGTCACATCACCGGATGCGACCACTACGATTATCGTAGCGCCGTCATATTAGGTTTCTTTCGAATAGTGAATACGCAACACTTGCAAAACGTAGTAAATTTTGCTATAATATGTTTGTTAAAAGAAGCCAAGAACGCTTATAATAGGGAACAGTCATGGCGAAAAGAAAAAAGTCAAAATCAATAAAATCATCAGGGCCACAGCATAGCCTGCCGTCTGGTTTTTGGTCGCAAGTCGGCGCGCTGTTTTTGATTGCCGTATCCATACTTTTTGTAATCGCCTGGTTTAACGCCGGTGGCCCGGTTCTGGAATGGATTCATAATGCCATTCTGTCGTTCATCGGTTTTGCGGTTTATGCTATTCCACTGCTATTCATATATATAGCTGTCGAGATTTTTCGCTCGGAAAACAATCGCTTGCCGTTCGTTACCAAATTCGCTTCCGCGACAATACTATTGTGGTTTTCGGCTTTGTTCGGGCTGCTCAAAAACAAAAACGGTCAAACTGATGGCGGCTTTGTAGGCGATACCATTAACAGCGGCATGTTGTCGTTGGTAGATTCTAATGTTGCGGCATTCATATATGTGCTGCTGATTTTCGTAACGTTGTTATTTATTTTGCGAATCTCGCCGTTTTCAGTGATAAAGAAATTATGGGACGTTATTCGGCGAGATACGGCCGAATATGAAGCTAACAAGAACGTGATGAATAATGTCGCCAAGCTTGACGCACCAAAGAGCACGTTGGGTGAGATAAAAATAAATGCCAGTGTTCCCGTGCTTGATCATAATGAATCCAGCAGAGGCCGTACTAAATTGCCGAGTTTGAATAATCCGTTACGTGAAAAGGTTATCGAAGAACAAAATGCGCTTGTTACGATCAGTGATCCGAACTGGAAACCACCGAGTCTCGATTTGCTTGAAAAAAAGCAGTCGCCGGCTGATGCCGGTGATTGGCGCCAAAATGCCGAGATAATTCGAAATACTCTCAAAGAATTCGATATCGAGGTCGAAATGGAAGGTGCGAACGTCGGTCCGCGGGTAACACAATATACTCTTAAACCGCAAAGCGGCGTAAAGCTTGTCCGTATAACACAGCTTGAGAATAATATCGCCTTGAATCTTGCGGCCAAGAGCCTGAGGATAGAGGCACCGATTCCGGGTCAAAAGGCTGTTGGTATCGAAGTGCCCAACAGGAAAGCTGCCGATGTCAGGTTGTATTCTATCCTGACTAGTAACCAGTGGAAGGTTAGTCGTGAACCGCTCGCATTTGCCATAGGAAAGGATATTTCCGGTGAGGCGATGGTGGGTGAGCTTAATACTATGCCGCACCTTTTGATAGCCGGTCAGACTGGTGCTGGTAAGTCGGTGATGATAAATACGCTCTTGATGAGTTTGTTGTATCATAACAGTCCAAGTGAAATGAAGCTTATTCTGGTCGATCCGAAACAAGTTGAGATGACGGCTTACGAGGATATTCCTCATTTGTTGACACCTATTATTACCGAACCGGACAAGACCATTAGCGCCCTAAAATGGGCAGTCAACGAAATGCAACGGCGATATGCGTTACTGGCCGATAATAAAGTTAAGGATATTAAAACTTATAATCAAAAAATTCGATCGACTGGTATGAAAATTACCGTTAATGACGAGCGTGGTATACCACAACAGCACGAAAACGGTGCGATGCCATACATCGTAATTGTCATCGATGAGCTGGCGGAGCTGATGATGATAGCCGCCCGTGATGTTGAATCTTTGATCGTGCGTTTGGCTCAAAAAGCCCGCGCCGTCGGTATTCATTTGGTGCTAGCAACGCAAAGCCCGCGCGTCGACGTTATTACTGGTCTGATCAAAGCCAATATTCCGGCTCGCATCGCTTTTACGGTAGCACAACAAGTTGAAAGCCGTATTATTCTTGATCAAAGCGGTGCTGAAAAACTTTTGAATCATGGTGATATGTTGCTATTGACTCCAACAATGAGTAAACCAAAGCGTGTCCAAGGCGCCTTGGTTATTGATGAGGAAATTCACAAGGTTACCGATTATCTGAGGGAGCAGTCGCCGCCGCAATACAATGACGAAATCATCAGCCAACCAGTGCAGTTGAATGGTAAGGGTGGTGTTGTTATGGACTTTGACAATGATACCGGTGATAGCCGTTATGATGACGCCGTCAAACTGGTCGTCGAAACGGGCAAGGCTAGTGCGACGTATTTGCAGTTGCACCTGCGGATTGGCTACGCTAGAGCTGCTCGTATTATCGCGTTGATGGAAGATCGTGGAATTATCGGTCCGGCCGACGGTGCCCGCCCGCGTGAAGTATTGGTTAGTAGTATGGATGAAATCGGTCAAAATAACGAAGAATCATAACCTCGTCGTATTTATGAACTTGTAAGAAATCGTCAATAAGTGGACAATGTCTATTAAATCTGATAAAATACTACTGTTATCAACTCGGCTTGTGCGATAACGACACAAGCATCCAATAATAAGGATTCCAGAGGAGGAAATCTGATGAAAGAATATGAACTGACGGTTCTGATTCACCCTGACTTAGAGGTGGATTTGGAAGCGCCGCTTGCGAAAATTCGCAAACTTGTCACGTCCGGCGGAGGTGAAATCACCAAGGAAAACAACTGGGGTAAAAAGAAACTGGCTTATCGCATCAAAAAAGAAGATTTTGCGGTTTATGTCCATTTCGAGCTGAAATTGCCTGCCGAAGCGCTTCTTAAAATCAGTAATACTTTGAATATTTCAAGCGAAGTTCTTCGTTACTTGCTGGTTACAATCGACGAAAAGGCTCGTAAAGCTATCGAGGAAGCCAAAGCAAGCGAAGCGGAAAATAACGGCGATCAAGAAATAAGCAAAGAAGAGGAGTAGAGAAATGGCAAAAAGCATCAACCAAGTTATTTTGATGGGACGCTTGACTCGCGATCCAGAACAACGAACAACACCGACAGGAAAAACCATCGTAAGTTTCAGTATCGCCGTTGATCGTCTTGGAGCTGATGATACCGCCGACTTTTTCAACGTTACAGCGTGGGAAAAGCTGGGTGAATTGGTGATGCAATATTTGTCAAAAGGACGCCGCGTATTGGTTCAAGGCAGGTTGCGTCAAGATAGCTGGGATGACAAAGAGACCGGTAAAAAACAAAGTCGCATCGAAGTCGTCGCCAGTGATGTTACGTTCCTTGACGGGCCAAGTGGAAACGCTGCCCCGACCGAAGCTACCGGCGCAGCAAAATCTACTTCAAAGAAAACCGAAGATGTCGTCATTGAAGACATCGAGGACAAACCAATAGATTTAAGTGAAATACCATTTTAAGAAGGACTATAATAATTTATGGCAAACAAAAGATTCAAAAAAGACGCGCTGACATATTTTGATTACAAAGATGTTAAAACTTTGCAGCGTTTCATCGATATTTACGGTCAAATCAAACCGATCAGTAAAACGGGTCTTAGCGCCCGTCAACAGCGTCAATTGGCGACAGCCGTCAAGCGAGCTCGACATCTGGCTTTGTTACCCTTTGTAACGCAAGGATAGAAACAATATGGCGTACCAACCAACTGACCTCAAAAAAGGCGTCGTCGTTCAAATTGACGGCAAACCGTTTCGTGTGGTCGAATATAATCAAAAAGTAGTCGGGCGAGGCGGCAGTATCGTTAACGTCAAGGTTAAAAATTTAATTGACGGCAGCGTTATACCCAAGACTTTTAAGGGACAAGAAAAAATCGAACCGGCTGAAGTTACTAATCAAACCGTACAATATTTGTATTCGGACGGAGCTGGTTTTTATTTTATGGATCCAGAGACATTCGAACAGTTTCAGATTCCGGCTGATATCGTAGATTCCGCCGCGAGTTATTTGAAAGAAGGCGATAATCTTACTTTACAACTATTCAATGGACGGGTGATAAATGTCGAATTGCCCAAGAATTTATATTTGCAGGTAACTTATGCCGAGGATGTCACGAAAGGCGACACTACCAGCAGTGTATTGAAAGACGCTACGCTTGAAACCGGTCTAATCGTTAAGGTACCGGCATTCATTAAAACCGGCGATATCATATCTGTCGACACTTCAACTGGTGAATATCGCGAACGCAAAAAGGGTTGATTATGCAGAAAACGCGGCTTGATAACACGCTAGTGAGGCGCGGTTTAGTGTCTAGCCGTTCACAGGCTGAGAGTTGGATTAAACTCGGTAAGGTATTAGTCGACGGTCACGTAATTACAAAGCCCGGATTTTTTGTCAGTGACAATTCGGTAGTAATTTTGAATGCCGAGGAGCAATACGTCGGTCGGGCTGGTTTGAAATTGGCGTCAGTCGCTTCCGCATTAAAACTTGATTTTCGTGGCAAAATCGTCCTAGATGTCGGCAGTAGTACAGGAGGTTTTACTGATTACGCGCTGCAGCATGGCGCAAAGAAAGTCTATGCTGTTGATGTTGGTACCGACCAATTGCATCCGACCTTGCGCGGCGATAAACGCATCGAATTGTATGAAAAGACCGATATTCGTGATTTCTATCTGGACGATAAACCTGATATTGTCTTGATTGATGTCTCGTTCATATCCTTGCGACAAATATTACCGCACATTCAAGACGATATAGCTGATAAAAATACGCAAATCGTGGCTATGGTCAAACCTCAATTTGAAGCCGGCGAGGGGTTGACGAATAAAGGAGTCATCAAAAATGACTCGGTCCGTCGCCAAGTTTTAAAAGACTTTGAAGATTGGTCACGTCAATATTTTATCGTCAAAGACAAACGCGATAGCGAAATCGCCGGTGCCAAAGGCAACCGCGAACGCTTTTATCTGATGACAAAAATTATCACCTAAACGACAATAAAATCAAAACTATATATAACTAAAAAAGTTTAACATTAAAATTAAAATATGCTTAAAATAAACTTATCAGGGTTGAACCCTGATAAGTTTATTTTAAGCTATAATACAGTTAATATAGTATTAGAAATTTTTATCGATAATTAGTATTTTATGCAATATGATAGATTTAGAGGTTAAAATGGATACTATGACTGTCGATAAAGTATTTAATGACTATCCAGAGATGACGACCGAAGATTACAAAAAAATGTTGGATAAAATCGGGGTAGTGTATGAAAAGATGCCTGATGCTATTCTTGTGGGCGGAATCGCGCTGAGAGTTTGGGCTGACACTAGGGGATTAAAGATTCCTGCGAATTATGGTAACGACTTTGATGTTGCTAAACCTAATCAAGAATCATACGAAGTGGATAAATCCACGACGGCGGGTTGGATAGATATTTTTCCTCCAAAATGGCCCACTAAAGAGCCTTTTTTTACGAAGATAGAGTATCAGGGTCGTGAGGTATACTTAGCTACCATCGAACACTTACTTGCGATGAAAATGATGAGCATACAAGATTTATATAAAAAATATGGCAAGATGATGAAAAAGGACGTCATATATTTTCAATTATTGCGGTCTATGGTTTCGGATGACGGATGGGGGAGATATATTGAAGCAATCAAAAATGAAAGACCCGATCTGACAGATTCCGTAATTGAAATTACTGCTATAGAAATTAATAGTATAGTAAAGGATTGTATTGAGAATGGTAAGCTGAGCGATGCGGTACATCCAAACCCTGAAGACATATAATTTATATACCAGATTCAATTCAAACCAAGAAAAATAATAGAAAAACTTAAAATAATATTACGAAATGCTTAAAAATTACTTATCAGGGTTCAACCCTGATAAGTAAAATTTAAGCTATAAATAAGTAATTATTATTTATTATGAATAAAAAGAATTGGGGTAGGTGCTATTTTTATCTTTTGGTGACATTGAAACGGAATTCGACGACGTCACCGGGGCGCATTACGTAGTCGCGACCTTCGGTGCGAATCTTGCCAGCGGAACGGGCGGCTGTTTCGGAACCGGTAGCAACTAAATCGTCATAATCGACGATTTGGGCGGCGATAAAGCCCTTTTCGAAATCAGTATGGATGACCCCGGCGGCTTGTGGCGCGGTCGAGCCTTTGCGGATGGTCCAAGCCCTTACTTCTTTAGGCCCGGCGGTCAAAAAACTTTGTAGCCCGAGTATGTCGTAGGCGGCGTTAATTAGCTGCAATAGACCTGTTTCTTTGACGCCGTAGCTTTCCAGTAGCTCGACTGCCTCGTCTTGTGATAGACCTTTTAACTCTTCCTCTAATTTGGCGCATACAAAAATTGTTCGGGACGGCTCGACCAACTTGGTTAGCTCGGCTTTCTTGCTATCGCTCGTCAAAGTCTCTTCATCGACATTAAATACGTAGATTACCGGCTTGGCGGTCAGTAAGTGCAAGTCGGCGATATATTCGCTTCTCAAATCAGCCAGCTCGGAAACCAGCTTACCGGATTGCAAATGGCCTAATAATATATTCAGATATTCGATAATGTCATTCAGTTTTGGATTGCCTTTGGCGTCGCGTATGACTTTTGGCAGGCGAGATTCAATTGTCTGAATATCGGCCAATATAAGCTCGGTGTTGATAATCTCGATATCATTTTTTGGGTTGATGTTATCGGATACATGAATGACATTATCATCGTGAAAAGCGCGAACGATATGAACGATAGCATCGCATTGCCGGATGTTGGACAGAAATTTATTACCTAGACCTTCACCTTTGCTGGCACCGGAGACTAGTCCGGCGATGTCGACGAAGGTGACGGTGGCGGGAATGATTTTCGAGGTATTATACATCTGGGCTAATCTATTCAGACGTTCGTCTGGTACGGGAACAATGCCGGTATTCGGCTCGATGGTGGCGAACGGGTAATTAGCCGCCAATATGTCATTATTTGTCAGGGCATTGAACAAGGTGGATTTGCCGACGTTCGGCAGTCCGACGATTCCGATTTCTAAACTCATAAGGATATTTTAACAGAGGTGAAGAAAATATGCGATATCTTGCTGTTCATTTTGCAAAGGTTAGAATAAAATAGAGTCTATCCGGTTATGTCAAAAAAAATATCTATCGAGAGTCGTTTCATTGGAGTAGAGTTATCGGACTGGTTATTCATTGTTCCTGGCTTGTCAGTTTTTTCAGCAATCGTACTACACACTATTAAAAAATCATCATTATGGCTGGATGAGGGTTTTAGTGCCTATATAATCAAATTTAATTTTTTTGATATTGCAAAATACACCGCCTTGGATGTCCACCCGCCACTATATTATTGGACGTTAAAGATTTGGTGTATGTTTTTTGGCCGTTCGGAATTAGCGTTACGCTCGCTTAGCTTATTTTTCGGCTGCATAGCAATTTTGTTTGGATACTTTTTTGTCAAAAGACTATTTAATAAAAGGGCTGCATATGTCAGTTTAATTTTATTGATATTATCACCAATGCTAGTGCGTTATAGCCAAGAAGCGCGTATGTATACGATGTCGGTCGCGATAGGAGTTGCAGCTACATATATATTGGCACTTGCATATAAGTCGAAAAAAAGAAAGCTCTGGATTCTTTACGGCGTCTTAGTCGGTGCTGGTATGCTGACCCACTATTTTACGGCTTTAATATGGCTAACTCACTGGATTTGGCGGGCTGATGTCATCCGCCAAGTGACAAAGAAGAAAGATTTTTTTGTAAATTATTTCTCTGACGCATGGATTATGTCAAATGCAGTTGCGTTCGGAATATTTTTTGTATGGCTTCCATTTTTTTTGGCGCAATTTTTTGTTGTACAGACAGAAGGTTTTTGGCATTCGCCAGTTTCTCTCGATAGTATACGAAATTTTTTTGTTTACGCATTAGTATTTGATCAAGCAAGTAATATTGTTGGTTGGGGATCTTTTGGCTTGCTATCTATGTCTTTAATCCTAGTTCTATTTGCAGTACGTATTTACAAAACTATGGGACCAAAAAGAAATGAATATGGGCTGATAGTATATATGACCTTATTGCCAGCCATTATTCTTTTTGTATTATCGTTACCGCCATTAAGATCGGTTTTTATTGACAGGTATTTACTGGTATCCGCAGTTTGCTTATCTTTATTTATAGCTGTTACGGTTTCGATTAGTTTTCGCAGTATTTGGCAAATCAATAGTTTGTTTGTAATTATTATTGCTATTGTATCGATGTCGTTCGGTGTTATGAATGTTTGGCGTCTAGGAAATTACAACAAAGAGGGTAATTACGCGAATCTTATGAGGCAATCGGTGCAGAAAGTAAGTAAAAATAAAGAAAATACAGGCCAGCCGATTATTGTCGGCAAACCGGGTTTGTTTTATACGGCGGAATATTACTCGTTTGCAAATAACCCAATTTATTTTATAGATGATCCGAATTATCATTGCTATGGTTTTTATAATATGCTTAATGATAACAATGAATATAAAATTACCGACATTAAAGAATTCGGAAAAGAGCATCCAATTATTTGGTATATAGACGCCATTTATGATCACGATGAAGAATATGAGATTCCATATCCGGGTTGGGAGCAAGTGGATAAAACGGTATTTCATAGCGTCTTAAGTCCGGACTACAAATATTACATTATCAAATATCAAGTGGGAGAATAGGATACTGTAATAAAATATAAACAAATCGTTTATGTTATTATTTAATAGGGTTGAAATAAGTTTATGGCAAATATCATCAAAATTCATAACAGACGGCTCAATAAAAAGTTACTGATCGTTATTGTAGCTATCGTAATGGTCATTATTGCCGGCGTGGTTACTTGGTTTTTTGTTTCCGAAAACGGACAAAAAATGATCCAATCAAGCAATAATCAAAAGGAATCCGAATCGTCAGAGTTAGACGCACAACTTGCAGTAGACAAAGTAGATGAATTAGATGTGGAAATTGGTCTGCAGCACTCGGACGAGGAATTAAAAAATTATCATGATAAGTTAAGGGGTTATATAAATAACGCATCTTCAGTAGAGGAAAAGCAAGTTTATCTCGACAGTTCATTTTCAATGTATCTTTCAGAAGGTGACGGAAATTCAGCACTAGAGGTTGCAAAGGAATCGGAGTCATTGAACGCTACTGCGCTGACTGCGTCCAGTATGGCTGAGGCATATATGAGTTTAGGTAACTATTCAAAAGCGGCGGAATATTTTCAATTAGCAGCGGACCGCAGTGAAAAGACGGATAACCCAAACTTGAATTGCCCCTACAATGACTTTTTGTATATGAAGAGTAAAGCGGAGGCACTAATAAAATGAAGAAGAACCGACTGCTTTTTGCGTTTTCGGTATCATTTACGGTTTTATTGGGTGTCGTTGTTTGTACCGATAATTCATATGCCGCCAGTACTCCACAAACTGGGCCTTGTTTCTTTAAACCGGGGGCAGCCTATGCGATCGGTGATGTCACGACATGTAAAACCGGCACCAGTCAATACGGTGATTATGGCTATAATGACGTTTTTACAGGGAGACCGAATGATGATGCATTGAAGGATATTAAATCGATCAGTGATTTGGAAAATTTTTTGCTAAATAATTTTAATGACGGTGGCTATCAAGACCAAATCGGCGCGGCCTTTACTATCAAAAGGCTAATCAGTGACTGTAGTAGTAATTGCGATTGGCCTACGAGCGATGATATAACTGATTTTAAAGAGCGAATCGAACAGGATGGAATCGAATTCTCAATAACTGAACCCGTATCTATTAACGAACGGGTCGCTTATTTTGATAATGTAAACAATAATGAGTTGTTTGCAAACCCCTCAAGTACTCACAAGCAACTAATTGTGATTTCTTATAAAGGCGTGGTGTATGCCAAAATAGAGATTGCCTGCGGTAACTTGCTGGCAAATTCCATACCGCTTCCTAAAAAAACCGTTGTCGTACCTGGTTCACATGGTAATTGCAGACCGTTCTTGATTAGTATTCCTCAGATTAATGATTTTTTTGGGGATCAGGTGGAAATATACGTTGACGGTACTAATACAACCGGTAGCGGATCGGTAAAACACGGACCGACCACTCAAGAAACTGTTGACGTAACCACGAAATGTACGACCGGTGACATTTGGAATTTTCATATATATTCGTCCAGTTACGTGTACTACGCAGAGTGGGACTGTGTTGACGAAGATGAGTATGGTTGTAATGAATATGATTGGGTTAATAAAAAATATACCGAATATGATTCAAATAAGCAGCAAGGGCCTTGTTTTGACTACGCATTGAATACCGAAGTCAAAGACGTTGGTTATTACCAGGTTGAGGTTAATTCCGAATTGAATATAAAACCGTCGCTTACTAGCTTGTCTTATACGTCTACTCCTAGCGAATGGCTAAAAACCGGTCAACTAGGGCTGACAACTGATGATGATTGGGCAGATTTCAGTTCAGCATATCCGAACTTGCATACCAAAAGCAAAGCTTCTAAATGGCAGATATCAAGATTGATTGTTAAGCCGGGGCATAGTGTGCCTGATATAAAAAACATATCCGATTCCGAGCTTGATCCGTGTGGTTACTATTACTCAAAAGGGATGGAAGGTTGCCAGGTAGTTTCTATTTCCACGGCGGATACCGTATTTAGTAAAAATACAAATCCTACTGCAAGCCCGTCTTTGCCTGCGTCAGTAACGGATGTTGTGATTGATGAACCTGCCGGATCAAAAATATGCTATGCCTTTAGCGTTTATCCAGCCCATAGTGACCCTTCTTATAGTTCGATAAACCCCGATAATATGTGGAGCAACTCTGGAATCGATCCAATAAAGAACTGTGTCATCATTGTCAAAAAGCCTAAAGTCCAAGTCAAAGGAGGAGATTTGTCGGTTGGTAAATCAAATAGTAGCTCTTCCGTTTACACGACGATATCGGTCAAGTCATTTGGTGTGTTTGGAAGTTGGGGCGAATACGGCATATATGCACCGGGTGAAATTAACGGGATGGCATCGGGTGCGGCCTTTGCTAACCCGTTATTGGTGGGAGTTAATGGCGGTGATATCAATATTTGTGATTATAGTGCCTTGACATTTACTAACGCTGGAACGGCATCGTGCGATAGCACGACACAGAAAGGCTACTATACTCCAAAGACTCTAATTCCGAGCGTCAAAAACAGTTTTTCCGGTGCTACGTTGACGATAGATGGTGACACGACAATCTCGCCAGAGAGTGATCTGAGCGGTGATGGCCTGCATATAGTCCAGGTAAACGGCAATTTAGATTTAATTAGCAGTACTCTTCAGCCAAAGCAGTCAGTCGTTCTAAAAGTCAGTGGCACGGTTACGATAGAGGGTAATCAGTATTATAGTGACGTCAGTTATACTGGTATTTCTCAGTTACCGCAATTAGTAATCATCGCAGGTGACGGTATTAATATAAGTAACGAAGTTGATAATATTGATGCTTGGTTAATTACAGAAGGAGCAATCAATACATGCGAGGAGGGTGGTACGGATGAACCACTTACGATTGATGATTGCGACAATCAATTGACGGTTAACGGCCCGGTTATGGCTAATAAACTGTACTTAAGGCGTACTGCCGGTTCTAATCCCGGCCTCGGTGAGGATTACGGCAGCGGTATGCCGGCTGAGATCTTTAATCTTAGGGCTGATTCGATTCTGTGGGCCTATTCCATGTCTACCGGTAGTGGCAAGGTTCAGACCGTTTATACCACCGAATTACCACCAAGGTTCTAGCATCCTAAAACGTCTTGCTTTTATTGGTAATGCTTATGTATAATTAAACCCAGAATGTCATTACTAAAGGGTTCGGGCGATTTCTTTGCGATTGATATAGGCACAAATGCTGTCAGGGTTGTTCAGCTTGCCCCTTCTGGCGCTGATAATTGGGTATTGCAGCACTATGGTTACGCGCCTGTGGATGAAAAAATTAGTACCGGCAATTCGCCCGAAGGTATGAGGCGATTAGGCGAAGTAATAATGACAGCCGTCGGACAAAGTGGCATCAAGAAAAAAGATGTCGTAATCGGGCTCCCTTCCAGCAAAACTTTTACCACGGTTATTGATGTGCCTATTATGAATCCTGCGGAGCTAAAAAGCACAATTAAATATCAAACTGACCAATATATTCCAATGCCAATGGATGAAACCAAGGTGGATTGGGCGCTACTGGGGCAATCGTTACACGATCCAAAGCAACAAGAGGTTTTATTGGCCAGCACCTCGATTGCGTACGCTGAGGAGCGTTTGGAATTTATCGAAGGATTGGGCTTTAATGTGATTGGTGCCGAACCGGATCCTATAGCTATGGTGCGTTCTTTGCTCCCGGCGGGTATTCCGGACGCTCGTCTGATTATCGATATGGGCGAAAGGTCTACTGACCTTGCGATTACCTTTAATGATTGCCCTAGATTAGTTAGGAATATACCTACCGGTCTGAAGTCAGTTGTCAAGGCGGCAGCTCAGAATTTGAGCGTTCAAGAGGATCAAGCAAGGCAGTTCATACTAAAGTTTGGTCTGGCTCCGGACAAATTGGAAGGCCAAGTTTATCGTGCAGTTGAAAATACGCTCGATAATTTTGCATCCGAACTGGTAAAATCGTCAAAATTCTTTCAAACCAGATATCCAAATACTCCCGTAGGAGGTATTTTGTTGTCGGGATTTTCGGCCATTATGCCCCAATTCGGTGAATATGTTACCGCCAAGACTGGTATTGCGTCTGCCATTGCTAATCCTTGGCAAAGAGTCCGGGTATCACCAGCCGATCAACAACAACTTGGCACCGTTGCTTCCGAATTTGCAACCGTTATCGGCTTGGCGCAGAGGAAAAACTAGTAATGATTGAGATAAATTTAGTCCCAGATGTAAAACAAGAGCTAATCAAAGCGCAGCACGCTCGGACTGCAGTTGCCACGATAGCGATATTAGTTGGTGCCATATCGATTGCAATCGTACTACTTCTCGCTGTGTACGTATTTATGATACAAGGCTTCAGGAGTAGTATTTATGATGGCGAAATTAACAAATATGATAAAGAGTTTTCAAGCGTAGATGATTTGTCAAAAATTTTGACCATTCAAAATCAGTTGAATACACTACCATCGCTCAATGAAAGCAAGCATATTACTTCCAGGATTTTTAATGTACTGAATGCCATAATACCGCCTACACCGAACGATATCAAAGTATCTACTCTTACTGTAAAGACATCTGAAGATTCAATAACTATAGAGGGTTATGCTCAGAACAGCTACGCTGCGCTCGATGTGTTCAAAAAGACTCTATTGAATGCGAAAATCAAATACAAAGATAGTAGTGGGAATAGTCAAGAGCCGGTTAATCTGGCCAGTAACGTAAGTATCGGTAATGATAGCTATGGGCAAGACGCAACCGGAAATAAGGTTCTTCGGTTTACGTTAACCTTCAATTATGCTGAAGAGTTATTCGCATTATCCTCCAAAGACGCTACCGTCACCATAACTGGTGAAGACAATGCCACAGACTCTTACAAAGGAATACCGATATTTGCCGATGAAGCGGAGAACCTCACGGAGGACGATGAATAATATGGATAATACAGAACAAACGCAGAATAATGTTCAACAGGCCTCTGTGCAACCAATGCGGAATAAAGGTGGAGTCGCTTTGCGGAAACGTACGCAAATAGCCATAGCTAACCGTACGATGTTCGTATGGGTGGCGGGTGTCTCGGTTTTGGTTGGTTTTGCTTTGGTTATTGGTATTTTTCTGGTTCAAATGTTGATATTCAATGAAAAAATTTTGGCTGAAAAAAGTCATACGATCGAGACCTTGCGGGACAATATAAAAAATATCGATACACTGAGTTCTCAAGTACGTGCCCTTGATGCGAATGCTAATCTTATTAGCTCGAAAGCGAATCCTGATGACGAGACTTTGCAGGTGGTATTGGACGCTTTGCCGTCAGTCGCAAATTCGCCGGCCTTGGGTGCGTCAATCCAGCAGAAACTATTAGGAGGTATTGATAATATATCAATAGATTCATTGCAACCTGATTTAGTTGTCGGCATCGAGTCATTGACTAATAATTCGATTGAGAACGCCTCGGCAGCAAGCTCGGCTGATAAGCAAAGTGAAA
The DNA here is from genome assembly GCA_964419165.1 of uncultured Saccharimonas sp. (SeqCode). GTDB lineage: Bacteria > Patescibacteriota > Saccharimonadia > Saccharimonadales > Saccharimonadaceae > UBA1547. The sequence continues at coordinate 14,383 of CAYQOL010000009.1, forward strand.
TTACTTTCCGTTTTTCGGTCACTGGCGATTACGAAGCATTGGAGCAAGTGTTGTTGAATTTAGAAAAATCGATTCGCACTATCGACGTAATTTCAATGACCATTCAAAGTAATAATGGCAGATGTTCATTAAGTGTCCAAGGGAGGGCTTATTACGAGCCGGAGCGAATCGTAGAGTTAAAGGATAAGTTAATAAGGCAATGAAAAAAACCGATATAGCAATGATAATATTAATAGCATCAATCAGTATATTGATCGCATATTTCGTAGGCAAGGCATTATTCGGCGATTATACTAGTGAGGGGGTCAAGATAAAAACGATTGACAGCGTTAGTGCCACGATAGAAGAGCCAAGCAAAGAAATCTTTAATGAAGACGCGATTAATCCGACTGTTCAGGCCCATGTTGTTGGTACTGATTCGGGCGAAACTTCTGATTAAGGGGCTATTGAAATGGCACTGCTCACTAGTGATATACAGGCAAAGCTCATAAGTCTTTTAGTTGACGAAGGCTTGGTTAGTAAGGCTAAACTTGATGAAGCGCAAGCTGATTCGACTAAATCCGGCAAGCCGCTACTGGGTTACCTGACCGATCAGAATATTGTTGATGACGAACTTATAACACACGCCATCGCTCACGTTTCGGGAGTCCCTTATATTAATTTAAACAACAGCGTTATAGATCAAAACATCCTCAGTTTATTGCCTGAAGAAATTGCCGAGCGATATATGGCAGTACCGCTTGCAGAGCTGCAGAATCGCTTAGCCGTAGCGATGATTGATGCCAATAACGTACAAGCGGTCGACTTCTTGTCAAGTAAGGTCGGGCATCCCTTGAAAGTGTTTATGGCGTCAGAAGCGGGGATACGTCATATTATCAGTCAGTACAAGACGGACCTTTCCAGCGTAGACGAGGCAGCAATGGCTAGCCAGGAAGAGGCTATACAAGAGTCGACCAAAGAGGTTAAAACTATCGTCCAAGATTCGCCAATCAGCAAGGCCCTGAGTACCATATTAGAATATGCGTTGAAGTCACGAGCTAGCGATATACATATCGAACCGCTAGAGAAGTCACTCAAGATTCGTTGCAGGGTTGACGGTATGCTACGTGAAATAATGCAGTTACCAAAAAGTATCGAACCAGCACTTGTTAGTCGAATAAAAATTTTATCCAATTTAAAGATTGACGAACATCGTACGCCTCAGGACGGTCAGTTTGCTGTTAATATCGCTGAGAAAGAGGTTGATTTACGTATCGCCATCAGCCCAGTTATTTGGGGTGAACAAGTAGTAATTCGTATTCTGGATAAGTCGGGTAATTCGTTTGATATCGAAGAAATGGGTTACGCAGGAAGAGCGCTCAGGGCGATTAGAAAAGGCATTCGTCGTCCAAACGGTATGATTTTAACTTCCGGTCCCACTGGTAGTGGCAAGTCAACCAGTTTGTATGCGCTTATCAAAGAAATAAAAGATGATGCGGTAAATATTGTAACCTTGGAAGACCCCGTTGAATACAAGATGGTTGGTGTTAATCAAATCCAGGTAAATCCGGATGTCGGTTTAACGTTTGCTAACGGATTGCGTTCGATACTACGCCAAGACCCGGATGTAGTAATGGTAGGTGAAATTCGTGACAGCGAAACGGCAAACTTGGCCGTCCAAGCAGCATTAACTGGTCACTTGGTGTTTAGTACACTTCATACTAACAGTGCCGCAGGTGTTTTGCCGCGACTTTTGGATATGGGGATAGAACCCTTCTTGATTGCTAGCACGGTAAATACAATCATAGGTCAACGTTTAGTTAGGCGCGTTTCAAAAAAACGCGAATCATATCTGTCAAATCCACTTGAAACTCAGAATATTAGAATCACCATCGGTCATTTATTACCAAAGACCAAAGATGACGTGATTAGAGTTTCGCAAGATTTAGGTTATAAAGACTTGCCCTTGGCGGGTCAAAGCGCTTATACTTTAGTCAAGGGCATTGATACCCGTCAGGACCCGGCACCGAACGGTTATAGTGGACGGGCCGGTCTATATGAGGTTATGGATGTCAACGAAGAAATTCAAAGGCTTATCGTTGCCAGAGCTACAACTGCCGAAATACAACGTAAAGCCCAAGAGCAAGGTATGGTGACTATGCGTCAGGACGGTTATCTGAAGGTTTTGGGGGGTATTACGACCATAGAAGAGGTTAATCGTGTAACCGCTGATACGGCATAAAAGAAGGGTGGGGAATAATATATGAGCAATCAGGATCTAAGAATAGAAGTACTTCTTGAAGAGGTAGTCCGCAAACACGCGTCAGACCTGCATCTTCAAGTCGGTTTGCCGCCAATGTTGCGCATAGACGGTTCATTAACTCCCATCCCGGGTTTTGAGATTTTGGATGAACAATCCGTAGAAACCTTGATATTTACTATTCTTGATCAGGATCAACGGCAAATACTGCTAAAAGACAAAGAGTTCGATTTCAGTTTCGCTTTCGGTACACTAGGGCGTTTTCGAGTCAATTCTTTTCATGAACGTGGCAATCTGGCTGCTGCCTTGCGTCTGATACCCAATGAAATAAAAACGGTTACCGAACTGGGTATGCCGAACGTGGTGATGAGTTTTGCGGATTATTCGCGAGGCTTAGTATTAATTACCGGTCCTACTGGAAGCGGTAAATCGACGACATTAGCGGCGTTGGTCGATAAAATAAACAGCGAACGTTCTAGTCATATTATTACTATTGAAGATCCGATTGAGTTTACTCACAAGTCCAAGAAGTCGGCAGTCGTACAACGTGAAGTTCACTATGATACATATAGCTTCAGCGCCGCACTTAGGTCCAGTTTGCGTCAGGACCCTGACGTAGTTCTGATCGGTGAGATGCGCGACCTCGAAACCATAAGTGCCGCCATTACTATCGCTGAAACCGGTCACTTGGTCTTTGCTACTTTGCACACCAACAGTGCTTCTCAGTCAATTGATCGTATGATTGACGTTTTTCCGCCACATCAGCAGCCACAAATACGCGCCCAGCTTTCTAATATATTGATGGCTATTTGTTCACAGCGTCTAATCCCGGCTATTGGTGGCGGACGGGCGGTCGCGGCGGAAATCTTGATAGCAAATCCAGCGGTGCGCAATATTATCCGTGAAGGCAAGGCGCATCAGTTAGACGCGGTTATTCAAACCGGCGCTGATCAGGGTATGCAAACTATGGATCGTACGCTAGTCAGCTTGGTCCAGAATGGAACCGTGACGTATGACTCTGCTAGGGAAGTTGCTGTTGACTTGAATGAATTCGAGAGGTTGATGCGAGGATAATAATGAAGAAATTCTCTTATGAGGCTCGCGATCAATCCAGCGACAAAATAGTCAAGGCAGACGTACAAGCCGATTCCGAGAGTGCGGCCGCGAAATTACTAATAAATCAAGGGTTCGTACCTTTGAATATCAAGGAAATAGGTGAGAGCGATAATGTAATAGCCAAATTGGCTGGACGAATAACTACTAAGGATAAGATCGTTTTTACTCGTCAGCTTGCAACGCTCATTGGAGCTGGTCTACCGTTGTCCCAAAGCTTGAATACCGTTCTTGAGCAGACTCAGAATAAAAGGATGCAATCCATCGTCCAAGAAATTTCAGCTTCGATTGAGGGTGGTAAATCGCTTTCGGAGTCTTTCTCAAAATTTCCAGATGTATTTGACGCGGTATTTTTAGCACTCATCGGTGCCGGTGAAGTATCGGGTACACTAGACGAGGCTTTACAGCGAATAGCGACCCAACAAGAAAAAGACGCCGCCATTATGAGTAAAATCAAAGGTGCATTGACTTACCCGATTATCGTATTATTTGTAATATTCGGAGTTATGGCTTTTATGTTGTTCACGGTGGTACCACAAGTCGAAAAGTTATACATAGACTTAAAAAAGGAACTTCCCTTTTTGACGAAGGCTATGGTTGTGTCGGCCGATTTTCTTTCCAACTACTGGTGGATAGTGTTGTTTGCTTTGGGTGCTTTTGCATATTTCTTTATGCAGTGGATAAAAACCGAAAGCGGCATAAGAGTAAAAGATATTTTCAAATTGAATGTGCCGATGTTTGGGGTGATGTTCAGGAAATTATATATGGCACGCTTTATGCGAACCGGTCAAACACTCCTTAGTACGGGAGTCAGTATGTTGGACGTACTCAAGATAACCGCTAGGTCTGTTAACAATACTGTAGTCGAAAAAAGTATAATGAATGCTGCCAACAAGGTTAAGGGAGGTAAGGCATTATCAGCCGCATTACAGCCCGAAGATTACATATTGCCACTAGTACCGCAAATGATCAAAATAGGCGAGCAATCCGGGAAAATCGATGAGATGATGGGTAAAACCGCTCAGGTATATGAGGATGAACTTGAAGAGCAGATAAAAGCGATATCGACCGCTATCGAGCCTATTTTGATGGTTGTGCTGGCAATCGTTGCAGGCAGTATGGTCGGAGCGATATTGCTGCCGATATATACACTAGTTAATGGTATGAATATTTGACCTATAGACATTTTGTAATTGGTAGTTTAATATAAAACGTAAGCGCTATGCGCAAGTAGTCGTAACAGTTCATAGAAAGGTGGGAAAAATTCAAATGAACACTAAGAATAAAGAAGGTTTTACGATCATAGAGGTCGTGCTAGTCCTGGCTATTGCCGGATTGATATTTATGATGGTGTTTATCGCATTGCCCGCTCTTCAACGCAGCCAGCGTGATACTCAACGCAAGAACGATCTTAGTCGCGCTATGACGGCAGTTAATAATTATCAAGGCGCTAACCGTGGCGTTCTTCCTAGTCAAAGCGGTGGCCTTAGTTGGGGTGATTTTGAGATACAGTACCTAGAAACGAACGGTGATTCGTTCCAAGACCCTTCTGGTTCTTCAAATACGCATCCATCAGATTATTATGAATTTGCGGATGGTCGAGGTTTTGATGCTGGTCAAATAGGTAATTTTACTAAAGGTGATGGTGATAATCAGAACGTTATTTATTATGATATGGATGCTGTTTGTGGTACTGGTGGTGCTATTTCAGCCGGAGCTGGCTCAAGAAAAGTAGCACTCAGGATAGTTCTCGAGGGTGGTGGTATATATTGCGTAAACAACTAAAATAAGTTTTGTAAGTATAAAAAACCTCGGCGTATGCCGAGGTTTTATTTTTTGTAAAGCTAAGGTATTATAGTGCTTATGGAAGAATTTATTACTTATCTGGCATTGGTTGTACTAGGTTTATGTATGGGCAGTTTTGCCGGAGCGTCGGTTTGGAGACTTAGGGCTATTCAGCTTAAAGAAGAAAAATCCGAAGGTCAAAAAATTAACAAAAAAGAATACGAAATACTTGAGAGTCTTACGAAAAGTTCGATAAGCAATGATTATTCCAGATGTTTGCATTGTTCATATAGACTGAAATGGTATGATATGGTTCCGATTGCCAGTTGGATATCGCTGGGGGGTAAATGCCGCAAATGCCGTAAGACGATAGGTTATATGGAACCGGTAATCGAGGTTTGTATGGCGGCTTTTTTTGCGTTGTCATACGCTTTTTGGCCGTCAGAACCGATACCTATGGACACTATTATAGGTATTGCTGTCTTTACTTTATGGCTTATCGCCGGTGTTGTTTTGGCGATATTATTTGTTTATGACATTAAATGGTCACTGTTGCCAAGTCAAATGTCGCTAATCGTGATTATTTTGGGTTTGATAAATGCATTGACAGTTATTTTGCAATCGGATGAAAAAATATGGGCGGTGGCCAGTGTTATAGCGGCAACTTTTATTCTTAGCGGCTTGTACTGGGTATTGAACAAAGTATCAAAAGGCAAATGGATCGGTTTCGGAGACGTAGAATTGGGGCTTGGACTGGCTTTACTATTGGCGGACTGGAGGTTGGCTTTAATTGCACTGTTTATGGCAAATTTATTAGGTTGTCTGATAGTTTTACCGCCGCTGATAGTAGGAAAACTGAAACGAAACTCAAAGATTCCTTTCGGTCCGTTGCTGATAGCCGGTTTTGTCATCGCCAAATTCGCGGGTTTTTATTTGATAGACAAATTTATGTATAACATAGTTTGAAAGTTTAATAGGATTTAGCGCTTATGCTATAATCATAATCAAATGAAACCTTCCAAAGAAGCCGGCTTTACTATTATTGAAACGATGCTTTTTTTAGCTATTACGGCGTTTCTAATTGTGGGCATTTTAATAGGCACAGGCACATCAATAAACAGACAAAGGTATCGTGATAGTGTCTCGTCGTTGCAGTCGTTTTTTCAACAGCAGTATTCCGAAGTAGCGAACGTAGAAAACGATCGTCAACCGATTTATAAATGTGATAGTTCCAACGTAGAGAAACCACTTGGTCAATCCGATTGTTTTATTTTGGGAAAATTTATTTCGTCTGACAGTAGTGATAGTGGAAAGTTGATAATCAAAGGCGTTTTAGGTACGACCACGCCAACCAATAGCAATAATGACGTCTCAGCTTTTATAGATTCTCATATTATAGTGTCACCTGTCGGAGAAGATTCGTATGATTTGGAATGGAGGGCAAAGCTGACCGATAAAACGTCTGGGCATCCGTCACTGTATATTTCGATGTTAATATTAAGGTCGCCGTCAAGCGGTGTTATTAGGACTTTCATTAAATCAAGTACCGACCCCGCTGGTATTGTTCAGGATGGTAATATAAGCAGTTTGCTTGATGCGAAACTGCTAAAAGGTGCAAATGTGACCACTATGTGCGTAGATTCAAACGGACTATTTATGGGCGCGATGTCGGCGTTGGTAATATCACCTGATGCGACAGGTTCCTCCGGAATTGAGACATTAGGGGCAATTAGCGGATGTTAGGCCGTTCATTTACTTATAAAAATGGTGACACGTTGATTGAGGTGTTGTTCGCAATTGCAGTTTTCAGCTTGGTTGCGGTCTGTAGTTTATCGATTATGAACCAAGGTTCGGCGACTGCACAAAGGTCTTTGGAAATAACGTTGGTACGCCAACAGATAGATTCTCAAGTTGAAACACTTCATTTTCTGAACGAATCGTATACGGCCGCATACCAATCCGGCATGTCATATGGAGATTTTGACTCAAATAAGCCGGCTGGACAATGGGCAGAGATGATGGAAAGAATTAATAGCAATACTACCGTTTCCGATTTTGGTTTGGATAACGGCAAATGCCCGACGCCGGACCCCTCAAAAAGTTTCATATTAAATACTAGAAGGGCTACATTCGTAGAACCTTCGAACGGACTTATTAAACAGGCTACGACATTCGCTCAAGTCCGGTATGATAGCAGTGATAACATAGATAGACCGGAGGGAATTTGGATTGAAGCGATTCATAAAACGTTTGGTTCTAACAATATACAGAAGAATGCGGCTTATGTTGACTTTCATATAAGGGCATGCTGGGACGATCCGGGCCATGTTATGCCGATGACTTTGGGAACGATAGTGAGGTTGTATGAACCGAAGGGCTAAACCGAGTGGTTTTACTATCATTGAATTGATGTTGGCAATGGCATTCGTATCGTTTCTATTAATTTCGATTGCGATGACGGTTATTCAAATAGGCAATATTTACAACCGGGGGCTGACCTTAAAAGAAGTTAATCAGGCTGCCAGGACAATTACCAGTGAGTTGCAACGTAATATTGCTTCCGGCAGTCCGTTTAAAATCGATCTCGGCACAGGAAATCTGTATCAGGATGAATATCCAAAAATAAATAGTTCTTATGTCGTGCAAATAAACGGCGTTGACGATTATGGCGGCCGTTTATGTTTAGGACAATACAGTTATATCTGGAACTATGGTGAATATATCAAATTAAATGACCCCGCGAAACTGAATGTATATTCAGATTCTTCCAATGTAATCCGTTTTATTAAAGTCTATGATCCGAATGCGACGTACTGTGAAACCGATTCGAACGGTGATTTAGTGAACATCGAAATTACCTATAATCCTCCGATAGGTTCAGACAATTCATTTATGGAGCCTATCGAATTGCTTGATTCGAGTGATCATGATTTGGCGCTTCATTCGTTCAAAATTACCTCCGACTATAATACTGCTACCGACCCCAAGACCGGTCAGAAACTGTATAATATCAATTTCGTTCTAGGTACGAATGAACAAACTGCGATTGATTGGAATAACTCAACCTGTAAACCACCAAATGACAAAGATTCGAATCTTAATTATTGCTCGATTAATGAATTTAATATATCTGCCCGATCGGGCAATCCGTTAAACTAGGTAGGAGGGTTGATATATGGTTAGAATAAACAACAAACAAAGCGGGGCGGTGTCATTATTTATCGTTATATTTACTACCTTATTGATGACCATAGCAACGATAAGCTTTACACGCATAATGCTTCAGGACCAGGAAGAAGCCACGACCACCGACTTGTCGCAAAGTGCTTTCGATTCGGCTCAGGCCGGCGTCGAGGATGGTAAGAGAGCATTGCTTCGCTACCTGAGTATATGTAATGAAAAAGGATATTCTTCAGCGGATTGTCAGGCCGAAAAAGATAATTTCAAATCGGATGCCAGCTGTAACCAAGCGGTTCTGAAATTGTCTGATGTTCAGCTATCCGCCACGGGTGATATACCGGTAAAAACCGGTAATAACTCTTCTTTGGAACAAGCTTATACTTGTGTGAAAATAAAGCTGAATACCGACGATTATCTTGGGATTTTTACTTCTCAGGACCAGACGAAGTTAATCCCTCTCAACGGAGTGGCGGGTTTTAATACCGTACAGGTCGAGTGGTTCAATGTCGATGATGCCGGTGGTAACTTTCTAGATTTATTATCTTGGGCCAATGTTAATCCTGGATCCGCTCTTCCACTACGACGAGCCTCTTCATGGCCGGATAATCGTCCGCCGGTTATGAGAACACAAATTATTCAGTTTGCCAGCACGTTTGATTTAGGCCAGCTTGACACAAGTAATAGTGTATCAAGCGATAACAGTACGGTTTTTCTTTACCCTTTCGCAAGTCCCACTGCCAGCCCGACGAATATTACAGGTTACGATATGCGTAGTAACGGATATCAATATATAATATCCACGATAGGCAGTAGTACGATTAAATCGAATCAGCCAGTACCAATTTATTGTGTAAGTAGCTACTCGGGTGGTGAGAATTTTGCATGTAAAGCGCAAATCAAACTACCGGATACCGTGGGTGGCGCTAGGCAAAACTTGTTCTTGCGTTTAAAACCCTTATATAACGGAGCTAATTATAGAGTAACCCTTTTGAATGATACGGACTCGGTACAGTTTAGTGCGGTTCAGCCGGAAATTGATTCGACTGGTCGGGCGAATACTCTTTATAGGCGGGTAGCTAGCAGAGTTGAACTGACAGATATTGATTTCCCGTATCCTGATGCAGAAATCGATATAAACGGTAGTTTTTGCAAAGACTTTTCCATAACGGATAGTGAACACGATTATAACAAAATTCAAGCGGGTTATAGTGCAGACGTTAGCGGTGTAGGTAGCTGCACCGAGTAATCAGTCAGTTTTGCTATGATATTTTTCGTGTACTTCACGCAAGTGTTCGTCAGTTACGTGAGTGTAGACTTGTGTGGTGCTAATACTGCTGTGACCCAGCATAGCTTGGACACTGCGTAAATCGGCACCATTCATTAGCAAATCGGTTGCGAAACTATGCCGCATTGTATGAGGACTGACATGCTTGGTAATACCAGCAAGTCGGGAATAAGTATTTATTATTCGCTGTACGCTGCGGGCGCAAAGTCGTTTGTAGTCACCGCTGTTCGTAGGAGTGTGGTTACGACTGTAACTTATGAATAACGGGGGAAGGCTATCGGTGCGTTCGGATAAATAATTATCTATATGATCGGCTGCACTCTCGCTGATAAATATCGGCCTGTCCTTGTTGCCTTTGCCGCGCACCATAAACTCACGCCTTTTGGTATTAACTTGATTTCGGTTCAGATTAATCAATTCCGATACGCGCAGACCGCCGGAAAAAAGTAGCTCAATTATAGCTCGGTCGCGAAGACCTGATTCGGTTGATAAATTTATTTGTTCAATAATCCTGTCGATTTCGTCGGGATATAAAAAAGTTACTTGTCGGCGCGATATTTTTGGCAATTCGATTTTTTCTGGTGATAGACTGAATATGTCTCTTTTTGAAAGGTAATTCAAAAACCCTCTCAGTGCTATCAGATGATAACATTGAGTCAAGGTTGATAATTCATCATCGTTGTAATTCTTGTAACGATTTAGCCATAGACGGTATTTTCGGATAACGTCGGATGTTATTTTATCTACGGAAATATCGTCCGTAAATTCGACGAATCTCTCTAAGTACAGCTTGTAGTTCTCAGCAGTACTGCTTGACCGACCACCTTCTACTTCCAGATGTTCTATATAATCGAGGATCAAATCGGAAACATACATATTAATAGCATAGCAAATCGATAGGAGTACTACAAAAGCGTTTTGGCTGATAATTTGTTCGTTTTTTGTCATAGTGTATACTTAATAAAGATTATTGAAAGGAGTGAATATGCCAGAACTTGAAAGAACGTTGATAATTATTAAACCGGATGCTATGCAAAGGGGGCTGGTCGGGCAGATAATTTCACGGTTCGAACGAGCCGGAATGAAAATTGTAGCTATGAAAATGGTTGCTCCGGACGAACTTCATTTTCATAAACATTACGAAGGTATAAGCAATTTGATTAGCAGGTGGGGTGAGGACATCTATAATATCGTACTGGCGCAAATGACGGAAACCCCAGTTATCGCTTTTGTTCTTGAGGGTGTAGAGGCTGTATATTATGTCCGCAAACTTGTCGGAACGACAGACCCTAAGGATTCTGCGCCCGGTACAATAAGAGGTGACTTTACGCACATTACTCGTGAATTTACTAACAAAGCTGGTTCGACTTTGCCGAATATATTACATGCTTCCGGTGACCCTAAAGAAGCCGAACAAGAAATAGCACTGTGGTTTGATAAATCGGAAGTATATAGCTATTATAAAACCACTGACGAAAACGTAGTGCGCGGTCACGTTCCAAAGAAAAAGTGACGAAAGGTTATCTTGACGCTATAATAAGACAGCGAGCTTAGAAAGGCTTGCTTGTTTGCCTCGGTAGCTCAATTGGATAGAGCAGATCCGTCCTAAGGATAAGGTTGTAGGTTCGATTCCTGCCCGGGGTACCATTAGTCTGTTATTATATTTATATGGCTAAGAAAGATAAAAACGGTGTGAT